>CAXHAT010000192.1:0-14986 GCA_964014485.1 uncultured Deferribacteres bacterium
ACACCAAGAAGCTCGTCGGCAGCGTCAGATGTGTATAAGAGACAGTTTTTAATTTGAGCGATTTTTAAAGAGTCGCTTGTTTGCTGAAACGTTGCACGAAAAACACCTTTATCCTGTGCTAAAGCACTATTAAGAAAAAGCGACAGGGGAAAAGACAGGAATATGAGGGATCGGGGGAAGCTATAGAATTTTTTCCATTTCGGATGGCGCTTGCGAGAATTTTTAAGCCGGAAGTTCAAAGCTGCAAAACCAAGATGAGACAGGCTAAATCAAGTACAGCAAATATAATAAATTAGTTTGGAAGTTCCATCATTTTGACAGGATTGTTTTACTTTCCAAATACGCTCTGAGTCTAAGACTTTGATTTTCTTCGCTTTTCGCGAGTCTGGCAAATCAGTGGCGCCATGCCGACCCCTCGTTCCAAAAAGGCCGGAGCGGCAGGATCAGCGTCTACTTCGATGACAATGATATTTTCCGGCAACAGCGATTCGGGTTTTGTCAAACCTTTCTTAAGAAAATGAGCAACAATTTTTAACGAATCGCTCTGTTCGATAAAATGCGGTCTGCTTTTGAGCCGTCCAAACATTTTACCTGCTTCCCGATAAAAGTTTAAGTGTTTTTCCAGATTAATTTTGGAAAGAAATTTTTGTGAGTACCGACTTTCTATAAAAGCTTTTATCGAATCGCGATGACCAGAGTTGTGTGCGGCCAACCAACTCCTTAACAAAAGTGACGGCGCCGTGTCCGGTAACTTAATCTCAGAGCCGTCGTTCGCAGAAAGATGAATTTTGGGTTGCAGCAGAATAGATTCTTGTGCGCCAAGCTGAATGTTAATGAGAATGGCAAAGCAGAATCCTATCATTGCCCGAGAGAGTTTTAGCATCGACTTTCTCCTTTCAATAAATCGAATTCACACACAAATACGGTTGAAAGGAGAAAATATTGTACGGCCGCAGAAGAAATCTAAGTCAGAGTGCTATCAGGGATTCATGAGGTCAATACTTACGAGTTCTGACTGACTTCTTGCGTAAAGTCGTCCGTTCGAAAGAGAGGGCGCCGTCCAACATTTGCCCGACAAAACCTGCGCCGCCGCCAATTCATTGTACGCTTCCGGGGTTACCTCCACAAGCGCCAACTTTCCTTTTTCCCCAAGGATCACTAACATCCCATCCGCGAGAAGCAACGAGCCTTTGTTGTAGCCGCGCGCTTTCCACTTTTCTTCGCCGGATTTGGCGTCGAGGCATTTCAAAAGATTGTTGTCAAAGCCGTAAACGTAGCCGTCTTGGGTGACGGAAGCATTAAAATGGTTGCGAAAATGACGGTTTGACCAAACGCGGTCGACCTGCCATGAATCGCCGGATTTTGTGATTTGCAAAAGCGCCGCGCCTTTGTCATAGCCGGAAGAGAGCATGACGAAATTGGGCGGAAAAAACGACGGTACAGCGATGTTGAGATCGTAAGACGTGTCCCAGGGAAATTTCCACAGTTCCTTGCCGTCCGCGGCGGAAAGACCGACGAGGCCATAACCGATGGGGCTGACGATTTGCCGCGTTCCGCCAATGTCCCAAGCCGATTGCGATGAGTACGAATTTCTGCCGTTTTGATAAGTCCAGATCGTCTCGCCGGTGCGTTTGTTGAGCGCAACAATCGTTGCTTTCGGCTGCCGACCGCCGTTGACGATCAGCATATCGCCTTCGATTAGGGGTGAGCAGGAATAGCCGCGATCCAGATCGCCGTCCTTGTCGCCGAATGCGTCGTGAATATTTACCGTCCAGATTTGCTCGCCCGTTGTTTTGTTGAGCGCGTAGAGCGGGCCGTAAGAGCCAAGCACATAAACAAAATCGCCGTCGATGGTCGGCGTTGAGCGTGGACCGTCGCCGTATTGTTCATTGTATTTTTTGTTGAGGATATGCCGCCAAATTTCGTCCCCGGAATCGGCGTCGAAGCAAAAAGCGACTTCATTACTTCCGTCTGCGTAGCTTGTGTAAATGCGGTTACTTTCTATCGCAATTCCGGAATAGCCCACGCCAATCGATTTGCGCCAGAGCGTTTTTGGGCCGGACTCCGGCCAACTGCGAATGAGACCGGTTTCTTGCGACACGCCGTTTCTATTCGGCCCGCGAAATTGCGGCCAGTCATTTGTTGAAGATGCGCCTGGAGTCAGCGCGGAGAATTTCACTTCACCATCCGTCGGCGGCACATAGTCCGGTTCTGACGGGGTGCAAGCGAAAGTCAAAAACGCCAGTGAGAAGGCAAGCGTTATTTCAGTGAGGCAGGATTTACGTTTCATGTTTTCTCCGAATAAAAAGCCTACGGTAAGTTTCGAGAATGCGACCTGGGTTGCGGTCTTTCTGAAAATGCGGCGTTAATACAGAACCGTGAAATGGAACAACTGAAAGGAGTGCAAAGCTTGCTTTGCTTTTACTCCGCTTGCGAGAAAAAAGCTGCAAACTCAGAGCCCTGTGCGAGAAAGTTTAAGAAAGACGCGAAGGGAATCGCAAAGCAAGCTTTGCACTCCTTTGCATGGCGTTAGGTCGCAACTTGCATTAATGTATGACGCATTGTGACGCCTGAACGTTTATGAAACCGTTCCAAAAAAACTAAAGCTTCAACCAGGCAATAACCGGATAATGATCGCTCGGCAACTGGCCGTTTTCCTGGTATTGATCGATAATGATTTTTTCAACTTTGGCGACGTTTTGGGTCAAAATCCAGTCAATGCGCCTGCCTTGATTCGCATGATCGAGCTTAAAGCCGTTAAAGGTGTTTATACCCTCGCCGACACGCTCTTGAGCAACATCCCACGTGTCTGCAAAACCGCCTGATTTCGTCAAAATATCAAAAGGTTCACTGCTTCCGGCCTCGGCGTTGAAATCTCCGGCGAGCACAATCGGAAAATCCGAACGCAGATCAGCGAGACGCGCAACAATCAACTTTGCGCTGTTGACGCGCGCTTCTTCGATGCGATGGTCGAAGTGCGTGTTCAAAAAATAGAACTGTTTGCCGGTCAAAAGATCGCGGAACCGCACCCATGTCACCATCCTGCGATTCTCATTGCCCCACGTTGTTGAACCAACGACGTTCGGCGTACCTGAAAGCCAAAAATGATCAAATCCTATTGGTTCCAGGCGACTCGTTTTATAAAACACCGCCATAAACTCGCCGCGACTGCCGCCGTCTCTGCCAAGCCCGATCCAGGCGTACTCCGGCAAATCTTTTTGCAAGTCTTTGACCTGAAAAAACAATGCTTCCTGCATTCCGATGACGTCCGGCATGTGAGAACGAATCAGGTTTTTCATGATCGGCCTGCGATCTGGCCAGGCGTTTGGCGGGTTTGCGCCGCCGTAGCGAATGTTGTACGCCATAGTGCATAATGAAGCATCATCGCCTTTGTCCTGAGCATTTAGAATTTGAAAAAAACATAGACAAAATGCGAGCAAGAGACGCGTAATGAATCGCGGAAATTGACAGCGTGTAGTCATTGGTTTCGAGCCTCGTTATTGCGAAATAATGGACAGGTATAATTGGAACAAAGCCGGTTCTAATTCGCGCATCCGCCGCCGGATTTCCGGAGCCGCGCCTGGTTTTCCGAGTGCTTGCTCGTGGAAAACAAGCAGTTTGAATTCATGCAAGCGTTCCATTGCAGTTGGTTCAAGACCCAGGTCGTGCTGCGCGGACGTGTTTTCCAGTAATTCAGAAATGAAAAGATGATTTTGGGGGACGTTTATGTACTTGTTGGCCCAAGCGTAAAACGGCCAGAGACCGTAGGCTTTTTGCAAACCGTGACGGTTGAACTGTTTCTCGAAAAGGGCGGCGAGTGTTTGATGTTGAAAGGTGCTCCAATCCACATCAAAAGGGTTTTGAGCCAGCAAGCGGAGATAGCCAAGATTGGCTTCTTTCATTTTATGCAAACGATGCGATGCGTCTCCGAAGTAGCCCCAATATCTCGCCGGAATTTTAAAGTCCGCTCTCGAAAGAAAATCGCGCAGGGATTTATACGCCTCAGAAAATTTTTGCCGCTGCATCAGACAGGCGCTTCTGTGAAAAATATGGGAATGATTTTGCAAAAGTCCGTTTTTGTCAAAAGCGTCCAGATCGAGCAAGCGTTTTGCAAAAATTTTAAAAAGAAAACGTGTGTTCGGCGACGCTTGGCCGTCACACGCCTGTTCTTGATGCAATATCTCCCAAAGGTGGATGATTTCCTGTGAAGCGCTTGATGCGTTCAACCCGTTTTCGCCGCAATAGTTGAGGCATCGGATGTAAATTTTCTTGTTAGGGATGAATGTTCCCGCGCCGCTGAGTTGGCCGATTGCTTTTGCCGCTTGCCGGAACTGAAACGTTTCCAGAAGCGGAACGATCTCTTCGACTTCGCTCTGCCGGGTTGAAAAAAAGGAAGTTTGCATAATGCCTACCGCCAATACAGAAAACGCCAGACGAAAAAGCGATTTTTTGAGAGGTTTGAGAAATCATCAGAATTATTCCGGGCGCTGGTCGGGGATTTCTTTTTTTACACGCTTTTTCGATTTGCTTCAGTTTTTTTAGAATGTCTGAATATTTGGAAATGAAACAATGAAATTGATTCGGATTGTTATCGCTCTTCTTATGGCCATTCATGGAATCGCAAGAATCACGCTCGGCATTGTTGATGATTTTGGCGTCTTCCTGGAAACGGTCGGTTTCCCCTTCGGCGTTGTCCTCGCCTGGACGATTACGCTCTTTGAGTTGATCGGGTGTGCATTGTTGCTGCTCAATTATCAGGTCAAGTATGTTTGCGCGTGGTTCATTATTCAACTGTTAACCGGCGTACTTCTTGTGCATTTTCAGGAAGGTTGGTTCGTCGTTGGCGCGGGGCGGAACGGCGTTGAATACAGTGTTTTGTTGATCGCATGTTTTGCAGCTTTGGGCTGGGATAAGATGCGCGGAAATAACGCTGGTTGACCGTCAAAAACGACTGAAATTTTGCTGGACACTCATTGCAGATTTCTTTATTCTCCCTGCTTTTTCGATTTGTTTGCAGGAGAAAGCAATGTCGGAAGGCGGTTCGGAAAAAACGATAAATTCGGCGCCGAAATTCGGGACTTTTCTTGGGGTTTATACGCCGAGCGTTTTGACGATTCTTGGGCTGATCATGTACTTGCGGTTCGGCTGGGTCGTGGGAAACGTCGGCCTGCCAGTCACAATCTTGATCGTCCTTTTGGCCAGTTCAATCACTTTTATCACCGCGTTGAGCGCATCCGCCATCGCCACCAATATGCGCGTCGGGGCGGGAGGGGAGTACTACCTCGTTTCTCACAGTCTTGGCCTCGAATTGGGCGGCGCCATTGGCATTCCGCTGTTTTTGTGCAGAACTTTGAGCATTACTTTTTACTGCTTTGGATTGGCTGAGTCCATCGTGTCGCTCTGGCCGTCACCCCTCCCCGATTATACGATTCAACTTATTGCCGCCGTCACCATCATCGTCATTACCGTAGTTGCCGGAAGGAGCGCGGAGCTGGCGCTCAAACTGCAAATTCCGATCATGATCGCGGTCGGACTCTCTTTGCTCGCGCTCATTATCGGCGTGTTTACAGCGGAATTGCGCGCTCCGGAACTTGCGCCGACTTACCGGACGGCGCCGGAAGGCTTCTGGTACGTTTTCGCCGTATTTTTTCCGGCGGTGACGGGGTTTACTGCAGGCATCGGCATGAGCGGCGACTTGAAAAATCCGCGCCGGTCAATTCCCAAAGGCACGCTGCTGGCTGTGGTCACCGGGACCGTCATTTACATCACGATTCCAATTTTGCTTTCGATGACCACGCGCATGAGTTTTGAAGCGCTGGCGGAACCGGGCGTGATCGTCTGGTCGTCTATTGCCGTTTTTGGCGCGCTGCTGGTGTATCCCGGTGTTTGGGGCGCTATTCTTTCCTCGGCTTTCGGCAGCGTTTTGGGCGGCCCGCGCGTATTGCAAGCGCTGGCAAACGACGGACTTGCGCCAAAAAGATTCGCGAAACTCTCGAACACCGGCCAGCCGACAACGGCGACCTGGGTCAGCGGGGCCATTGCGCTGGCCGCAGTTGCGTTGGGCGGCTTAAACACCATCGCGCAGTTTGTGACGATTCTGTTTTTGACCCTTTACGTCACGATTAATTTGAGCGCCGCGATGGAAAATATCGTCGGCGATCCTTCCTACCGACCAACGATCAACGTTCCCTGGTACGTTTGCCTGCTTGGCGCGGCGGGCGCAATCAGCGTGATGTTCTTGATCAGCCCGCTTGCCTGCGTTTTCGCCGTGATTTTGGAACTGGTGCTCTATTTTTATCTTCGTCGGCGCGCCTACCAAAAAAGCTGGGGCGACGTCCGCGCCGGATTTTGGATGGCGCTGGCGCGTTTTGCTCTGCTCAAGCTCAAAAGACACAAGCCCGATCCGCGCAATTGGCGGCCACACATTTTGCTTTTTTCAGGTAATCCGGCCAAACGAATTGGCTTGGTGCGCCTGGCGAATTGGTTTAATCAGAATCGCGGCGTTGTTACGGCGTGCCAGCTTGTGGAAGGCGATCTTAAAAAAGAAAAAGCGTCAATTTCTGAGCTGCTTTCGGAAATGGACGAAGCCATTGAATCAGCCGGATTAACCGCTTTTAGCGAGGTTGACGTCGTGCCTGATTTGGAAAACGGCGTTATCAGCATTACGCAAGCCAACGGCATCGCAGGGCTGCAATCAAATACTGTTATGTTCGGCTGGCCGAAGGAGCCGCCGCGCCTGGAAGCGATGCTGCGAATTGTGCGTGCAACGGCCAGAGCTGGAAAAAGCGCCATCATCGCGCGCCTGAATTGGGCGCATGAACCCGGGCAGCGGACGCAAATCGATATTTGGTGGGGCGGACTGCAAAACAACGGCGACATGATGCTGATGCTCGCTTATCTTCTGAGCTTGAACCCTGAGTGGCAAGACGCCAGAATTGTTGTTCGTTCCGTTGTTGACGGCGAAAGCGAGCGAATTCCCATGAAGGAAAGCCTGGATGAACTCATGCCGGATTTGAGAATCAATGCGGACACGGAAGTTATTGTGCGGCAGGGAAATGAAACGATTGCCGAAATTGTCGCTCGTTACAGCCAGAATTCCGACGTAACATTCCTTGGGCTTAACGATCCGAAAGAAGGAACGGAGGCGGAGTACGCTCAACGACTTTATAGCTTATGCAGCGGCTTAAAAACGACGATCTTCGTTCGCAACGCCAGCGAGTTTGCGGGGCGTTTGGTTTGAGCTAGGAGCGTATTTGGAAAGTCCTGAATTGTCATGCTGTAAGCATCTTTTTTAGACTTTTCCGCAACAACTGTCGGAACGTTCATGCCTGGCGACCCAAAAAGATTCCTACGGAATGACAAGACAAGGATTTTCCAAAAACGCTCTAGGACAGCCAATCGCAGAGCTTTTTTACGCCTGCCAGCGTATCGCCGCAAAATTCTTCCAAAAATTGATCATTGATCTGATCTGTAGAGGCAAGTCTCTCCGCAGCTTCCAGGGCTTTCCCGCCGTCGAAATTGACATAGGCGAGGCGGGTCGTCAGTTCTTCAGCGGGCCTGCCAAAATCTATGCCGGGGAGCAGAGCAACGCCGGTTTCTTCCAGCAAGGCTTGACAAAATTCCACGCTGTTCGTGATCCCTCGACGCGCGAACTTTTCTTTCAGCGGACTGAAATCAGGAAAAAGATAAAACGCCCCGTCAGGACGAACCACGGAAACGCCGAAATCGCGCAACAGGCTGGCGGCGCGATTTCCAAGCGCTTGAAGAATGCGCCGGGAATTGGTCAGATAACTTTCAATTTCAGCGCCGTTTGCAAACGCCGTCACCGCGGCGAATTGCACCGGGGCGCTTGCCGTTGAAAACGTCTCGCTCCCGACCACGCCCATCGCTTTTCGAATCCATTGCATTTGCGGCGGAACGGCGAATGTCCCCAGACGCCAACCGCCAGCGCCGCACCACTTGCTCAATCCGCTGCTGACAATCGTCCCCTCAGGATAAAACCGCCCGATTGAAACGTGCTCGCCTCGATGATGCAATTCTCCATAAATTTCATCAGACAAAATGATGACTTTGTGCTTTCGCGCGATTTCCGCCAATTCTGCAAGTTGGTCGGCAGTGTAAGTTCCGCCGGTTGGGTTGCCCGGGCAATTTAAAATGAGCAGACGACGAGCAGACGGCGCTTTTTCACAATGCTGCGCAAGCGTCTCCGGCGTTAAGCGCCAATCGTCTGAAAAGGAGGCGTTGAGCCATTTTGTATCCCGGCCAATCATGGCGGCTTGCGGCGCATAAGAAACCCAACTTGGCGCGGGTAGAAGGAGCTCGCTTTCATACACAAGCTGCAAGATAAACATCAATTCTTTCGACCCAGGGCCGATGAAAACATCATCTTTGCTGAAATGCAGGCCGTGCTTGCGTGCATGAAATTCTGCGACGGCTGCGCGCAATTCACCGAGTCCTTCGACCGGCAAATAATCCTTGCACGCAGCATTTTCGCGCAACGATTGGACAACGGTTTGAGGAACGGGAAAAGGAGATTGGCCAAAGCCGAAGCGGAATATTTTTTTACCCCCGCGAGACAATTCCCGCGACTGCTCGTTGATCGCGAGAGTGGCGGATTTTTTTAAACCCTGAATGTTTGGATTAACGCCAGCGGATTGGTTCGAATTCATCTTGCCGACCTCATTGATTTGCGCTTCTTTTTTACGGCTCAAAGTCCGCCGCAGCGCACCTCAAGCCCTTGCGATCAAGCGGAAATATAAAGCGTATCAACGGCGGGCAAGGCAAATTCGAACCATTCGCAGCGTTTGGAAATTCTACGGATCGATTTTTCCGGAGACGATGAACATTCTGCCCGAGCGCGTCCCTTTGATTGCGCTCCACGCCGAGGTGATCAGGTAATCGATTGTTCCGTCGCCGTCAACGTCGCCCATGCCGGTGGTGTCGAAGCCGAACGTTTCTCCGGGGACTTTTCCGGTCAGCGTGTGCATCAGAGAACCGTCTTTGCCGGAATAGAGGTAGCATTTTCCGCCGGAAGGCGCGGCGCTCGCTTGCTGCCATGCGCCGATCAACATGTCGGCATAGCCGTCGCCGTTCACATCTCCAGCGTCAGACACGCCGATGCCAAAACCGTCGCCCGCCGCCTCGCCGGTGAAAGCGTAGATTCGTTCGCCGGTTGCCCCTGAGTGAATGTATGCGCGCCCGGTTGAGCGGCCAAGTGCATTGTTTGCCCAGTCGGAAGCGTAGACGTCCGGCGTTTTGTCGCCGTCAACGTCGCCGAGAACGGAGACGAACATGCCGCCTAAATTTGCGCCGGTAGCATCCGCTTCGATGATAAAATCGGCTTTTTCTTTTACGCCTTTGTGAACATAAACGCGCCCCGCGCCGTTGGGGCCGGAAGCGCCGGCGCCGATGATGATAAATTTTTGACCGTTTTTGCTCCAGCCGCCGGTGGTGCTGCCCAATCCGGCGCCTTGAGATTCGCCGTTAATTTTGAGCATGAGCGAGCCGTCCTTACCGGAATAAATATACGCAGCGCCCGCGCCTTGGCCGTTGCCGCCGTGGCTTGCCGCGCCAACGATCACGTCGTCATAACCGTCGCCGTTTTGATCGCCCAGATCGGCGACTGAACCGCCGAAAGCGTCCCCGGCCTTTTCGCCTTTTAGGGTGAGAAGAATTTCGCCGTCATTGCCTGAGTAAACAAACGCCGATTCTGCGCTTGGCGCGCCGGCAATAACGTCTGGCACGCCGTCATTGTTGACGTCGCCCGCCGCTTCGATTCCCATGCCGAGCCTTCCGCCCGCCGGGCCGGTTTTTTCCCAAATCAATTTGCCGGATTTTCCGGAATAGACGTAGATTTTTCCCGCCGCCTGGCCGCCTTCATTATTTGTCGGCGCGGAAGTCGTCACGTCGGCCACGCCGTCCTTGTCCACGTCGCCGATGTTGCGCGCAATCCATCCGTACTGATCGCCCGGTGCTTCGCCATGCCAGTCATGAATAATCTTCACTTTTTCCACGAATGGATCGGCGAATTCCGCCTTCGTCGGGAACAATTTTTTGTAGCGCGGATCGTTTTGCAATTTCGCTGCGCTTGGGGAAATTCCGATGTTCGTCATGTTGACCTGATTGGTTTCCTTTGCCTTAAAAAGCCATTCGAAAGCCTGATCCAGATCGCCGCGCATCGCGTAAGCCGTTCCCAAATTGAACATGCCTTGCGGTGCGCTTTGCGGCAATTCCAAAGTTTTTTCGTACGCGCCAATCGCTTTTTCCAAATCTCCTTTTGAAGCATAAGCGCGCCCCAAAAGCGTCCAGGCTTGCGCGTTACCGGGCGTCGCAGCCACGACCGAGTCAAGTATGGCGATGGCGCCTTCGTAATTTTGCGCTCCGAATTGCGCGAATGCACGCTGCATTTGAGCGGCGGACGGCGCCTGCGCCCAACCTTCAACCACGAGCGCTGAAAAAAGAAGGCCGGCGAATAGCCCTTTCAAAAGTCTTTGTGAATTGTGAATTGTAAAAACGTTTCTCATAACCTCTACTCCTTGAAACTTGAAGAGAACAACAATTGCATAGAGCTTTTTGTACAATTGCCGGTATGGTCGGTTCCAAAGACAAAAAATCGAAAGCGGCGTTGTTTGGAAAATGGAGTGAGGTCGTAAACTCGGCTGGGAATCCAAAACGACTTTTAAGTTTTGGACAAAGGCTTTTCGGGAAGGCGCTGAAATTCAGCTTTGCTCAACTGTCAGATGCGCAAACTTGAGCCCGTCGCCTTTCTCTGCTTGCGGGAGCAAGTGATGCACATATTTGCCCAGCATGTCAGCTTCGAGATTGACGGCGTCCCCTGGTTTCAGCGCACCAAGCGTCGTTACGGCGAGGGTGTGCGGGATTAAGGCGATGCTGATTTGGCTGTTTTGCAAAGAAGCGATCGTCAGGCTGACGCCGTTGACCGTGATCGAGCCTTTTGGTATGGCGTACTTTGTGATTTCTTGCGGCGCGCGCAAAGTCAGCAGTTTGCCGCCTTGCTGGTTTTGCCATGCCGCCACTTTCCCGACGCCGTCAACGTGGCCTTGAACAAAATGTCCGCCCAAACGATCCCCCGCCCTTAGCGCCCGCTCCAGATTGACTTTTTGCCGAAGCTTCAAGGCGCCGAGGGTTGTTTTTTTGAGGGTCTCTTCAACAGCTTCAACGGAAAAAGAATGACTGTCGCGCGAAACGACCGTCAGGCACACGCCGTCGACGGAGACGCTGTCATCAATTTTCAGATCGTCCATGATTTTGGACGCTGAAATCGTGAGCTTTTGCGCGCCGCGGCTCCGACTGATATTCGCGATTTCCCCCATTTCTTCGATAAGTCCGGTAAACATTGCGATTGCCTTGAGTATTATCGGTATAAGCTTTCGCCCAAGATCAAAAAGTAATCGTCAAAACCCTGGCAGGGTTCCGAACCCTGCCAGGGTTAAGGCTACTCGAAATGAAAAATGAACTGTGCCATTATCGCTTCATCACAAATGCGTCAAAACTCATCAATGTATTTGCCACCATTGTTTGGGCGGCGATTTGAACATTGTCGAGCTCGGAACTATGGGCGAACTCGCCGACTTTGAGAAGTTCGCGCACCGCCGAGCTGTCGGATTCAAAAGTTTGCCGTTCATTTTCATAGAGTTCTTGCAGTATTTGAATTTCCCGCTCCGAAGGCTCGCGACCAGCCGTAAGCTTAAACCCAAAAGCGATTTGCTCTTCCGGTTTTTCTCCGCCTTCTTTCAGCATTCGCTCCGCAAGAATGCGCGCGGCTTCTACATATTGCGGATCGTTGAGCAGAACCAGCGCTTGCAGCGGCGTGCTGGTTTTTTGCCTTTTTACCGTACACAAATTTCTCTCCGAGGCATCAAAGCTGATCATGGACGGCGGCGGCGAGCTGCGCTTCCAGATGGTGTACATGCTGCGGCGGTAGAGTTTTTCGCCGGAATCCTGTTCATAGTTCGTGGCGTTCCGGGTTGCGGTTTCCTTCCAAAGACCGTCCGGCTGGTATGGTTTTACGCTCGGCCCGCCGATATTCGGGACAAGGAGCCCGCTGACGGCAAGAGCGTTGTCTCGAACCATCTCCGCAGGCAGACGGTAACTTGGCCCGCGCGCCAAAAGGCGGTTTTCCGGGTCTTTTTCCAAAAGCGCGTCCGAGGCTTCAGACGCTTGCCGGTATGTCGCCGAACTCAAAATCAGCTTGTGCAGCGCCTTGACGTCCCACTCTGATTCGACAAAATGCACAGCCAGCCAATCGAGTAATTCCGGATGCGAAGGCAATGCGCCCTGATTGCCAAAATCGTCCGCCGTATCCACGAGACCGCGTCCGAAATGCATCTGCCAGATGCGATTGACAATCACGCGCGCCGTCATTGGGTGTTCCGGATTGGTGAGCCACTTGGCGAGACCGAGTCGGTTTCTCGGCAGGTCCTCCGGCAGTCCGCCCAAAGCGGCGGGCGTTCCGGCTGTGACTTCTTGCGTCGGCGCGTCATATTGGCCGCGATGTAAAATGTGCGTTTTGCGCGGATGAGCGCGGTCTTTCATCACCATCACTTCCAGACGAACGCTCAGAAAAGCGTTTTCTTCACCTCGCAGCTTCGTGAGAGAATCAAGCATCGCCTGGCGCATCGTGTCGACGCGCGAAAGATAATATTCGCGCAAAGCTTCGCGGCCTTGATTCTCGTTGTTTAAAGTCTCGGCCGTCATTGCGTCGAAGTTGATCTCTTTTTCGGCAAGCCTGGCGATTTCCAAAGATGTCAAGCGGCGGCCATAAATACGAAAATCATCAAGTGCGGCGTTATCTAACGTTTGTTCGCCCAAGCGGCCTAAACGAACGTTGACGTTGCCCATCCAGTTGAGTTTTTTGGGACCGTAACTTAAAGTGCTGCGCCAAAGATGGTCGGCTTCAGTCTCGGTCGCCATCAACGCGCCGTTCAAATAAACATTCAATCCTTTCGCACGGCTTGAACCGTCATAAGTAAGAACCACATTCGCCCAGTTCCGCTGTGGAATTGCCGTTTTGGTGGTCTTGGCGATTGCATTGTCCGGAGCGTTGTGATTCAGGCTGAAAAATAATCGCCCCTCCTTGCGCAGTTCCAAAGTATAGCCGCGATTACCGTCGAACAAGCCGCCAGTTTTTGTCACCAGCGGGCCTTCAACACTGTCCGCCAAAGTTTTCAGCCAGATTGAGAGCGTGAACGGCTCGTTACGCTCAAAATAACCGACCGTACTGTTCAAGTCGATGTGCCCGTCGCCGACGAATTCCAAGGCGCCGCCGTGTTTACCGGCTGTTGCAATTGGGTGGTCTTTTTGCAAGCCTTGCACCCTGGCGGGCTTCTCAGAATCGAACGAATTGGCGGCGATATTTTGCTTTGGGCGACTGCCTTTTTCATCTTTTGCCTCAATTGTGGCGACGCTGTCCAGCGGCAAATGTGCAAGCAGGCCGGAAACGTCGAAGTCACCGCTGTCCGGTGCATTTTCTAATTGGTTCAGCCATTGATTAAACCCTTCGTCAAAATTCGCCGGCGCAATTTGTTCTTCCAGCGCCGCCACTTTTTCCCGAATTCCAGCGAGCGTGTCTTTTTCCGCTTCATTTAACAAAATCAAGGTTGGACTTGCTTCGCCAACGTACGGCGCAACGCCTGACTCGTTGACCTGATTGAAGAACGCGAAGAGCTGAAAATACTCTTCCTGCGAAATCGGATCATACTTGTGGTCGTGACAGCGCGCGCACTCCATCGTGACCCCGAGAAAGGCCTTGCCAAACGTGTTGACGCGATCCGCCACATACTCGGTGCGGTATTCTTCTTCGACGATGCCGCCTTCCTGGCTTTGCATGTGGTTGCGGTTAAAGCCGGTCGCCAAAATTTGTTCGTCCGTTGGATTTTCAAGCAGATCGCCGGCGAGCTGCCACGTAATGAAATCGTCGAACGGCAAATTTTGATTAAATTTTTCGATCACCCAATCGCGCCAAGGCCACATGTTACGAAAGCCGTCATCTTGATAACCGTGCGAATCGGCATAACGCGCAGCGTCGAGCCATTCCACCGCCATGCGCTCGCCGTAGTGCGGCGATTCCAGCAAGCGATCAATGACTTTTTCGTGAGCATTTTCAGATTCATCGGTGAGAAAGACGTCGATTTCTTCAATTGTCGGCGGCAGGCCGGTGAGATCGAAAGTAACGCGTCGCAACCATGTCTCGCGTTGAGTCGGGACGGTGGGGGAGAGATTTTCCTGTTCTAGCTTGGCCAAGATGAAACGGTCAATTTCGTTGCTCGGCCAATCTTCCGCCTGAACTTCCGGCAATTCAGGCTTTTCCGGCGGGATAAACGCCCAGTGCGGCTGGTATTCCGCGCCCTGTTCGATCCAGCGAGCAAGCAGTGCGATTTCTCGTTCATCCAACGACAGGTTCGATTCCGGCGGCGGCATTTGCATTTCCGGATCATCGGAAGAGATGCGATGAACCAATTGGCTTTGTTCGCGATCACCCGGAACGATGGCAAAGCGATCATTGTTTTTTCCCAACGCGGCGTAGGCGTTTTCCGCCAGGTCCAGCCTCAAATTCGCCTTACGCGCATTTTCATCCGGACCGTGACAGGTGAAGCAGCGATCCGAGAGAATCGGTTTGACGTGGTAACGAAAATCGGCTTTTTCGGGCAGATTGAACGCCGTTTCTTGATTTGCCGATTCTTTTTCTAGCGCACAGTTCTGGAGAAAAGGAAAAGATAAAAAAACGAGATATTTAATAATGCGACAGAATGAGAATGCGGCTTTCGAATTTTTCGCGAAGCTAAGCCAATTCTCCCTTTGAAGGGGGTTGGGGGAACGTTTTGCAGATGCACGCTTCTTTTCGAAGGTGCGAAACGTTCCCGACGCATCCCTTTCGCTTTTAAGGACAGGTTTTTCCTTTTTACTCGAAAACGCCGCTTTTGTCATACCCGCGCAGGCGGGTATCCAGCTTTGGGGCGCCGTTGTC
>CAXHAT010000193.1:0-14896 GCA_964014485.1 uncultured Deferribacteres bacterium
ACAGCTGTAACCCGGTCGCAACCGTCCCGGATCAAAATGCGATCATTCGCGGCTTGAAGCGCGACGATCTTTTTACAACCGTGTTTGAGCAAGTCATGACTGATACGGCGCAATTCGCGGACGTCATTCTCCCGGCGGCGACGTTTTTGGAACAGCGCGAAATCCGGCGAGGCTACGGAAGTTACGTTGTCGGCGGAATCCAGCCGACAATTGCGCCGGAGGGCGAGACCAGGCCAAACGAAGAAGTCTTTGCCGAACTTGGCCGCGCTATGGGCTGGGACGATCCGCAATTTTCCTGGAGTTCGGACATGTTTTTCGATAAAACCGTCGCTGCGCTGGACTTGAACGGCGAAGGAGGAAACGGCGATGTTTTGCGTGAAGGCGGGATACAAAATATTCCGTTCGACGAGCCGGGACTCGTTCAATTTAAAACAATTTTCCCAAAAACCGCCAATGGCAAGGTGCAGCTCAATCCGCCTTGTCTCGGGGAAAAAGGTTATCATTTCGTTCCGGTCAAGGATGATGATTTTCCTCTCGCACTCATCAGTCCGGCGACCACAAAAATGGTGTCCAGCACTTTTGGCGAATTCAATTACAAAACGCTCAAGCTCAACATTCATCCCGATGACGCCCGCGCTCGTAACATTCAAAACGGCGAAAAAGTGAAAGTTTTTAATCGGTTGGGCGAGGTCGTTTGCTTCGCCGCGGTCACACGCCAAATTCGCCAAGGCGTTGTTTTGCTGCCAAAGGGAGCGTGGATGAAATCATCGCAAAACGGCAAAACGTCAACGGCGCTGTGCCCCGATTCAACCGACAATGTCGGCGGCGGCGCTTGTTTTAACGATGCACGCGTGGAAGTCGAAACCGTTTGACTTTGCTTGAAAAACTGATTTTACGCACGGCAACGTACAACCTCAATCTTAAAACAAACATCGTCTCATTAGCGCTGGGCTTCAGCCCGGTGACGCACGAAGCGCTCATTTTCATCTTTTCCGCCGCGCCAGCGTGGCGGAAAAGCTGGGAGAGCCGTCTTCAAGAATCTCCGCTCTGAAGGATACTGTTGGCGAATTCCAAAGACTGACCCCAAAGGGGTCGAATGTAATAGCGAAGGGCGAAGCCCTGGGGAAAAAACGCCAATTCTCTGGTTTAAGCCCTGAAAGGGCGACATAAAATGGTGCGGCAGGGTCGATTCGTTTATTTCGCCCTTTCAGGGCTTTTACAAAAGGTGTCATTCTTGTGTTTTCCAGGGCTTCGCCCTTCGCTATTACATTTTGCCCCGTTGGGGCAGGAGTGAATTGTCAAAACCAGTCTTCACTAATGAATTCGCCAACAGTATCCTGAAGAGCGGAGCTAATGAGAATCAATACTTGCCCTAGACTCTGACCGCTTGTGCCAAACGACGTGTGCGTAACATCAGTTAAAAAATAATTCAGTCAGCTAACTGCGTCTGTGGCCTTGGTCGGCAAGCAATTCGCATAACCCTGGCAGGATTAAGGTTATCGTGCTCAACTTCCCAACAATCTATCGAACGCCATTTTTAAGACATGCCGCGCGCGGCCTTTTGCTTTGAGTTTAGAATATGTCCTTGATAAAAAAATCGGTCGAAAGCTTTTTTCTTTTTGCACTCCTGGCTTCTCCAATACTCGCCCAAGAGGGCGAGGCATTGATGAAAGAGCTTGGCTGCGGCGGATGTCACGCGGGCGTCGCTCACGATGAAAGCGTCCGGGAAAAAGCGCCTGATTTGAGCTTCGCCGGTGAGCGCTATCGTCCGGAATACCTGTTTGATTATCTCCAAAACTTTTCCCGTGTTCGTAAGCATATCGGCGCGGCGCGTATGCCCGATTTCAGGTTTTCTCCTGATGAGGCGTTAGCTCTCGCACTTTTCCTCGAGCAACAAAAAACGGAATCTCAGGATGCGATCGCGATCGCTTCAATGCTCGGCGCTGCGGACGCCAATCCCGTCGGAGTTGGCGAGCCCAAAGCGCTGATTCGCTCCAGCGGCTGTCTTGCCTGCCACCAATTGCACGGCGAAGGCTTGGCGACGGCGGTTGAGTTGGCGGATATTTCACCGCGTTTGCAGCCCGGCTGGTTCGGAAAATACGCTGCCGCGCCTTCGGCGTACGGCATACCGATCGCAGTAATGCCCAGCTTCTTTTTTCAAAAAAACAGCGGCGGGGAGTTTGAACAAATCACCCAATCGGCCCCGCAAAAAATCGCCGCAATTTCAAATTATCTTTTTTCGCTCAATCACGATCAAATTCAATCGCAGCGCGCGAAGTTTGCAGCGGCGCGCAAGGAATTCCCCTACGCCACGGCGGAGATTGGTGAAAAAATATTCATTTCGCAGAACTGCACCGCGTGTCATGAAAATCGAAATTTAGCATCTCAAGGTTTGACCCAGGCGCCCGATCTGAGTGTGGAAAATGTACGCGTCCAAAAAGAATGGCTGTTAAACTACCTCAAAAAACCGGAGCAATTGCGCCCTTTCGGATTCATTCCAGGCATGCGCAACAGAATGCCGGATTTCCAATTGACGCAGGCTGAAATCGACGCAATTGCAGATGATTTATCCAACCAAAGCGGCGCTCGTTCGTCCGTCAGCGGGCTCGAACAAGAACCGCTTTCAGCGTTTCGCATGATCAAAGCGCGTACTTTGCTGGAAGAAAAACTCTCTTGTCTGGGCTGTCACCAGTTGGGCGAAAAAGGGGGACGAATCGGGCCGAATTTATCTTCGCTCAATCGCCGTTTGCAGCCGCAATTTGTAAATCAAATCATTCGTGAGCCTCAGGTAATTCTCGGTCACCGAGACATGCCCCAAATTCCCATGCCGGAAAAAACGCGCGCGCTCATCGTCAATTATCTGCTGCAACAATCTGAAAAAATAATGCCGTTTCAGATGCCGAGCCTCGTCCGGCAACCGCCGATTCTCATGAGCGACAACAAATCAACAGCGACAAATTATCGGCGATACTGCGCGAGCTGCCACGGCTTAGACGGACGCGGCGACGGCTTTAACGCGCCGTTTCTGCCCAAACCCGCGACCAAGCACGCTGACGGCGAGTACATGAAAAAACGCCCCGACGACACGCTTTTCGACGGGATTTACGTCGGCGGATACATTTTGAACAAAAGTCATTTTATGCCGCCCTGGGGGAAGACGCTTACGACCGAAGAGATTCAAAATCTCGTGGCGCACATGCGCGCGCTTTGCCAATGCGAACAACCGGGCTGGGCGGGCGACGGTACGGAGAATCATTAATTGCCAAATACGCAAAAACACATTTTCGACAGCGCAACCATGCGCGATTTTCGTTTGCTGCTCGCAACGCGCTTGAAGTTTTACGCCAACTATGTGCGCCGCCATTTTGACCGTCGCACGATCATCTATATTTTTTTGATCGGCCTGATTTTTTTCTATATGGTTTTGCGATCACCGGCGGACGTTGGTTTTAGCCTGGCGTTTTTGAGCGATCCGAGCTTCCCGGAAACCTGGCTCTCGTTCTGGGCGCAAACGCTTGTTCTCGTGTATATTTTCGCATTCAGCCTGACCTGGATCACCTTAAAATCGAGAAATGAGGGCATTCTTCTCGGCGCCGTTCCCTTCAACAACGGCGCGGTTTTTCTATACTATCTTTCGCGGCTTTGGCTGAAATCCGGAGTCGTTGTTTTCGGCGGGGCGGCGCTGTTTTTATTGGGCGAAGCGTCGTTCATTCAAAGAATTAGCCTGTCGGTTTTGGCGTTCTTTATCTATGCTCTGCTGTTGCTCGCTGCATTCATTCGAGCGTCAAGCTTGCTGAGAAATCTTTCGAAGAAGGGTAAGATGTTGGCCGGCTGGGGCGGTCAGGAAGCGGTTTTGCTCGCACTTTTCGCAATAGCGCCCAGGCTGGTTTTTTCGCGCGAAACGCCGGGTGCGTTATTTTCGGCAACCGCCGCCGCAGCCGTTTTAGCAGGCGCCTTTTTTCTCTTTCAAAGAGCGGCCCGATACTGGACGTTGGAAGTCGCGACCGAAGCGACGCTTTTTAGCAAGCGGGAAAAGCAAAATTCTTCGCAAAGCCGCAGCTCCTGGCTAAAAGCAAAGTCGCTGCTTGGGCAATTGATCCTGCAAGATTTTTTCTTTCTCAAAAACGCCAGAAAATCATTGTTTGTGTGGATGGGCGTACAGACGACAATGATGCTGATGATCGCGATTATGAATCCGGATTTTCGCGGCGTCGTGGCCGGGCTGATTTTTTTCCAGTGCATCTTGGGATTCTTTTCGCTCAGTGCGCTCACGGAGCTATTCAAACGCGACGCCGAGACGTTTTTTCTTATCAAGCAACTCCCGTTATCCGCGGGAAAACTTTGGCAAGCGCGCTGGATCACGACAATACTAATTATTGCCTTGCCTTCCGCCCTCCCCGTTTTAGCGTTGCTGATCAAATTCTCATTTTCCCTCGGGGCCTTGATTTGGGGCGCAACGATTCTCGCCTTTCTGCCGGCAATTCTGGCGATGATTTTTTGCAGCGCAGGATTCAGCACCTTCCCGCACGCCAACTACGGTGCGACCATGTTCGCTATTTCTTTTGTGCTGACGGTATTGTTTTGGTTTTACGCCCCGCCGGCGACCGTTTTGATGATCGGGCTTTTTTTCTATTGGATTCGTAAATCTGTTCGGCGCATGAAATATCTGGAGGCGGGATGATCGATATCCGCAATTTATCGAAAACTTTTGGCGAGCTAAAAGCGGTCAATCAGGTCAGCTTTCGCGCGGAAAAAGGCGAAATTTGCGGCGTTCTGGGGCCGAACGGCGCGGGAAAAAGTACGCTTTTCAAAATGTTGATGGGCTTGCTACAGCCTGACGACGGCGAAATAATCATTGGGCAAAAGCCTGTCGTGTACGGCGATTCGAGCTATAAGCGCAAGATCGGTTTTTCGCCGGAAGCCCCTGTTTTTTATGAGTATTTGACGGCGGCGCAATTTCTGGATTTTATTTCGGCGGCCAGACGCGTACCGCCGGAAATTAGAGAAGACGAGATCAAAAAATGGGTTACGTTTTTTAATCTGGACGCCAAAGTTGATGACTTGGTAAAAAACTGCTCCCACGGTATGCGCCGAAAAATCAGCCTGATCGCCGCCTTGGTCGGTGAACCGCCGATTTTGATTCTCGATGAAGCGACCAACGGGCTCGATCCGGAAAGCAGTTTTCGTTTCAAAACGTATCTAAGAGAATATGCCGAAAAAGGCGGAACGGCGCTTTTTTCTACTCACATTATTGAAGTCGTTGAACACCTGTGCGACAGGATTCTCGTAATGGGACGAGGAAGAATTATCAAGACTTTACGAAAGGAAGAATGGCTTTCACTCCGAAAACATGGCGGATCACTTGAACAGGAATTTATTCAGTGGGTCAAGAACGACGATGAGTCTGAGTTAAGTTAATCAAGAACAGGAAGTTCAAAATGAAAAAAAATATTCTGGGGATCGCGGGCCTTGGCGCGCTTCTTTTCTTTGGGTGTGAAAATAACGAAAAACATGACACTGCGGAATTTCAAATCGGGCTTTCCGATGAAAACGCCGTGTTGTTGAGCGACAAGGTCATGGAAGCGGTCGGCGGCGTAAAAAGGCTGCAAGACGTCAAATTGATCGTCTTTGATTTCCTGGTGACTGAAAATGATTCGGTGCGAACAAAGCGCTCTCATCGTTGGGACAGAGCTTCAAACGTAGATTTTGTCGAATGGTCGGAAGGCGATTCGATGCGATTCCGCGTTGAATTGGAAACGGCGACGCGTTCCGGGAAAGCGTTTCTGAACGATGAAGCGTTGACAATTCCCAACGACGTTGACGCGGCGGTGCAGCGAGCCTACGCCATGTTTATCAACGACGCCTATTGGTTGCTGGCCCCGTTCAAATTGCAGGATCCCGGCGTATCGCTCAAATATCAAGGCCTCAAAACGGAGAATGATGCAAGCCACGAAATCATCACACTTCTGTTCGACGGCGTTGGCTTGACGCCCGAAAATCAATACGATCTTTACATCGATCCAAATTCAAATTTGATCAAATTCTGGGATTACAAGCCAACGGAAAATGCGCCCGCAACGCGTTTTTCGTGGGAAAACTGGGTAGAATTGGAAGGAATGAAATTTTCAACCGAGCACAGTTTTGCCGAGGGGAGAAGAAAAGTGAAAATAGAAAATCTGCATATTGAATTACGGTGAGTCTGGGACGCCGCTTTCCCCACGTTTTCAGCCCGGCGACTCTTTGACTCATCGTTCGAATGAGCCAAAGAGTCGCGGCGAGCATTTAGTTCCAAATCACTTCATACATAGGGGCGACGACCAACGGAACGTCCGAGACGGACTCCAGCGCTTCCTGCACATGCGTCGGCACGAAATTGTACGTGTTTTTCAGCTTGCTTGCGCCGTCGAAATCGCCTTCCGCTTCCAGCGTCAGAACCGTGTTTGACAAGAGAGCAAGCGCCGTGTCAATTCTTTCGAAATCAACGGCATATTTTTTTGCGTCTCCGTCAAAAACAAAACCGTCGTAATCCATCAAATAATTCAATGTGACAATCGCGGCGGTCTTTTGCGGATGATCGCCGGGAATACGAATCGTTTGAAAGAGACGGCCAAGATAGCTCACGAAGTGCTGCTTAATCTCTTGCTCTTCCAACTCGCCTTGCCGCTGTAAATACTTCAGCGAAAACAATCCCGTAACGTCCGCTTTCACGTGTTTCAGCCAGGCGCTATGTTCTTTCAACGCTGACTCTACTCGCGTCTCCGTGCCGAAAACCGTGCGGCTGCCCAGGTTCTGCGTAATTTCGCGCAGGATGACGTACTTGAAAAAAGCGTCCGGCGTCACCAAGCTCGCCTGATCTTCCACAAAAAGCTGCTGGCCGATCGGCGTGATGATTTCGGTCAATCGAGCCTGCAACGCATTTCTCCAGATCGTTTTCTTGACGCCGCGAACTTCGCAAACCTTGGAGTCCGTCGGTAAATTTGCGCCGAGTTGCTGGTAGGCGACGCGCTTGGTTCCGCCGCGAAAAATGTCTTCAACGACAGAGTAGCAGGACTCGATGTTGATTTCTTCCTGCTTGTATCTTCTCGGGTAAGGCAGATTGTTCTCCAGCGCCAGCAGATGATTGGCAAGTCGGGTGATTTGTTCGCCCGCTTCAGCGTCAACCACTTCTACGCTGGCTTCAAAGCTTTTTTTCAATCCCAGAAGTTCATCGTCGCCTTCGCCGAACGGTCCGGCAACGAAGTCAAACTTGCTGCTTTTTACGCCAACCCAATCTGATTTTGCCTGAGAATAATTGTCCGTCATCAAAGCGTCGGCGGTCGAAACCAAAGAAGTTTTAAACTCTTCGTTCTCGACCATTTTCGCTGCATAGCGCAGCTTGTTGACCATGGGAACAATGAGTTTTCTGTACTCCAAATGGTACGGCACCGCCACAAGCTTGTCGTCTCTGCGACGTATGACCGTGTACGGATTTTCAAAAGCTTCTTTATCTTCAGGGTGTTCTGCAATCCAGTTTTCGAATTCCTGCTTGCTCATGTCTTCCGGGTAGAAGCCGAGTGAGGCGGGTTTCTCTTTGACTTCCATAAACGGCGCATCGTCGTCCATGCGGTCGTACGGTCCGGCCTGCATTTCAAAGAATTTTCTCAGGGGATCGCTTTTGTCTCTTTTTGAAATTTGTCGACGCAATCCGTTGGCCGACGAGGTTTGCAGCCAATAGATTTCGTCAGCAAACTTCGCGACGTCGATAAGCGTGCTCAGAACTTGCTTCTCGCTTCTGGTGAATTTCGCAGCGTCGTAAGAGATCGTCTTTACTGCGTATTTTTTCATTCTCTCGGCGATTGCCGCCGCTTCGTCTTCCGTTCCGTTTTGCGGTTTTTGGCACCCGGCGATGAGCCCGAAGGCCAAGCCCGCAACCGGCATTAAAAATTTTCTGTTCATCAATGCATCCTTTCGTGAAAAGTAAATGATTTAGTGGAATTGAAACAGGAAGCGCAACTTGCGTTTTAGCGCACGGCGCATATAGCAAAAATTGATCTAAAAAAGAACGCCTTTTTTAGAATCCGCACGCACTTTTCCATCTTGTTACTTTTTCGACTTGAACAAGGAAAGCCGCTTGAAATCTACGTCTAACCAATGCGGCCCATATAACGACGAATTGTAAAAAGACCGTGAATTTTTGAAAAAGACGGGCGTAAGGCAAGGCAAGTTTTTTTTCAGCGGATTCATCGTCGGCGCTTGTGTAAAACTACCGAAACGTCGTCGTATTTGCGCAGAAAATGTTCTGTTTGGCGCAGCGTTTTGAAAGCTAAAAATTGATCTTTTTTAGTTCTCAAGTGAAACCGCGTCTGCAACAAAAGTTTACATTTGAACGCTTCATCTAACACGCATCAGAAATTTTGAGCGTAAATAGTCCGAATAAACGCTGGCATAGCGTTTGTTCAAAGATATGTTGACTGCCGTTTCGCAATAGAAGCGGGTCGATTGCAGGGTGAATTCCTTGCATGATTCCTCAAAATTCTGATCATATCCTTCGGAGCAGCCAATGGCACGACTGATCACCATAATTGTCCTCGGAGGTCTGCTTTTTATCATCTCCGGCGTTTTCGATTTACCGAAAGCGTTTTTATCAAATGCTAAAACCGCATCCACGGCGGATACAACCGGGCGGATTTCCGAAGAGCAAAAAAGCGAAGTCACTTTTGCGCGGCATATGCCAAGTGAAGAAAATGCGGTGATTACCTTGAAAGTCCAGGTAAAAGGATTTTCAGCGGTTGATCTTTATGTAGCGGATGAGGACGGGAACCGAATTCGGACTTTGCTGCGCAAGCATCTCCCCAGCGGCACTTATCAAGTTTCATGGTTTGGCGAGAGCGAAATTCCTGGAAAAACCGTTCCCGGCGACTATATCGTTACGCTCGACTCCCGTGACGTCAGGCGGATGATCAAAGTTCAATTGGGTGAAATTCGGGTTTCCGGGCCTTCGGACTAAACGCCCATTTTTTGCATAATCAGCTCCGCAGCCGCGGGCGCGCTAACGTCGTCAAGCTCGATCCATTCCGTGCGTGCGTCTTTCCCGAACCAGGTCATTTGTCGTTTAGCAAAGTTTCGCGTATGCTGCTTGATTTTGTCGACGGCCTGTTCAAAGCTTAAATCCCCCGCAAAATATTGCATCATTTCGCGATACCCCACCGACTGCAGCGCATTGGTTTCCGGCGGGCAGCCGTCTTCCAAAATCGTTTTAACTTCTTTCTCCAATCCCGCTTCGATCATCTCGTCAACACGTTGTTCGATGCGCGCGTATAATTCTGCTCGCCGCCGTTTTAAGCCAAAAATCTTGAATGGAAATTCAGCGGAAATACGCGGTTGCGCCCGAAAAGATGAAATGGTCTGACCGGTCGCGTGATAGACTTCAAGCGCGCGAACGACGCGATGCACGTCGTTTGGGCTGAGCTCGGAAGCGCGTGTTGGATCGACTTGCTTCAATTTGTCATAAATCCATGCCGCGCCTTTTTCTTCGGCCAGCTTCTTGAATTCTGCCTGTATTTTTTTGTCCTGAGCGATTGGTTCGAAAAAACCGTCAAGTAAGGCGGAGACATACATGCCCGAGCCTCCAGCGACGATCACATTTTTCCCGGATTTTCTTAGACTCTGGATAACCTCCCTGGCTTCGCGGGAAAAAGCTCCGGCGCTGTATTCAGCCTGCAGCGGCAAAATGTCAACAAAATGATGGACGGCGGCGGCGAGTTCTTCCGGGGTTGGTTTTGCCGTCCCGACGGTCATTTTCTGATAGATTTGGCGGCTGTCCGCCGAAATGATTTCCGCAGCAATTCTCTGCGCCAATTCGATTGCCACGCCTGTTTTACCAGAGGCCGTTGGGCCGACCAGGACGATGACTGGGAGAGGCTTTTTTTTAAGCGTCACGCGACTTGCTTGATCCTGAAAATTGTTATTTTGCTCACCGAACAAACAAAACCTTCCGCGTTTCCTGAAAGCTCTCCCCGACAATTTTCACCAGGTACACGCCGCTGGCTAATCGCGCGTTGCCGAATTCAAAACGGTGTGCTTGCCCGCCCTCGAGAACGCTTTGGTGCAGATTTTCAACAAGACGCCCGAGAATGTCATAAACTTTGATGGTCACGTTTTGCGTTTCAACCAACGCCAGCGTAAAAACAGCCGTTTCACGCGCCGGGTTCGGGTAAACATTGGAAACGGCAAACTCGGTGATTTCTATTTCTTCTTCCGGCTCTTTGGTATCGGTCGGCGTTTGATAACGCTCTTGAGCGCGCCAATTTGCCGTGTCTTGCGCAAACGCCAAAGGATCGACGCGAACGAGTGCGTACCCCTCACCGGCGGGCTCAATTGGCCAGGGCGATTCGGGCTTGT
Source organism: uncultured Deferribacteres bacterium (assembly GCA_964014485.1). Lineage (GTDB taxonomy): Bacteria > Zhuqueibacterota > Zhuqueibacteria > Zhuqueibacterales > Geothermadaptataceae > CAXHAT01. Next base: position 10,381 of record CAXHAT010000193.1, read on the forward strand.
AATGAACGCGATCGACGAGAATTTGAGGGATGAATTCCGGCTCGTCATCAGGCGGCGCGTCCGGACGCGTCAGCGCGAGGGGCTCGCCGAGATTTTCGAGCCGTCCAGTCCAACCGCCGAGAAGCGGGACGCTGTCGGCAAAGCTAAAAGCGGAGCGGAAAGCGCTCAGCTTGTCTGGCGAGACGACAGGGTCAAACGACAAGACAACGACTGACTCTCCCGCCGGCAGTTGGTAGCCGGTTGGAAAAGTAAAATCGACGCCGTCGTTCAAGCGCCAATTGGTCAAATCTTGCGTCTCCGCCCCGGCGTTAAAAATTTCCAGATATTCCAGATCACGATTGTTATTTGGAGGGTGGTACATAATCTCGCGGATCACAAGCGGCCCAACGCGCGGCCCGGTGTTTTCTTCGTTCAAAGTCGGCTCGATCATGGGGAAAAGCTCGCCTTCGCCGTTTGGCCAGCGGCCCAATGTTTCGCCGTTTGCCGTCGCGCCAAAGGTAACGTTGTCGATGAATCGTAAGAGCTTGCCGCTCTCGTCTCCCTCCAAAAGCCACACTTGATCGCCGTGCGCGCCGTCGAGGGCAAAATCGGTAGCCCCGCCGCTTGCGTTGAAGTGACTTTCGTCAAAAACGACGTATCCTCCCGCTGGAATAATTGTACCGGCGGGAATGACAAACTTTTGAAAATTACGAGAGTCGCTTAAAAACCAGCCGCTAATATCGATCTCTTTTGAAGATGCATTAAACAACTCAATTGCATCCAACAACGGCGCGTCAGTATGACTCAATATCTCGTTGATCACCACGCCGCTGGAATCACCCGCCCCTTCAAAACCGGGCGTGCCGCCGAATTCGCGGCTTGCTCGCCAGTTTGCCGGATCGTTTTTGTCGCCGCTTGGGTCGACAATTTCGAGGGAACTGCCGGCGCCGTCCGCCAACGAAGGCCAAAGCCCCGCGTCGTTGTAAGTTATGCTGTGAAGAATTTCCCGCCCAAAGCTCAAAAGAACCTTTTCTCCGGCATTGTTGAGCTTCCCTTGATATTGCCCGCCTATGTTCAACTCGTCGCCGTAGCGAAATCCAAACGCATCTGCGTTTTCAACCAAGACAACGCGTTGCCCTGGTTCGAGCGAGCGGTTAAAAAATGTGAAGTGAATCCCGCCGCTAATCGAGACCTCAGCTAGATCAAGCGCAATTTGTCCTAAATTCGCCAACTCGATAAATTCAAATTCATCATTGTCCTCGAATCCAGCCGCAATTTCCGCCGCCGAGGGCGGAGAAGGATTGTAATGAATTTCCGAAATCGTCAGCGTCTCCGCCGCAGGCGGCTCGGCGTTGACGAAGAACGTTGCTTCGTTGAGCGCCGACCACTCGCCGTCCTTCCGCGCCCTGGATTTCACGAGGGTGCGGCCGTTCAAAACAACGGGCGAATTCTGGTAAACCAAAGTTCCTGAATAGATCGCACCGCCCATGAGACGCGGATCGGTTCCATCGATAGTGTAAAAAACCGAATCCGCACTGCTGGTCATTATCAACTCAAAGCCCGCCGCAACGCTGCCGCCGTGTTGATTAAAAACCGGCGTTTGCACGCTCGGGTAGAGCGGCGCCAGCCTTAAACTGCTTCGCGTCCGCCAATCATTCCAGCGGCGCGCGTTTCTGAGTTGATTCAGCACGGTGTTGCTCCGCGACGGGAAATATTCATTCACCAATGAATTGATTCGGTTTTGCCAGTCGTTTTTCGTGAACGGGGCGTCGCGCTTGGCGTCCCCCCAGCGCGCAGATTCGGCAACGATGGCGTTTTCGATCTCGCCCGCTCGTTGTTGAAAAAGTTTCACCCCGGATTCCGGCGTAAAAAGCCCGTCATCAAAAAAGTGTTTGTGCGCAATGTCCGCAAAGCGCATGCGATACTCTTCGACGTTGGTCAATTGCTGGTGAAACCATTGCGGATTGATGTCCGTCGCAGCGTGCCCGGCGGAAAGCGGGCCGGTGCGATTATCGCCGAGAGCAAGCAAGGAATGTTCGTTATCGTGGGTAAAATAGACAAAGCCCTGCTCGCCTTCACGATTACGCAGGGCGTAAAAATTGTTCACGTCGGTGCTGCTCAAAGTCACCGGTGCGTCGCGGTTACCGGGATAAAAAATGGCTAGCATGTAGTGGACGAGATTATCTACGTCGAGGAAAACGGGGAATGCCGGGTTGCGCAGTCCGTCCGGGGCTAATCCTTGCGCTTGCAAGTAGAGCGTATGTCGTTCTTCTTCAGTCGCGGCGTCTGCGATGGCGTTTGTGAGCTGCCAAAATTGAATCCAGGCGTCGAGGTTGCCGTCCGTAGCTTCAATGTTGTAATCCGGCGTGGCCTTGATCACATCGTACTGCTCTGGTTGGCCGCCATAATAGGAGGCGCCGAACGACGCTTCCGAACGTTCCTGAGTCTGGAACAGCCCCCAATATTGACCATTGAGGTAAAGATGGTAGTAACGACTTCGTGTGTACGGCATGCCTTGTTCGCGCTGTAAATCGCGCGAAAAGACGTCACGATTCATCGTGTTGAGATCGCTGCCTCGGAACGACCAGGAATAGTTTTGACTGGTGCGAAGATCGATGTTGTCGAACTCGTCCACGCCTTCGTCTCCGAAAAGCGGGTATCGCAATTTACTCGAGCCGTATTCATTGCGAAAAAACAATCGAAAAGCGTGTTTCGGATTATCTCCGCTGCGGCTAAATCCGCCGCGAATTCGCGCCCCGGCGTTAATTTGAAAACCCGTTTCGCCGTCCGGGTAAATCAATTCTACCGAGACGGGGCGCTCCCAATCCCGCCCGCGATTCCAGGCATTGGCGTAAATGCCGTTGTTTTCATCAAACAAATGCGGTAGATCCGTCACCAGTGAAAAACTAGGGAGATCGACCAATGCTTCGAGCACGGCCTCTCGTTGTTCAGACCCGGGCTCACGAATAATCACCGGGTCCATGCCGTAATCCACAACGTTGCCGCCCCAGGAATTCGGCCAGCCTTCCGGCGCACGACCGTCGAGCGATTGCCTGACAATATCGTCAAGAAACAAAAACGTCTGCGTCATAACTTGAGAATTTCTAAACCCCGGCCGGGTTGCAATTGCGCGGACAACGGTCGTTCTTTCAATCAAAATCGGGTCTTGGTATCGCGCCGAGCCGACGGTTGGCGTACTGCCGTCAAGCGTGTAGCGAATTTGAGCGTCCTGCGTGCCGCTGGAAAGCGTGAGCAAGAAGGGCGTCTCGTAAAATCCGTGTTCAACGCTAAACTCGGGCTCTGCTGCAAAGCCGGCAATCAAATTGCTGTTCGCGGCGCCTGGCGTCGACGCCTCGAGATAGCCGATTTCTTCGTTTTTCAAACCATAAGATATGTCGGTAAGCTGCTCAGGATAAGGATCGAAAACGCTGGCGAGCGTTTGCCCGTCGGGTTCAACCAGCGCGAGGAATTCACCGCCGCCGGAGAGTCGAAAATTGGCGTGTATTTCTTCGCCGGGAAGGGGCAGCACCTGCTCCACCGCGCCGCGCGGTTCCGCTGGCTGCGCGGTGAGCGCCAAGGTCAGAAATGGGATCAAGGTGAAGTCCGACGATTGCAGCGAAACATTGTGCCCTTGAATCGCCAGTACGTTCTCACCGTCGCGAAACAGGTCTGCAATATTGCTGATTTCGAATTCGGGCAGCGTCTGGCCTTGAGCAAGAAACGGTTCAATAGGCCCGTTGGCGCCATCGTCAAATTTTGGCCGAATATTTCTCTGGCCAATATTCGCACGAGCGATTTCAACGCCGTTTAAGTAGGCAACAAAGGCATCGTCATAGTCGACGTGCAAGAATGCTCGCCGCACCTCGCGCGCATCGGTTAAGTTGAAGGTTTTGCGGACGTAGACGGAAAGTATGGGATTGGGGACGGCCGTAGCATCGTCGTTATCGCCATAGCCGAAGCCGCTGGGGCCTGTTTGCCACGCCGAATCGTCAAAGCCGTTGTCCAGCCAATCGCCCGGCGGCTCTGATTGACCGGGAAAATAGCGCCATTCATCGCCCCAATCGATGACCGTTTCCCAAAACAACGCTTCCGGCACGCGGTCTTTCCCAGAAGCAAAAACGATTTGGTAGCCGCCGGGAGGCAGCTCGACGCCGGGCAATTGCCATTGGACGAGATTGCTGTTGTTGTCGGTAAGAAACCAGCCTTGCAGATTGACGGCGCTGGCGGAATTATTGTGAATCTCGATCCAATCGCTGGCTTCTCCGTCCTCGTCAAAAAGAACGGCGTTATTGCTGGCCATAAATTCCGTTATCCGTACCGAATCAGAAACGCTCTGGGCTGGAGCGGCGAACGCCAAACCAAATGATAAAAGACACAGAATCCAGGGCCTGGAGACGCCTTTTTGAACTTGCAAAGCCGTCCTCTTGAGGGTTGTTTGCGAAAAGCTAATCATTCTATTCACTACCTGACACTTTTTGTATAGGCTTCTATAACTGGCGAAGAAGGCCGGAATTGTCATGCTGGAAGCATCTTTTTT
>CAXHAT010000194.1:0-14841 GCA_964014485.1 uncultured Deferribacteres bacterium
CGGGTATCCAGACAACGGCGCCCCAAAGCTGGATACCCGCCTGCGCGGGTATGACGTAAAAAATCAGTGTTTTAAGAGAATTTTTTACTCGTTACCAAAATGCGCGAAAATCTCTTTTTCCAATCGCGTGCGAACTTCGTCGACCGCGATTTTTTCAAATACGTCGCTGGCGAAGGCGTAACGCAGGAGCGAGTTTGCGCTTTCTTCGCCAATACCGCGCGAACGCAGATAAAACAGCGCGTCTTCTTCCAATTGCCCAACCGTCGCGCCGTGACTGCATTTCACGTCGTCCGCGAAAATTTCGAGCTGCGGCTTGGCGTTCATGGTCGCGTCATTCGTGAGCAGCAGACATTTATTGTCCTGGTAAGCGTTGGTTTTTTGCGCGTCTTTGCGCACCATCACCTTGCCGTTGAAAACGCCGCGCGCGCGATCATCTAAAATGCCTTTGTAAAGCTCGTTGCTTTCGCAATGCGGCATGGCGTGATCGATAAACGTATGATTATCCACAAGTTGCTTGCCCGTCGCCAGGAAAAAGCCGTACAAATTCGCCACACAATTTTCGTCGTTTAAAACGATGTTCAAATCATTGCGCGCGATGGCCGCGCCAAGATCGACGTTGGAGGAAGTGAAGTGCGCGTCGCGCGCCAAGTGCGCTTCCGTCGTTGCGATATGAAACGCCGACTCGTGCTCTTTCTGCACTTTAACGTGCTCAATATTCGCGTTCGCGCCGACGACATATTCCGTCACGGCGTTGCTCAGATAAACGCCGTCGCCTACAGCGTGGAAACTCTCGATGATGTGCCCCTGGCTATTTTTTCCGGCAACGACCAACATTCTGGGATGCGTGATAAAAGCTTCCGCACCGGCGACCGCGACTTGCAAAATGTGCAACGGCTTCGAGAGCTCGACATTATCCGGAATTTGAATAAAAGCGCCGTCCAAGGTAAAAGCTGTGTTCAGCGCGACAAACGGATGATTCTCGAATTTTGCCTGTTTGGCAATAAATTTCTCTGCCGCCGCGTCGCCTTTTTCCAATGCTTCTCTCAGACTCGCAATTTGAATTTGCTCCGACGAAAAATCGAAGGTCGAAAGCTCTTGCGAAAAAACGCCGTTGACAAAAACGAGCGTGCGGTCTTCCAAACCTGCAAAGACAAAATCCTGCAAGTCTTCTTTTTTCAATGATTTGTGCTGCTGCACAATCGCAAAATCCTGCTTCAAAATCGGCGCGAGATTGGTGTATTTCCATTCTTCGTCCCGCGTTGAAGGCACGCCGAGATCGGCAAAGCGCGCCAGCGCCTCGCGGCGGGTTTGATGAAACGGCGCTTCACTCTCGCCGTTCATGCTGCTTTCCACAAGCTGAAAATGCGACTTGCACCATTCGACAAATTCAGCGGAGTTTTTTAACGTTCTATTGGTCATTTCAAAATCCGTTTATGCGCGTCTTGTTCACTATCAATTTTGTTTCAACGTCATTCCCGCGCAGGCGGGAATCTATGGGCGGTGCTCAAAAAACTGGATTCCCGCCTGCGCGGGAATGACAATGCGAATTTGAGCTATGCCGCGACCGTCTCGCCCTTCACCCAATCATACCCATGCTCCTCAAGCTTGAGCGCCAGTTCCTTGCCGCCGGATTCGACGATGCGGCCGTCGACGAGCACATGCACGAAATCCGGGACGATGTAGTTGAGCAGGCGCTGGTAGTGCGTGATCACGACGAAAGCGTTGTCTTCATTCCGCAGCGTGTTCACACCGTTAGCCACTATTTTCAGCGCGTCGATGTCCAGACCGGAGTCGGTCTCGTCCATGATGGCAAGCCTGGGTTCAAGAACCGCCATTTGAAAAATCTCGTTGCGCTTTTTCTCGCCGCCGGAAAAGCCTTCGTTGACCGAACGATTCAGAAATTTTTCATCCATTTCCACCAGCTTCATCCGCTCGCGAACAAAAGTCAAAAACTCCATCGCGTCCATCTTTTCTTCGCCGCGCGATTCGCGAATCTCGTTGACGGCGGTCTTCAAAAAATGCGCGTTGGTCACGCCCGGAATTTCGACCGGGTATTGAAACGCCAGAAAAACGCCTGCGCGCGCACGATCTTCAGCCCCCATTTCGAGCAAATCTTCATTTTCAAAATCAACCGCGCCGCCTTCAATTTCGTATTCTTCACGCCCCGCCAAAACATTTGCCAGCGTGCTTTTGCCGGAGCCGTTCGGCCCCATAATCGCATGAATTTCGCCGGGCTTGACTTCCAAATCAATCCCGCGCAGAATTTTGTTATTTTCTACCGATGCTTCCAGGTTTTGTATTTTCAGCATTTTCTCACTCTCAAAAAATCAATTTACTTAATGTCTTTTGTCTATTTGCCGCATTCCGGAGTGTTGGATTAATGGAATAGTGGATTGTTGGAAAACACTTTCCGCCTCACGATCCATCAATCCAAAAATCCATTATTCCACGACTCCAATCCTATCCCACACTACCTTCCAAACTAATCTCCAACAACTTCTGCGCCTCAACCGCAAACTCCATCGGCAGTTCGCGGAAGACTTCCTTGCAATAGCCGTTGACGATCAGACCAATCGCGTCTTCCGTGCTGATGCCGCGTTGATTGCAGTAGAAAATTTGGTCTTCGCCGACTTTCGATGTTGTTGCCTCGTGCTCAACCTTCGCGGTTTTGTTGTGAACTTCAAGGTATGGGAAAGTATGCGCGCCGCATTGATCGCCGATCAGGAGCGAATCGCATTGCGAAAAATTGCGCGCATTGTCCGCGCCCTTCGCCAAGCGCACCAGTCCGCGATAGGAATTGTTGCTCTTGCCGGCGGAAATGCCTTTCGAAATGATCGTGCTGCGGGTGTTTTTGCCGAGATGGATCATCTTGGTGCCGGTGTCGGCCTGCTGATAGTTGTTGGTCACGGCTACCGAGTAAAATTCGCCGACCGAGTTGTCGCCGCGCAAAATCACGCTCGGATATTTCCACGTAATCGCCGAACCGGTCTCGACCTGCGTCCACGAAATTTTGGCGTTGTCGTCCAGACAGATGCCGCGTTTGGTGACGAAATTATAAATGCCGCCTTTGCCTTCAGCGTCGCCGGGATACCAGTTTTGCACCGTCGAATACTTCACCTGCGCATCCTTGTGCGCCACGATTTCAACGACCGCCGCGTGCAACTGATGCTCGTCGCGCATCGGCGCGGTACAGCCTTCGAGATAGCTGACATACGCGCCTTCTTCGGCGACAATCAATGTACGCTCAAACTGCCCCGTGTTCGCCGCGTTGATGCGAAAATAAGTCGAAAGCTCCATTGGGCAGCGCACGCCTTTTGGGATGTAGCAAAACGAGCCGTCACTGAAAACGGCGGAATTCAACGCCGCGAAAAAATTGTCGGTGTAAGGCACGACCGAGCCGATGTATTTTTCGACCAGTTCGGGATGATTTTGCACCGCTTCGGAAAACGAGCAAAAAATCACGCCGTGCTTGGCCAATTCTTTCTTAAAAGTGGTCGCGACGGAAACGCTGTCCATCACCGCGTCGACCGCCACGCCGGAAAGGCGTTTTTGCTCTTCGATGGAAATGCCGAGCTTGTCAAAAGTGGCGCGCAGCTCCGGATCGACTTCGTCGAGGCTGTTGAGTTTTTTCTTGGGCTTGGGCGCGGCGTAGTAGTAGGCGTCCTGGTAATCGATGGGCTTGAAATTGACGTTGGGCCAATGCGGCTCTTCGAGGGTTTGCCAATGGCGAAAAGCCTTCAAACGCCAGTTCAGCATAAACTCCGGCTCATTCTTTTTCGCGGAGATGAAACGAACGGTGTCTTCGTTCAAACCTTTCGGCGCCATCTCGGTGTCGATGTCCGTCGTAAAGCCCCATTTATATTCACTTTGGGTCAGATTTTCAATCGTCTCTTGCTGCTCGGCGGAACCGAACTTATTGTCGTAATCGCTGACGGGAACGGCGACGTTTTCGGTGCTCATAAATGTGTCCTTCAATACAATCTCTCAGGTCTTGATTTTCAAAGCGGCGGCAATATAGTCGCAGTGTACAAAAAAGTCAAGTTTTTGTTTGTACATAAAAGTATAGATTGTCGATTGACGGCGTTAGGAGTGCAAAGCTTGCTTTGCCTTTCACTCAGCCCAAACGGGAAAAACAGCAAATCTACAGATTGAATTCTCACATTTTTAAAAGAATTTGAAGCTATCGCAAGGCAAGCCTTGCACTCCTTTGGTTCACTCCGATTTTTGCCCCTTGCAAATCGTCACCGTTTTGACTTCATTCTTTCAGGCAAGAATAACTCCGGGGCAATTATGCACAAAGTTTTTATCAGCTACAGTCACCAAGACGAAGCGTGGAAAGACCGCCTCGTTCCGCATCTCAAAACTCTAGAAAATCTGGAAATGCTCACGGTTTGGGATGACCGGAAAATTGACGCCGGGGATCGTTGGTACCCGGAAATTGAAAATGCGCTGCATTCCGCCTCCGCCGCCGTGTGTTTAATTTCCGCCAATTTTCTCGCCTCGGACTTTTGCGTGAAGGAAGAAGTGCCCGCGCTGCTGGAGCGCGAAAAGAATGAAGGCATGCTGCTCATTCCGGTGCTATTGAAAAAATGCGTCTGGAAACGGGTACCTTGGCTCCAGGAAATTCAAATGCTGCCGCGCAACGGCCAAAACGTGGTTTCGCATTTTGGCAAGGACGAGTTGTGGGACGAAGTTTTCGCCGACGTGGCCGAGCACATTGCGCAAAAGTTTGATGACCCCGAATTCCGGCTCACGCCCCGGCCGCCGAAATGGGACGCGCCGGAAAAAATCGATCTCGAAAACCTGCCGGAAACCGGCCACGCGCTGTTTGGGCGGCAAAAAGAACTGGAGTTGCTGGACAAAGCCTGGGACGGCGGCGCGACCAACGTGCTCAGCTTTGTGGCCTGGGGCGGGGTGGGCAAATCCACTTTGGCGAACAAATGGCTGGCGCACATGGCGGAAGACAATTACCGCGGCGCCCGGCGCGTATTTGGCTGGTCTTTTTACAGCCAGGGCGTGAACGAGCGCGTGACCTCCGCCGACCGCTTTATCCATCAGGCGCTGGAATGGTTCGGGGATCCCGATCCGACGCAAGGCTCGGCCTGGGACAAGGGCGAACGCTTGGCGAAGCTGGTGCGCGAACAAAAAACGTTGCTGGTGCTCGACGGCATGGAGCCATTGCAGAGCGGCGATGATATTGAGCGCGGCAAAATAAAAGACCCGGCGCTGACTATGCTGCTCACCCGCCTGGCGCGCGACAACAACGGTCTGTGCGTGATCTCCACCCGCGAGCCGGTGGCGGATTTGGCGCGCTACTCGGAAACGACAACGCACATCGACCTCGAACAACTCTCGGCGGAAGCCGGGCGCGCCTTGTTGCGCACAAACGGCGTGCGCGGCAGTGACGCCGAACTGGAGCAGGCGGTGCGCGATTTTGGCCGCCACGCACTGGCGATTAACCTGCTCGGCGCCTACTTGCACGAACTGCCCAACCACCCGATTGCCGAGGCGAAAAAGATTCCCGATCTCGACATTCCCGAAGAAAAAGGCCGCCACCCGCGCCGCGTGCTGGAAGCTTTTGCCGAACGCTTGGGCGCAAGCCCGGAACTCGAACTCCTGCACTTGCTCGGCCTGTTCGACCGCCCCGCCGATCTCGCCGCCCTCGATTGTTTAAAAGCCGAACCGCCGATTCCCGGTTTGACCGATGCCCTGAGCGCGCAAAGCGAGGCCAAATTCCGGGACGCCTACGACAACTTGCGCCAACGCAAACTGCTCGCTCCGCACAGCCAGCACAACGCCGACAAGCTCGACTGCCACCCGCTGGTGCGCGAGCATTTTGGCGAGCGTTTGCAGCAGCAATTCCCCGAAGCCTGGACGGAAGCGCACAGCCGCTTGTACGACTACTACAAGAACCTGCCGGAAAAAGAACTGCCGGACACGCTGGAAGAGATGGAGCCGTTGTTTGCGGCGGTGACGCACGGCTGCTTGGCGGGAAAGCATCAGGAAGCGCATGATGAAGTATATTTCCCACGTATTCGAAGGAAAAACGAATATTTCATTCTCCATCAACTCGGGGCATTCGGAGCGTTCTTATCAGCAACATCGATTTTTTTTGAAAAGTTGTGGAGAATCCCGACGACTAAACTAGCGGCTACTGACCAAGCCGTTTTATTAAGCATAGCTGGATTTATCTTGCGGGCGCTGGGGCGTTTGCGTGAGGCGGTCGCGCCTATGCAGACAGGATTAGAAAACTTCGAGAGCCAATCAAATTGGTCAGAATACGCCCGTGAAGCTATCAATCTCAGCGAGCTATTCCTGACCTTGGGCGAGGTGAGGCAAGCAACGGATTACGCCCACCAGAGCGTGGACTCCGCCGATCGTAGCGTGAATGAATTTTGGCAAATTAGTACTCGCACTACACTGGCCGATGCGCTGCACCAGTCCGGCGCGCTCGACGAGGCTGAAGAGCTGTTCCGCGAGGCCGAAGCCATTCAAAGGAAAAGCCAGCCGGAGTATCGTTTTCTCTATTCCCAGCGCGGCTTCCAGTTCTGCGATCTGCTGCTGAGCCAGGGACGGAGGCGGGAGGCATTGGAGAGGGCGGAGCAGACGGTGGAGTGGGCAACACAACGCCGAATCAGCTTACTTTGGATCGCTTTAGATTATCTTTCACTCGGTCGAGCGCATTTGCTGCAAGAGAAAAATATCCCCCCTACCCTCCCTTCAAAGGGGGGAGTTTGGGGTTCGCCCCTTCGAAGAGGAAGTAGGAGGGATGTTTCACACGCTCTGGAAAATCAAACCCAACACCTCGCCCAAGCCGAAAACCATCTTTACGAGGCGGTGGCGGGCCTGCGGGAATCGGGCAATCAAGACGAGTTGCCACGCGGCCTTCTTGCCCGTGCGGCGCTGTATCGTGTGCAGGGGCATTTCGCCAAGGCCTGGGAAGATCTCAACGAAGTGCAGGAAATCGCCGAGCGCGGGGAGATGCGGCTGCATTTAACGGATTTTCATTTGGAGGCGTGCAGGCTGCGCCTGGCAGAGGATGGAGGAGGGAGATCGGAGGAGAAGATTCGGCAGGCGCGGGGGCATTTGGAACAGGCGGCGGCTTTGGTGGAGGAGACGAGCTATCATCGTCGGGACGGGGAAGTGGCGGAACTGCGGGAGCAGCTTGCAAATTTGGAATAATCAATCATGATCAAGCTTTACTTTATGAAAAGCATCATACTTCTCGCCTTCCTGCTGTTAAGCCCGGTCTATGCTCAGCAAGCTCAAACCTCGCCGGACAGCGCACGGGTTCAATCAGACCAAGCCGCGACGCTTGCCAGGGTCGATTCATTGTTGCAATCTCTCGCAACGCAAACGCCGTCTTCCGCCAAGGGAACGACTAGAGATATTTTAGATCACACGGGTCGCTTGGTTAACCTGCTGGAAGTCATTCTGGCCTTTTTCGGCATTATCATCGCGGTATTGGGATTCCTGGGGTTTCTCGAAATCAAAAGAATCGCCGCTTTGCGCAAGGAACTGAAAATTTCGATTTCCCGGCTCAACAAGCAGCGCAAAACCTCGAAAATCCAGCTTGAAGCGTTGAAGCAAAAGACGATTCAGGATACGCGCCAGCTTGTTCAACTCCTCTACTATGTTTCCGAAGGCGACCGCGCGAGCGATGAACAAAGGCGAGAAGAAGCCATCCGCTGGTATGCACGCGCGATCCATCTCAAACAGGCCGGTCCCGAGGTTTTCGTCAAGCTGGGCTATCACTACACCGCAAACGGCAAGTACCACGACGCCATCGATATTTATCACCGCGCCTTAAAGCTCGACGAAACCAACATCGACGTTTTGAACGGCCTGGCGCGCGCCTACCGCAAAGACGAACAGCTTGATCGGGCGACGGAATTTTATACTAAAGCTTTGGAGATCGATCCTGATTTTGTCTGGTCGCTCAGCGGCATGACGCAGATTTATCTGGAGCAGGGCGATTATCAGGCGGCTTTCAATGCGTCAAAAAGAATTCTGCGTAAGGATAAATCTTTTTTTCAAGCCATGACTCTAGGGCTGGCATGCGAAGGTTTGGGGCAAAAAGAAAAGGCGCATAAACATTTTCAGGAAGCACTGGACAAGATCGAGGAGACGGACGGCGATAAGGACAAAACCAAATGGATTCAGCCATACAAACTGGTCTGTCTGTTAGGCGTTCACCAGTATGATGAAGCGCGCGCTTTTGCTCAAAAAATCGTTTCCGAGGGTCTTGAAGGAAGCTATCGAAATTCTCTGGCTTTTCGTCTCCGGGTCCTGGCGGCAATTCGAGATGAGCAGGAAATAAGAGAATTGCTCGATTATTTACTCAAAACCGAGCCGCACCGGTCGGATTAAAAACGATAGATCGAGCCGTTCCGCAGTTCAGAGTTGTGGTTAGCGATCCTTCAATAAAAACGTCCAGACGCGGCCGTAGGGGTGGACGACGTCGGTTTCGCCTTCGCGGTCGTAGACTGAGCGACCGTCGTTGAACCATTGGAAAACGCCGCCGGTTAAATTAGCCAACGAGGCAGCGCCTGCTTCCGTAGCCGCTTCGCCTACGCGGTCAATGAAAGCGGAGCTGCGGTATCCGGCGGAGCAATAGAACACCAAATTTTTGCCGCGAATCGTGTCGGCGTAGGCCGTCATGAATTCTTCCGTGCTCATGTTCTCGTCCACGCGAACCGAGCCTTGGATGTGGCCGGTAAAATGCTCCTCCTTCAGGCGGGTGTCGAACAAGATGTAGTTTTCTTTTTCTTCTGACTCCATTGCGGCGGCGAGGGTCTCGGTGGAAATTTGGGGTACGGGATACTGATCTTCAATTTTCGCGACAATGGTGGAGAACGTCCACTCAGGATTCATCCCCACAAGCGCACCGCCGGTGACGACGACCAGCAGAATGATCAGGACGGCGAGTTTTATTTTGTTGAGTAGTGACATGCGATTTCCCTTCGGTCTAGGCGTGCGCCCTCTTTTGTCATTCAGGAGGAATCCATTTTGCCTATTTCAAGGGTTAAGCAAAATAGATTCCTCCTGAATGACAACAAAAGAGCGCTTTGGGTAAACAGGGGTATTTTAGTTCCCGCTGGTGGGTTCTTCCATTTTCTTTTCTTCTTCTTTCTCACGTCCGAGGTGCCTTTCGAACCAAGTCATGATCCGGTGCGATACGTCCATGAGAAACTTCGGCTCGCGCGGGCCATGCGGGGTGCGCGGGTAGACCACCATTTCCGTCGGCACGCCCCGGCGGTCGAGCGCGTTGAAAAATTCCTGTCCTTGCGCAAAAGGCACGCGCAAATCCTGAGCGCCGTGAATCACCTGCGTCGGCGTGACCACGTTTTTGATGCGGTACATCGCTGAGTGTTTTTCGTAGGTTTCATAATCGTCCCAGAATTCGCCGCCGAAATGCCCAACGAGGTAGTTGGGAATGTCCGTCGTCGTGACCATGCTGATCAAGTTCGGCAGACCCGCGCCCATGCTGGCGGCCTTGAAACGATCCGTACGCGTGACGGCAAACGAGGTCATGTAGCCGCCGTAACTCCAACCCATCAGGCACAAGCTGTCCGGGTGGCCCACGCCCATGTCGATGACCTTGTCCACGCCCGCCATTAAATCTTCGAAATCGCCGAAGCCCCAGTCCTTAAAGTTGGCGTAGCGAAATTCTTTGCCGTAGCCGGTGCTGCCGCGCGGGTTGGGGCGGATGACGGCGTAACCGTTTTGTGCGAAATATTGCAGCATATAAATGCTCGGATTGCCGGTAAACGTCTGCGAATAAACGCCCGCCGGGCCGCCGTGCACGTTGAGAATCAACGGGTATTTCCGGCCTTCTTCATAACCCACCGGGTAGGTCAAAATCCCTTCGATTTCCATGCCGTCCTTCGATTTCCAGGAGACGACTTCGGATTCTCCCATGGCCGGGCGCGGCGCATCGTCGTTTACGCTGGAGAGCTTTTTCATTTGCGGCTTTTTAACTGACGAGAAATAAACTTCGCCGGGCTTATCCATACTCTGGAAGGTAAAAGCAAAGTTCGCTGCGTTTTGATCGAAAGAAAACGAACCGTACGCCCCGTCGCCCTCGGTCACCAGAAAAGCCGCTTTGCCGTCAACTGGAACGCCGACAAGATGGCGGGAAGTGTTGACGGCCTCACCCACGTAAATCGTTTTGGAATCGCCCGACCAGCCGACAATGCCTGCGCTGCGGTTCGGTGTATCGCTCAATTTTTTGGGCTCACCGCCGGCTGCCGGAATAACGTAGACGTCCGCCAGGCCGATGGGCTCGGGCTGGCCGCCCTGTGCGGCAAAGGCGATCCACTTGCCGTCGGGAGAATAGCGCGGGCTGCGATCACCGCCGCCCCAAGTCACTAACGGCGTGACGTCGCCGCTGTCGGAAGGCACGGACGAAATATTGCTGTTGCTGCGTCCGGTGTTAATGCGCGGATCGTCTTGATGCTGAAAAGCAATGGTCTGACCGTCCGGCGACCAGTCGAAGCTTGTCACGTGGAAATCGCCGGAAGTCAGTCGCTGAACGTCGTGTTTGCCGGAGTCGTTCTCGGCGACGGTCACTGTGTAGAGATGATTGTATTTGAAATTTTGGTTGACGAGAATGACGTCGCGCTTTTCCTTTTTCGCCTTCTTTTCTTCCTTTGTTTCTGGATTACGCATCAAAAAGGCAATCTTGGAACCGTCCGGCGACCAGCGGTAGGAACCGACACTGTTTTCTGCTTCGGTCAATTTGACGGCCTCGCCGCCGTTCACGCGCGCAAGCCAAATTTGGCTTTTTTTGCCGCCGCGCGACGAGGTGAACGCCAAATGCTTGCCGTCCGGCGAAAAGCTTGGGCTGGTCGCGGATTTCTCTCCCTGAGTGAATTGAAAATTGTAGGAGCCGTCGGTCGCGGCCATCCAAATGTGGGTGAGATATTCAGATTTTTCCCCTTCCATCACCGGCTTGCGTACCTGGTAAGCAACGCGCTTGCCGTCGGGAGACGTCGCTGTTCCGGAAACGCCGAGATAATTCATGCTCAATTCCGGCGTCCAGCGGTCTTCGCTCTTTTTCTCTTCAGCGAAAATTGATTGTGAAAAAATTAAACAGGCGGTGATAAAAAAACAAAAAACTTGGCGCGTTTTCATGACGATCTCCAGCAAAATTCAACATCAAGCGAACGGTTATGCCGGAAGATGAGTATTGGCGAGAAAAAAACAAGTAAAGCGGGACTGAATGAGACGAAAATCCGAGAAGAAATCGAAGGTTGGGAGAAAAATCGTAGAGACGCAATGTATCGCGTCTCTACGATTATCACGTTCTACTGCAATGTCAGCATGTAGTCGACAACCATTTTTCGTTGCTCTTCGGTGAGCTTATCTTCGAAGCTGGGCATATCCGTGTCCGGGGAAAACTGACTTGGATCGACAAGGTTTTTCATCAACCATTCCGCGTCTTTTTGGGCGCCGATGCGGTTCAATTCCGGCCCGGAATCACCGCCCTCTCCGGCGACCATATGGCAACGGCTGCAATTACCCGCGAACAGCATGCCGCCGTTGACGATATTCGCTTCCATCTCGCTGATTCTCTTCTTTTCGTCAGCAGAGGCGTCAAACAAAAACGCACTCAACACTTTGGCCTCTGCACGATGAACGCGACCAATGCTGGAAGCCGTATTTCGGCGCGGCTCACGCAGCGTCGGCTTGGAGTGCTCGCCAATGTGAATCATGAACCATTTTCTGTCAGAGTCGTTGCGATTGGATTTCATCGCCGTCAATTTGCCGTCGTTTTCAGCGCCGAGGGTATGACAAGAGCCGCAATCTTTTGTCTGATACAACCCGAGTCCGCCAATTTTGTTTGCGGTTAGATCGCTGTTGCCGCCCTCTTTGGAAAAGGCGAAAAATAAAGCTGAGACAAGCAGCGTGAATGCAAAAAAACCGAGCATGTTTTTGCTTTTTCGATGCATTTTGTTCTCCAAATTTTAACGATTAATTGTTTTTCGCACCCGCTTCAATCCATTCGCGGACGGCGTCAATTTGCGCTTGCGTAAGCGAACCGCCGAGCGGCATTTGGGCGCCCTGAATTCGGCTGTCGTTGGTAATCTTCATAAACAAGTACGAGTCATCTGCATTGCCTGCGACAACGCGCTTGAAGTTCCCGTCAAAAACCGCGTCAACGTCGACAAGATTGCTAAACGCCTGCCCGGCTTGCAAATTCAAGCCAAGCGATGCATTTGCGCCCAGGTGGCAGCCGGAGAGCGCACAACTCTGGTTAAAGACAGACGTCTGAAGATCGGAAAGCGTGGTTTCATTGTTCTGCGGATTTTCGTCAGGCGCGGCGGGGATATCGTGCTCGCAAGCGGTTAGAAAAAGGCTCGCGAACATTGCGAATCCGACCAAGCTCCCTGCGCTTTTGATATGCTTCAAAGTCATCAAATATTCTCCAGGTTAGAATGGGTAATTCAAGGTTCGATAAATATTAAATCCTAATCGCATATCGCCGTTGGCAAAATCAAAATTGCCGCCGCTCATATATTGATTGCTTGTCGCACCGAGTGAGTTCGAGACAAAGACCTGGAAGACGTGCCCGCCGACGTGAATTTCAACGCCGCCAGTGAAAGCGTCGTAAAAAACCTGGTCCGTACCGGCGTCGTTCAGCCCGAGAATGCCAAGCGTTCCCGCGCCGTCGGAACCGCCAATAATGGGAACGGCTTCTACAAAGAATGCATAGTTTGAGCTAAACTTAATTTTCCCCGCCAAGCCAAGTGTGATCAGCGCTTCTTCATCGTCAGCGTTGACATTGCCGTTGAGCAGAATTCCTGGAACGGCCAAAAGCGAGAAATCGCCGAATTGCTTGCTCACCGGAGCCTGCGCAAAAAAAGAAAACCGCTCGCCCGCCGTTCTATCCAACGCCGGGCCTTCCGGGTTGGCCGGATCGGGTAAACCTGACGCTGTTTGCCAATCGAGTCCGGTGTAAATCGCCGCAGAAATCGGCGTCGAGCCGTCGTTCTTTTGCTGCAAAAACCGCCATTTTGCGCCCAATTCAAAAGTTGCGTTGGCGCCGGAGCGTTCCAGGTTCAGGCTAAAATCATTCGACAATGGAAAAGCGACCTGGGTCGTCATGAACGCGCCGCCGTCAAGGCCGAAAAGCGCGTCAAAGCCGGAATCAACGGCGTTGTTGAAACGATGCGCCACGCGGTACATGAATCCGCCCTTGGGCACAGTTTGCGTTGTCGGAAGATTCGCACTCGTCCAGCCGGGAAACGCCATCGCATATTCGCGCTTTGGCTTTTCTTTTGAACCGGAACCCATCGACGCGATCCAGTCTGCGATGACCTTGACGTCTTCGTCGGTCAGCGGTTCTTCGCCGCGCGGCATACGACCGCCCTTAATGCCTTCATCGCCGCGAATTTTTTTGATGAGATAGCTGTTTTCCGGATCACCTGGCTTGATGATGACGGATCCAGGCATTCTGCTGTTCACGTTGACAGAAGCGGCCAAAACCGCGCCGCTAGTCATGTCATAATTCGCCTTGGCGTTTGCGCCGGCGTGACAACCAGAAAATGCACAGCTTTCTTCAAAAATTTCGTTCACTTCTTCGGGAATTTCACCTTGCGCCAAGAGCGCGGCTGGAAACAAAACGATTGTCGCCCACAATATTGCGGCGCGCTTCAACCCCACTTTCGACATTCTCGAAACGGACATGCATTCCTCCCTGGAGATCAAGTTTAGAACTTGTAGAGACGCGATGCATTGCATCTCTACCACAGGCTTAGGTTAAATTGGAAAATCGGCGGCATTGTATCCTATTCCACGACAATCACGCCGGTCGCGCCAGTAATGCTGCAGTAATAATCGAATGATCCGACCGTCGGGAAAGTGTAAGGCGTTTGATCCGGCTTTTCCGCGTTCCAGGTCTCACCGGGACGAATGTTGCCGGAGACAAAAATATTTCTCGGATCCATCGGCGTGCCGCTTTCCACGCACCAGATTTTATCGTCGTTGTTGGTCCATTTTACGCGCGTTCCAGCGGAGACCGTCAGTGTTCGCGGCTCAAATCCACTGCTGGTGATAAACACCTCGTTATCGTCACGGGTTCCCGGCAACTGCAGCGGATTTTCAACATCGCAATGAAAATTGAAAAACGCGCCGACGACGGCCAGGAGTAAAAGTAATAACTTATTTCGAGTTTTCATCCTGCTCATCCTGAATTTGGTGAAACTTCTGTAGGGCGAATAATTTATGATCGCCGATTATTTTTCAAAGTGTAAATTGCCGACATATTAACGCCAACAATCACGCAACGCCTTCCTCAGCAAGGGACTTTTCTTCATTTTCAAAGCGCTCCGAAACTTCCGCCCATAGCAATAGCTTGTCGTCCAACAAGGCCGTCACGTCGTTCAACCGCTTCGATTTTTGCGGGAATTCAACTTGATCCGCGATCACCTCCGGTCGGCACAACGCTTCGGTCAATTCCGCTTTTTCCGTTTCAAGATTTGAGATTTCCTTCTCAATCGCCGCCAATTGATCTTGCAGCGGCTTCAATCTCTTTCGACGTTCTTCGCGAAGCCGCGCGCGCTCTTTTCGATCCAGCTTCTTGTTCGCGGCAGGCAAAGTATTCTCGGAAACGACGGGGGCGCCATTGTTCGATTCAGGCTCAACCGCTTGCTTCTCCTGCGACTTCTTCCAAGTATAGTACGAATAATCGCCGGGATACTCGCGCAAGCGGCCTTCAGTAATTTCGACCACCGAAGTGGCGATTCCATCGATAAATTTGCGGTCGTGACTGATAAAAAGAATTGTGCCTTCAAACTCGCTCAGGGAATCCTGCAAAATTTGGCGCGCCTGAATATC
>CAXHAT010000195.1:0-14823 GCA_964014485.1 uncultured Deferribacteres bacterium
ACACCAAGAAGCTCGTCGGCAGCGTCAGATGTGTATAAGAGACAGGCCCAGCTTCGCAAAAACGAGGAGTACAAAACTTCAATTTTGTGACTTGCGTCCGACTGCTCGCAAAGCTGAAGCTTTGTACTCCACACTCAATGGTTAAACAGTTACTCGTTTTCTATCGCACGAAAACATCGTATATTTTCGCGACAAAAGGC
This sequence comes from uncultured Deferribacteres bacterium, assembly GCA_964014485.1. Lineage (GTDB taxonomy): Bacteria > Zhuqueibacterota > Zhuqueibacteria > Zhuqueibacterales > Geothermadaptataceae > CAXHAT01. The sequence continues at coordinate 201 of CAXHAT010000195.1, forward strand.
AAAATCGATTCGCTCAACAATTCAAAGACATTCTTTTGAAAACCAATCCGCCGTTTAAGATCATCTATCTCGACAATCACTTGTTGGTCGTCAACAAGCCGCACGGCATGCTTTCTCAGGGAGACAAAACCGACGATCCGGATTTGTTGAGCTTGGGCAAGAAATATCTGAAAGAGAAATTCGCCAAGCCGGGAAATGTTTTCCTGGGATTGGTGCATCGTCTGGATCGTCCGAGCGCCGGCGTCATGGTTCTGGCGCGGACTTCTAAAGCGGCGGAAAGGCTTTCAGCACAGTTTCGAGAAAGGAAGGTGCAAAAAAACTACGTGGCTATCGTTGAAGGCGAGCTTCGGGGGAGCGGCGCGTGTGAAGATTTCCTTTTGAAAAAAGAAGAGCGCGTCGCTGTCGTCGGGGAAAACCATCCAGGCGCGCAAAAGGCAAGGCTGCGATGGCGGACAAGCTCAGTCGCGGACGGTCTTTCCCTCGTGCAAATAAAATTGGAAACTGGGCGCAAGCATCAAATCCGCGTTCAACTTGCCAACCAAGGCTTCCCGATCCTGGGCGATTTTAAATACGGCGCCCGCCAAAGTTTTGACGGCAAAAATCTGGCGCTGCATTGTGAATCGCTCAGTCTCACCCACCCGACGCAAAAAACCGTCATGCATTGGCGCGCTGAACCATTCGCCGCGTGGAAGAATTATTTCAGTTGAACGTGTTGGAACTGCTTGAGTACTCTGATTTTCATGCACTCTTACGCCGCTTCGGTCGTTTTTCGCAACTCGCGAGAAGTCTGGAAAAACTCGTCCAGTTCCATCACCCGAAGATAGACCAATCCGCGCGTTGAGCGAATGCGCGAATCTTCATTGTGATAGAAAAAATCCCGTCCCAAACATGTTTTCATAAATTGATACTGTTCGACCTGGATTTTCTTGGCCAGCCCCGAAAACGTGCCGTCAAAAGCATAGCTCGGGAATGACGCTTTGGCCTGAGACGCGAAAGAGCAGAGAAAGGAATCATCCAGAATTGCCATGCCGTTCATGGTTACGGGCACGAAAAGATTCGCTTCGCAAGGATGGTATCGGTACCACACATTGCGATAGCCCCAAACCTGGATTTGCGCTTCCGGATTTTCTTCATGATACATTTTCAGCGCTGTTGAAACCGCTTGCAAAACCTTGTAGTGCGTGTCCGGTCCGCTGCCTTCCGGATCGAGCGCGACGCTCAAAATCGTCGGTTTAACGCGGCGGAGCGTTTCGAGCACCGGCATGACGTCACGGCCAATCTCCGGATCCTCCGTAAAAATATCGCCCTTATAAAAGCCCAGACGCGAATGGATCACGGATTCGTCACCAAACCCAAAATAGCCCCACAAAATATCCGCTTCCCACTCCCGAACCATGCCTTTGAGCTTTTGCACGTCCGGTTGATCCTTTCTGCCGGGATATTGTTTTTTAAAATAACTTTGCAACGACTCGAGACGATAATCGAGATCTTCCTTTGAAACATCCGAATAGATTTCCACCAGATTGCGCAGAAAACGACGGGCTTCCCCCTCGCGCTTGGCATAGGCGTCAACCGCCGCGACGCCGTCCAGGTACTGATAGACGTCACGGTTGCGGAACGTGCTGTTTAAAGGTTGAAAATAATCTTCCTTTAGCATTTGCCGGAACCCTGCCGTCGCGAGAAAGTGGCGTGCGTTCTCGATTTGGTCGAGAATGAAATCGTTGGTGACGGCGTTAAATCCGCTGGTGAGATAATTAAAAAAATGCGTATTCGATTGGTTTCGCATCAGCCGGACAAGGTAGGGCAAGTACCCCAGCATAATGTCGTCATGGTGCGGAGCCGTGTGCAAGAACGTTTCGCCGGTTGGCACGTCAAGCGCTTTGGTGATGCGATGGCGATATTCCTTTTGTATGGCGCCTAGCATGTCGACAATTTTGTCTTTCTTTTGCTCCGCCACCAGCAACGCGCCGCGAGCGTCGGTTTTGAAATCCGCGACCGTCAAATCGATTAAGCGCTTCCTGGACTTGAGAGCAATATCCGTGGCCACGCGAAACTTGTCGGCGTTAAGCATGGCCTTTCTTCGTTTCAAGAGGCTGAGCTGGCGCTGAGAAAGATGCTTTGCAGCACCTTGCGTAATGTAAAATCTCGCATGCGGCAGGTCTTGCAAAATCGAGGCGGGAACGTCATTGTCTTTTTCGCTTTCAATGGCTTTGCGAACGATTTCCGCCTTTGCTTCTCCAGCGGCGATAATAATCGCCGTCGTGTCCGGATTGTGCGCAATTGTCTGCAGGCCAATCGTGATCACCAGCCGATTTCGCGAAACCTCGATTCCGCCAAGATCAGTCGCGGCCGCGGCTTGGGTTTCATAATTCGTTGCGCAAAGTCGCGTCGTAGAAAAATGATCCGATCCCTGGACGTTAAATCCAATGTGCCCGTCCGGCCCAATGCCGCCAAGAAAAAATCCAATCCCGCCCCATTCGCGGATTCGGCGCTCGTAATTTGTGCAAAACTGATCAACGGCTTCCAAAACGCGCTTTTGCTTGCTCTCCGCCAGATTTTTCGGCGGCCTGGTTCGCAACGATAAATCGACGATTTGCTCAGGCCAGATTTTGTCCAATGTCTCATTGTCTCGAATCCCGATTATGTTCGGGTTGATCAGCAACGCATTTTCAGGATCAAGCTCAAAACCGTCGATGTAATACCTTTTCACATAGTCAAAAAAGCTGTTGTGCTGCCAGGAGTTGATCGGGTAAAACTCGTCGATTTGAATGAATTTGAAGCTTTTCATTTTTGGCTTTTTTGCGGGATCAACACCGTTATCGCCCAGCAGTTTCTGCATATCCTTCTTGCGCCAATTCGCCATAATGTGCTGAAACCACCGGATAAAATGCTCCGGGGTCTTTCCTGTTGGCAGCGAGATGCTCCACCCCTCGTTTTGCTGCGCCCATTCAATAAATCGCAGCGCAGTAAGACGGCCAAGCGTTGGAAAATTGTCCACGACAATTGTCGGGATTTTTTCAATCGGCGGGTAAAAAAGCGCGTCGCCGTCGTTTAAAAGGCTCTTTTCAACTTTTGAAATTGTGCGTTGTTGTTCTGGATCGTTCATGAGATATTTACCAAGTTCGATTTTATTATTCTGCGTTAGGGGGCGAAATTCATCGACGAAATTTGATTCTTGGCTCAGAAAGCTTTATTCGAGCTTCACTACCTGACACATTTTGTATAGGGTTCTAAAACTGGCGAAAGAGGCCGGAATTGTCATGCTGGAAGCATCTTTTTTGATCCAACCCTTGAACTTTTGAGCATGATCTGCACAGGGCGATAACAAAGATTCCTTCAGAATAACAAAACGGAGCCTTTCGACGGCTCGAAAATACAGTTTACAAAAAGTGTCAGGTAGAGAAGTTCGAGCGCGCTTCAAATTTAAGCGACAATGAATACGAAATGAAACGAGAAAATGATAATGATTGAAGACGAATTTGAGGGGACGCTTTCGTAGATACGCGACGCATCGCGTATCCACCATTTTGCCGCTATTTCACACGGCGTTTAAATTCTGAACGATCTCTTCATACCTTTGGGTCGCCGGCTCGGACGGGCGGTTTTTAGCACAGAACCGTAATTCTTTCAACGCCCTGTGCGGTCTTTCAACAATAATTTTGCCGTCATCGTTCAATTTTGATTTCAACAAATCGTGCGCGTCGCTGAATCGTGGATCGCGCCGCGCAAGCTTATAGAACGAGAGAATGTAAACGTAATGAAACAAATTGTAGCGCAGAAAAGGAAACTCCACCTGCAAGAAAAGAGTCCCAATTCCAAAATGGCACGGGCCGATGGGTTTGCGCGTTTCCCAGTGGCTCAACAGCTACTTGACAGCAGCGTCGATGATTTCAGAGCCTTCGCGATATTCAGGGAAAAAGCGCAAAACGTCGAGAATGTTGAGCGTGGCGCCGGGATTGGCGAATTCGGTTTCCGGGCCGCGGCCGAGCCGGGTAAAATTGCAGCGCCAACCGCCGGTATCGTGGGCGTTTTCTAAAAAACAGGCAACGGTGCGTTGAATTTCATCGCTTTGTGAGAAGCCGAACCGGCACAGCGTTCGCGCGGCTTCCGCCGTGTAGCAAGGATAGAGCGGCGCTTTCGGAGCCAAGCGAATTTTGCCGTCATCGCGGCAAGCGCGCAGGAGCAATTTCAGCCCGCCGTCGACCGCCTCGTGACTGCGCTCAACGCCGAGTTCATGCAGCATGAGCAGCGATGCAATCGTGCTAAACGGATTGCCGACGTAAATCCGATCATCCGGCGTCGCCCAAAAATCCGCACCGTTATCATGTCGGCGAGTAAGAATCGCCTCAATATCAGCGTCACACTCCGTATTAATACTTTTAGACATCCTTCCCTCCGTGCTAAAATCTCAAAGTTTGACAGAAAGATGGTTGGCAAAAAATGTTTTTTCATTCATTTTTTGCCAACCATCTTTCTGTCAAACCCCAGGATTAACCGAGGCTGTCGAACTTGTGTTAATGCGTGATTTCCTGACCGAATTGGATCATGTAGCCGTTGTTGTCATAAACCGCGAATTCCCGCATGCCGTAGTCGAAATTCTCAATCGGGTAGCAGATTTTGGCTGCGTCTTTTAGCTTCAGCCAAATTTTGTCCACATCATCCGTCTTCAGATAAATCGATCCGGTAAACGTCGGTTTATCAAACGGTTCATGCGCATTTGGCAAGGCGAACATGATTTCCGCTTCATCGCGCCAAAGGTGCGCCCAGCCCCACTCTTCCGCAAAGGCGTCGCATTTAAAGCCCAGATTCTTGGTGTAAAAATCAACCGAGCTTTTCAGTTCAGTTGTGTAGAGCGTGGGGATCAATTTTTGAATTTTCATTTTTACCTGATGATTTGAATCTGCCGCGAATTCTGCCAATCGGCGGCTTTGATGTGCAGCAAGTAAACGCCGGAAGCGAAGGCGTCGGTTTCCAATATTATCGCGCGTTGGTTTTGGGGAAGGTTGACATGCTTGGCCAGGACAGTTTGCCCAAGAAGATTATACAATCTCAGCTCAATTTGCTGCGCTTGCGACTCGATAGTCACAACGATCTCCTGACCTTTGCGCGCCGGATTGGGAAAGACTTGAATTGTCGGATTTTCAGGTTCAGGCGCACGTTCTTCAGCAACGCTCGTAATTGTCCCGTCAAAATAAGACGCCGCACGCTCGAACGCCGCAATCCCGACTTCTTCGCCGATCAATCGACCCGGAATATCGTCAGCGGGCGGGTGGATGCCGCCCCAAATGCGTGACAGACTGGTTTGGTCGGAGGCGTCTCGGTAGGTCGCCCATTGCAAAGTGACGTCGACGCTTGGTCCCTCCTCAAAAACAAGGAATTCGTTTTTCGGCGCATGAAATTCACCTATGCCGCCAGGGAAAAAGGGATCGCCGGTCAAAAGCGTCATAACCTCAGCAGCGGCGCGGGAAAAGGTGGAGTGCCCGGAAATGTATCCGGCAAACGGCGGCGTGATAAAAGTCGGTCTTTGATAGGGCCACCAGTTTTCGGCCAGAATCCAGCCTACACCCGCCAAATCGGTTTCCGGTTCTTCAATATAATCCGGCCCGCGCCAAGCGTAAAGCTTGATTTTTCCAACGCTTGAGCTGTCTTCCAGAGTTAATGAATCACCTTCCTGAACAATTTCAATAAAGCCCGGAAGCAGCGGCACGCCCGCAGGATGAAAATTGGCCAGGCTCGAATCCGAACTCTGCCCGCGATCAGCCATGTAGCGAATCGCCGAAATTGGGCGAATGTAATCGTACCAGCCTTTTATGCCCCAGGCGGTGATCGCCGCATCATGAACCGCCCCGGCGAGCGTAAAATACGCCTTGACGTCCCATTCCAATTCATCCAAAACCGCCCCTTTGCCGCGAAAACGTTTTTCAAAAAGCGGGTGGTCGTTGACATAATTGAGAATCGTAAACCAGTGTCCCGGCGGCGTTTCCGAATCCGGGCCGTCCGCCCAAAACTCAGCGAGAACGCGGGCGTAATCGGCGCGCGGAACGATTTGCGGTTCGTAGGACTGTCCAGTGTGCGGATTGACTGCGTGACCCAGACTTGGATCGCCGCCGTCGATCAAATCGTAAAAATCGCGGTGTTCTTCAAACGTCGTCGGATAGTTTTGAATGTTGCCGATTGAAGCCGGAGAAATATCCCACAACACGCTGTCCGCCGGATCGAGGTGCGAAGACCAGACTGCGACCAACGCATTGCCCCACTTGTACTCTTCCGAGAGTCCGCCGATTTGCGTTGTGTCGAGCTGCGGCGGCGGGCCGGGATCATGATAAACCCAATAATTATAACCAGTTCGCGGGAAATAAGCCAACTCGGCGTCGTTGAGCGCAAAAGGGGCGACTTCTCCCCATTCCGGGCTTTGAAATTCAGGCGTGCGCCCCGGGATAATGTTACCGCTTTGATCGATGAATATTTCCAAAGTCAGCGGCTGCCACCGATTCGGGCGAGTCAACCGCGGGTTGCCCGGCAAGTCCGGCAGAAGCGACAGATTCCTGGGTTCATAATAAATATTTTCATAATCGAACTGCTCGTTTGAGCCGTCCTGTAACCCAAAATCGATCATACACTCCGCGATATAATTGCCCAGCGCGGCGGGCGATCCCGTTTCATAAGCCGTGGAATTAAAATCAAGATCGTAGCCGAGATGCGTCATTAAGGAATCAAATCGGTCGATGGAGCGAAAAGCGCCGGGCGAGAACTGAAAGCGATGGAGCAAAATGCGATATGCCGCGTAGCTGGCCGCTTCGTTCCTCGCTGACTTCAGGTCGGTTGGCGCGCTGACGCCTTCAAAGTCGCAGACGAAATCCCGAATCGTTTTGCCGAGCAGCCATGTCGCTGCGACATCGTCATACGCCGCCCAGGCGTCATACATCGCTGCCGAAACATGGAAAAGATTGCGCGCATGAACCGTTGGTCGCGCGAAATCGTCGCGAATCGCTTCGAGCAAAACCTCGTTCCACTGGCGTGCGACGGAGTGTTGCGATTGGACGGAATCGGCGTTGCTTAACAACAGAAATACTACTGCAATTGGAAGAATTTTTCGGATATGTTTCATGAACAGTTCTACAAAATATTTTATGTCCTTCGTAAAGATCATCATCTTACATCACCACTTCGTTTTTTCGAAAGAGGCTATTTTGACCATCGGTTCAGACGTCCATTTGGAGCCCCATCGCCGCTCCTGTAAAATCGCGAACTCCTTCATGCGTTCCTGATAAGTCATTTTGGCGCGGCGTACGTACTCCGCTCGGTTTTCTTCTTCAAAGGACGAGTAAATTCTAATCTTAAGATCGCGTTTCATAGCAGAATCGACTTTTTGACCATGTTTGACGACAACGACAGGAGTGCAAGGCTTGCCTTGCGGTTTTGTGAAGTTGTCCTTAAAAGCAAAGCAAGCTTTGCACTCCTGCTCATGTCAGCGTCCCTCATCGACTTTTCCGAAGAAAAACGTCAGCGCGTCATCCAGGTAAGAGCGCCAGAAACCGTAGCTATGGCCTTCCGGATATTCGGCGTATTCATAATCGTACCGCTTCGTTTTGAGAACCGGCACGAAACGTTCGACGCTTTCGTGAATCGCGGACAGGTGATCATAAACGCCGTGATTCATGTAAATGCGTAAATTGAGTTTTGGCGACTTTTCAAAAAAAGCCTGAATATCACTTTCGACATAACTGGAAAAAGCCCCAATATTGCCGAAAATCTCCGGATGTTTCATACCTTGCCAGAGCGAAATATTGCCGCCATACGACGAACCGATTACAGCGCGTTGAGCCGGATCAGCGGAAACACGGAATTTCTCTTCAGCCCAAGGAACGACTTCTTCAACGATGAATCTGGTAAACGCTCCTTGTTTATTTGTGACATACTCGGGGGTGCGCTTGACCGGCGGTACAAAAACGGCAATCACCGACGGAATGCGCTTTTCATAAATCAAGAAATCAAGCACGTTGTTCATTTTCGCCAGAGAAATGTACTCCGGGCCGTCATGGACAAGAACGAGCGGATAGTTTTCCGACGATTGCGCATAATTCGGCGGCAGGTAAATTTTTACCGGGCGAGAATTATTGAGATTCGCGCTAGTGAAAGTCGTGTCTATGATCATGCCGTGCGGAATTTCCGGTAAATACTCAATTTCGGGTGGCGAGGCATACTCAGGCATGCGCAACTCCGAATTTTCGCCCATGCCGCTTGGCGCTCTGTGAGGATTGCGCGGATCAAGAATCCAATTCTTTTCGTCAATGACGAGCTTATAATCCAGCCTGGCTGCGTTGTGAAAAACTTCCGTGCGATACCAAAAATCCGTCCCGGCGATGTTGGTCATCGGTGCATTCGCCGGATTCCAGCCGCTGAAATCGCCGCCAATTCCGAGCTTGCTCCCTTGGCCGCTGTAGATAAAATGCGCCAGCGTATCTTCAGCGAGCGGGGAAGCGTTTACGCTCTGCATGAACAGGTCGACCTTGGCTTGCCTCGCATCCTCAGACGCGGCACGAAGCTTTTGTAAAAAATCGTCGAAGGTTTGTGCATGGATGCTCGTCGCAGCGAAAAGCGTATAGATCAACAATTGTCTTTTGAAAATCATGACAGCTTCTTTAGATAGAGGGTTGGGGGCATTTTTCCATTTCGGGCTTGAGAACTACCGAATTCTGATATAAACAAAGGGGCACTTTCCACTTTTTCCAAATTCTTAATTCTTCCAATTCTGGTCTTCATCACTGATTGGCTGACCATCACATGTTCCAGGATAGATCCGCCCTCTCTATGTAGCAAAAATGATCTTTTATTCCAAACAAACAAGGCTCTGTCGTTAACCTTGTTTAACGCAAAAAAGACGACGTTTGCGGTTTCTCCCGTACCCGGGTAATCGTAAAGTTTTGATTTGCCAGAGCTTCACACTCTGCCTTTTACGCCTACAACCTTCATGACTGGATCGTGAAAAAAGCACCCGCTGAAATCGGAACTGGCTCCGCCCAACAAATCCCCGTTCGGATAATGACAAAACTGGAAATCCAATCCGCGTCAACTTTACCATATTTTGGGGGAAATCTATGTTTGGGAATAAGAAAATGGGGGATGGTCTTTACAACCTCTTTCGGAAAGGAAAGTACCGGGGGCGGGACTCGAACCCGCACGGACCGAAGCCCACTGGATTTTGAATCCAGCGCGTCTACCAATTTCACCACCCCGGCGTTTGCTGAAAAGCGGGGTGAATATAACCCAAGCCGTATAAAAAGTCAAGCATCTTTATAGAGTTGGCGAAGAAGGAAACATCTCACCATTTTTTATTGCATCTTAAACGCGCTTTTAAGATATTCCACGCTTTTAATCCTTGAATTTCACGGCTTTACGTATGGCCTTGCCCGGCGAGCTTGAACACGCGCTTCTCTTTAACGCCGTTACTTTCCAAAAGCATATCAGCCAAGAAGAACTTCATTTGACGGCAATTGCGCCCTTCGGCGATGTATGTTTGCGTTCCCCCGATTTCCAGTTTTCATACTCTCAGTATTACGCTCCGGAAATGGGCGACGCTCTTGTAAAAACTTTTGTCGTGTACAGATCTTTTTTCAATGTTGAAGATGCTGTAAACGCCAAGTTGAAAGCAATCGAAATTGAGCAGCAAAACGCCGTTGACGGCAAACGAACGATTAACATTGATCCCGGCTATCTTACCCTTGCAAAATTGGTCTTAATGACGACGAAAAATTATGACCATCGCGTTCACGTAGGCAAAGGAATTTATGGCGACGTGCAATTGAGATATAGAAAGGGCGCCCTTCACAGCAATCCCTGGACGTATCCAGACTATAAAGATGACAGGAGTTTAGCGTTTCTCATTGAAGCGCGATCTTATTTACACAAGCTGGTCAAAGGACTATGAAACTGACCTACAAAATCGCAGGGGTGGATATTGACGCCGCCGACGCCGCCGTCAAGAAGATCGCCGAACTCGCCAAGTCGACGCATCGCAAGGGCGTGCTTGGCAATATCGGATTATTTGGCGCTTTTTTCGAAATTGATACTGAAAAATATAAACGTCCAGTCCTGGTTTCCAGCGTTGACGGCGTTGGCACAAAAATCAAGATTGCTTGCGCGATGGATCAATATCGCGGCATTGGCCAGGACTTGGTCAACCATTGCGTCAATGACATTATGTGTTGCGGTGCAGAACCGCTCTATTTTCTGGATTACCTTTCTCTCGGCAAGGTGGAAGGCAAAGCGGTGCTCGAACTGGGCGAAGGCTTGACTGAAGCGTGCAAACATAACAAATGCGCACTCATCGGCGGCGAAACGGCGGAAATGCCCGACATTTACGAGCCGGGCGAATTTGACATTGCAGGCACAATTGTCGGGATCGTAGAGCGCGAAAACGTCATCGACGGTTCGCGTATTGTGGCGGGCGACGTTATTCTTGGGCTTGAAAGCAACGGCTTGCACACTAACGGCTACTCTCTCGCGCGAAAAATCGTCGAACTCTCCTCGGAAACCGGTTACCACACGTATTATGATGAACTTGGGACGACCATCGGCGGTGCGCTGCTGGCGGTTCATCGTTCGTATGCCGACGTGATGGCCGCATTGAAAGGATTGGAAGGCGTGCATGGCTTTGCTCACATCACAGGCGGCGGCGTGGTTGACAACACCAAGCGTTTGCTTGGAGACGGCCTTGTGTTGGAGATAGATTGGGACTCTTGGGAATGGCCGAATATTTTTCAACTTTTGCAGCGGTTGGGAGATATTGAAACGCTTGAGATGCGGAAGACTTTTAATCTTGGCGTTGGGCTTGCGGTCATTGTTTCTCGCAATCATGAAGAGCAAGTCATCGCGGCATTGAACAAGATGAATGAAAAATCCTGGCGGATCGGCGAAATTGCCGCCGCTTGAACGATAGGAGAAAATAGATGGCGCGAGTCGCGGTCATCGGAAGTGGAAGTTGGGGCACGGCGCTGGCGCTCGTTTTGGCGCAAAATGAACATGCCGTCACCTTATTCGGCAGGAACGCAGCAGCCATTGAGGCTATGCGCGCTTCCCGCATCAATTCCAAATACCTGCCCGGCGCCGAAATCCCCGAAGCCGTGACGTTCTCATCGGATCTGCGTCAAGCCGTTGACGATTGCGAATTCATTATTATGGCCGTGCCGTCACATGGATTTCGCGCAACGCTTGGCAAGCTCAAAAAAGAGTTTAAGGGCGACAAACTGCGCATTGTCAACGTTGCAAAAGGCCTTGAAACAAAAACGCTCTTGCGCATGGAAGAAGTCGCTGAAGAAGTGTTGCATGATTGCAATTTTGAATACGTTATGCTAGGCGGGCCAAGCCATGCTGAAGAAGTCTCTCGCGGCATTCCGTCTACCGTGGTTGCCGTTTCCCACCAGGAACATGTTGCTCGTGCCGTGCAAAAATTATTTATGACTCCGACGTTTCGCGTCTATTCGCACTCCGACGTTATCGGCGCCGAAATTGGCTCCGCAACGAAAAACGTCATCGCATTAGCGGCTGGCATTTGTGACGGCGTCGGCTTCGGCGACAACACAAAGGCGGCGTTGATCACCCGCGGCTTAAGCGAAATTTCACGTCTTGGCGTCGCTTTGAAGGCAGACCCGGTCACGTTTTCGGGGCTTACTGGAATGGGCGATCTTATCGTCACTTGCATGAGCCAGCACAGTCGAAATCGGTACGTCGGCGAGCAAATCGGGCGCGGGAAAACGCTTGATCAGATTCTCTCAGAAATGCAGATGGTGGCGGAGGGCGTTCGTACCACTGAAGCCGCGTATAATCTTTCCCGAAAGCACAATGTCGAAATGCCGATCATCGACCAGGTGTACGCCGTACTTTTTCAACAGAAAAACCCGCGAGATGCGGTCAAAGCGCTGATGACGCGCGAAGCAAAAGCCGAGAATTGGGGGCCGTAAGCCGTCAGACGCTCCCCGCGAGCTCCTTTTTACCATAATTCTTTTCACGAAAACCGGATTCACAACCTCAGGAACAACAAATGGAAACCTTTATCAACAAAGAAAAAATTTATATCGAAGATATCGGTAAACACGCGGAACAGGAAGTTTCACTTTACGGCTGGCTTTACAACAAGCGCGGCAAGGGCAAACTCGCCTTTCTCATGCTTCGCGACGGCACCGGCATTATCCAGTGCGTTATGAGCTTAAACGACGTTGGCGAAGAGATTTTCGCTCGCGCGCAGGAAGTCACGCAAGAATCGTCCATCGTCGTCACCGGCAAAGTTAACCCGGACAAGCGGGCGCCCGGCGGTTATGAAATTCATGTCACGAATCTGGAAATCGTCTCTCTGGCGCAGGAATATCCGATTACGCCGAAAGAGCACGGCACCACTTTTTTGATGGACAACCGCCACAATTGGCTGCGCTCCAAAAAGCAAAACGCCATCTTGCGCATTCGTCATACCATCGTCAAATCCATCCGCGACTATTTTGACAGCAACGGTTTCACCCTCGTCGATGCGCCGGTTTTCACCCCAAACTCTTGCGAAGGTACGTCTACGTTGTTCGAAACGGACTACTTCGACACAAAAGCTTTTCTCACCCAGAGCGGCCAGCTTTACATGGAAGCAGGCGCCATGGCGTTGGGCAAGGTTTATTGTTTCGGTCCGACTTTTCGTGCTGAAAAATCCAAAACCAGGCGGCACCTCACCGAATTCTGGATGGTTGAACCGGAAGTGGCTTACATGAATTTAGACGGCGTCATGGATTTGGCCGAAGATTTTATCTGCTACATCGTAGAGCGGGTACTTGAGAAGCATGAAGAGCAATTCAAAATCATTGAGCGTGACACAAGCAAGCTGGAAACGGTTCTGAAACCATTTCCGCGCATTCATTATGACGAAGCGGCGCAAATTCTGAAAGACAACAACTCCGATTTTGTCTACGGCGAAGACTTTGGCGGCGGTCATGAAACGATCATCGCCAACCAGTACGACCGGCCTGTGATGGTGCATCGCTACCCGGCGGCGGTTAAGGCGTTTTATATGAAAGGCGACCCCGAAGACCCGACGCGCGCGCTCGGCGTGGACGTGCTGGCGCCGGAAGGTTACGGCGAAATTATCGGCGGCGGCCAGCGGGAAGACGATCTTGACACGCTCATGCGCAAGATCAAAGAGCACGAGCTTCCAGAGGACGATTTCCAGTGGTACCTCGACGTGCGCCGCTACGGCTCTGTGCCGCACGGCGGGTTCGGTCTCGGCGTTGAACGCACGGTCGCCTGGCTCTGCGGCCTGCCCCACGTCCGCGAAACCATCCCGTTCCCGCGCCTGATGCACCGGCTTTACCCATAACTCATAAATTGATCATTCTGTAAATCTCGTCATAAAAAGTCATTCTCTCCTGACGGGATTTACAAGATGAACAGGATAAGATTTTTTATCCAGTCGATCCTGTAAATCCAGTCTAAAAGCTCTTAAAATGCAAGCGAAGCATATTCTCATTTTCGGGCGCGTTCAAGGCGTAGGATTCCGGTATTTCACCTACCGGGAAGCGCGTAAATGCGGCGTACACGGCTGGGCGCGCAATCTCGAAGACGGGCGGACAGTGGAAGTTTTCGCGCAAGGCGAAGCGGAACGGCTGGCGCGTTTCCTGGAGAAAGTGGAAAAAGGCCCGATCTTTTCTAAAGTCCTGGAAGTGAAAACCAACGCGGCGCAGCCCGACCAAAATCTGGAAAGCTTTAACATTCGATACGGATGGGAGTAGAAAAATGAGCAATTTGGCGAAGCACATTCGAACAGTTCACGATTTCCCCAAGCCTGGAATCGGCTTTAAGGACATCACGACATTGCTGAAAGACGGCGCGGCGTTTAAGGCGTCTCTGGACGAAATGCAGCGACGTTTCGCGGGCGACGCGGACGTGATTTTGGGCATAGAATCGCGCGGCTTTATTTTCGGCGCGGCGTTGGCCGACCGCATGGGGCTAGGTTTTGTGCCGGCGAGAAAACCGGGCAAACTGCCGGCAGCCAAAATTCGCGAAGAATACGCGCTGGAATACGGCACGGACGCGCTCGAAATGCACGAAGACGCCCTCGAGCCGGGACAACGCGTGCTCATCGTCGACGATCTGCTCGCCACCGGCGGCACGGCGGCGGCAGTGGGTAAATTAGTAAAAAAGCTCAATGCCGAAATTGCGGGCTACTGCTTCCTCATCGAACTTTCCTTCCTCAACGGCCGCCAAAAACTCGGCGCCAACCGCATCGAAGCTTTAATCACTTACGATTCTGAATAACTTTTATCAGGCTGGGTAAATCGTATTGAATTAGTCTATGCTTTCCGCAAAGCGATGTTTGCTTTGGCCTTAAGTTGCAAGTTTTTTGGAGAATTTGAAGTTACAAACAACGGGAAATCCTTATCGTAACCTGCAAGATCACAGAGGTTTGCTTTTTGTCTGAGAGGCTGTTTTAAAAGTCCCGTAGGGATGCTTGATAATAGCCAGGCGATTTATCGCCTGGAACCGATGGTCTCTTATGATTTCAAGTCCCGCCAGGGACGATTGAGGCTGGAAACGCGATAAAATTTCAACCGTCCCTGACGGGACTCGACAAAAAACAAAACGTCATCTT
>CAXHAT010000196.1:0-14816 GCA_964014485.1 uncultured Deferribacteres bacterium
TGCTGGCCGACTTTGATCGTGTAGAGATAAAGTCCGCTGGCCACGCGAGCGCCGGAGTGGTCGCGGGCGTCCCAGGTCACTTTGTGCGCGCCGGGGGCGTAATCACCGAAAGCCAGCGTGCGCACGAGCTGTCCCGCGCTGCTGTAAATATTCAGCGAAACATGCCCGGCTTCCGCCAAATCAAATTGAATCGTCGTGGTCGGGTTGAAAGGATTCGGATAATTCTGATGCAGCGCAAACGCCGTCGGCAACGCTTGTATCTCTGACCGTTCATCAGCTTCAACAAAAGCTTTTGGACTGCCGCAACGATTTAGCGCATCACAATAGCTTTCCCACGCCTTGCTGTAGTCCTTGATACCGTCACCGTGATAGGTCCCGCTGACTTCTGTGTCGCCGTCAGCGAGATCCTTGTCGCCGTCGTCAATGTCGTCCTGCATTTTGCCGCTTGGATTCGGATCGCAGACAAAGACGTCGTTGCGTTTTTGGGTGGCAATATCGCGGGCGAGACTGGAGAGCAGTACCGCCGCCGGGTCCGTGTCCGCGCCTTTGTGGCGCGCTTTTTCCAAATCGTCAGCGGCGTCGCGAATGAGATCAAAGAAGTCTCCGGTGTTTCCGGCCGCATCAGCGCTCAGGGCCTGGTTCAATGCGTCTTTTGCACTCTGCAATGCGCTTAGTGCGTCTGAGGGCGTGTTCGGATCGTTGATCAAAGCCTGCACCTGCGCACAAGCCGTATTGATCACATCCGCAGGCGATTGTACGGTGATCGTGACTTGATCCGTGGCTTGGCAGCCATTGTCCGAAGTGACGGTTACCGTGTAAGTCGTCGTCGTGCCCGGCGTAGCCATTGGATTGGCGGCGGCCGGATCGTCCAAATCGCCGGAAGGCGTCCAGGAAATAGTGAGCGCTCCGGGGCCGGAAGCCGTTGGCGCGCCGCCCAGCTGCACGGTATTTCCGGCATAGATAGTCTGATCTGCGCCAGCGTCCGCAGTCGGATTGGCGTTGATCGTTAAGTCTCCCGCACCCGTACCGGCACAGCCGTGGACGTCGGTGACCGTGACGTCATAAGTTCCTGCAACGGTTGGATTGATCGATTGCGTACTTGCCGTAAAACCGCCCGGCCCCATCCAGGCGTGAGTGAAGGGCGCCGCGCCGCCTGAAACATTTGCCGTCATCGTTGCGGTTTGGCCTGAGCAGACCGAAACGTCAGCCACAGTGACCACCGGGTTGGCATTAATCGTCAAAACGCCGGAGTCCGTGCCGGTGCAGCCGTGATTATCGGTCACTGTGACGCTGTAAGTCCCAGCCGTCGTTGGATTGATCGATTGCGAGGTTGATGTAAAACCGCCCGGCCCGGTCCAGGCGTAAGTGAAGGGCGCTGCACCGCCGGAAACGGTGGCGGACATCGTTGCGCCGCCGCCCGCGCAGGTTGCAGCATCAACCACGGTGACGGTCGGATTGGCGTTGACGCTCAAGTTTCCAGAATCCGTGCCGGTACAGCCGTGATTGTCGGTCACAATAACACTGTAGGCGCCGGCTGCTGTTGGATTGATCGATTGTGACGTTGCCGTAAAACCGCCCGGCCCCGTCCAGGCGTAGGTAAAGGGCGCCGCCCCGCCGGACACGTTCGCCGTCATGCTTGCGGTTTGGCCAGCACAGACTGAAACATCGGCAACCGTCACCGAAGGGGCTGATCGGACCGTGACAACGACTTGATCCGTATCCGTCCCGCCGTTGCCGTCGTCCACGGTTAAATCAATCGTGTGCGCGCCGACGTTGAGCGAAACCGTTGGGGTGACGCCCGTTCCAAGCGTGGTCGCGCCTTCTTTCCAGGTATAGGTCAGGGGATTTGAATCGGGATCGCTTGAGCCGGAGCCGTCGAGAGTGACGTTGGCCGAGCCTGTGGAAGTACAAATGCTCTGATCCGCTCCGGCGTGGGCGGTTGGGGCTTGATTGGTCGACGCTTCAAAGTAATAGGCGGTTTCGGCAAATTCCGTCCCGATCATGGCATTGTCGCCGTCCAACGAAATAGCTTGGCCAAACCCGTCATTGAAATCGACGTCGCTGGAAGTGAATTTATCTTTTTCGCTCCATGTCCCGTCCCCGTTTCTTTCAAAAAGGTAGACGAGTCCTTTGGCGTCGTACTGGTCGAGGAAGCCTTTCTCTGGAGCGCCAATCAGAGCACGCTCTCCGCTAACAGCAACGACTCGTCCGAAAAAATCAGCACCTAGTCTATCACTGTGCTGGAGTGTCGCGGTTTCGCTCCATGTTCCATTTGCATCTCGTTCAAAGACGTAAGCCGTGCCAACTTGAAACTTGGCGCCGACATTTGTATTCTGCGCTCCGATAACGGCTCGATCTCCGTCTAATGAGACAGAGACGCCGAACCTGGGTTCTGGAGTTTGGCTACTCACCTGGATTCTCGCCGTCTCGCTCCAGGTTCCACCAGCGCCTCGCTCGAAAATGTAGGCGGCGCCTACCGCATTGTTTTCACTCCAGGCGCCGATAAGGGCTCGTTTCCCGCTCATTGAAATGTCATTACCAAAATTGGCAAGGGCCTGGTTGGTGCTGGGTTGAATTTTTGCCACTTGCCCCCACGTTCCAGCGGCGTTGCGCTCGAAAACATAGACAGCTCCGGCATAGGCGCCGCCGGTTGCCTCATCAGCGGCTCCGACCATTGCACAGTTTCCATCAATTGCGACCACCCCGCCAAAAGAGTCTTCTACTTCTTTATCACTGGCTTCGAGTTTGGCGACTTCACTCCAGGTTCCGCCGGCACTCCGTTCAAAAATATAGGCGGCGCCGGTAAAATTACCTTTCCGATAAGCGCCAACAATCGCGTAATCGCCGCTAATCGCCACCGATGATCCAAAGTGATCAAAAATCACAGGATCGCTTTGGGTCAGGTTTGCAACTTCAATCCACGCTCCGCTTGCATTTTGCTCAAAAATGTACGCCCCGCCCGAACTCTGCGCAACGCCGTTTTTGAGCCCGGCGCCGAATATCGCGCGATTCCCGTCGAGGGCAAGCGAAGATCCGAATCTCGGATCGGACCCTCCAGTGCCTGCATCACTTGCAGTGAGTTTGGCCACTTCCGTCAATTGTGCTTGAGAAACACTTGCCAACAAGCAAAGATTGAGCAGTATTGTCACTGCGCCTGCAATGGCTTTTTGAACCTTTTTCATACGGTCTCCTTGTTTTAGTGTCTGTTGAATTATTTTCTGCCATTTTTTGGCAAAACTTTCCAAACGCAGAGATGCAAAGGTCGCTGAGCTACGCGGAGTTTTTATAACACAAATGTTGGAAACCCTATTTATGAATTTGCATCGCCGAGAACTTTCCAAAATGAACTCAAAATTCAATTTTCTCTGCGCTTCTCAGCGACCTTTGCGTCTCTGCGTTAAGTCATGAGATTGAATGATCGCTTCTGATTGGTTCCGGCTTGTCCGGGTTGGGATGAATGGTGAAACGGCAATCGTGAATCGGTATTTTTTCCATTCTTGATTGCTAACAGAAAAACGAATGAACACGGTCAGAAGGAGCGCGGATTGAGGGTGGTCGCAAAATATGAGAATGCACGGTTTTCGTCATTGCCGTCAAACACTTCGCGCTTGGTCGGAAACGATATTAGGTGCATCGTTCATGCTTTTGAACAACCTGCACTGCAATTGTATTTTGAAGGAAAGCTGCGTTCAGGAATGCAGCGGCTTTTCCTTCTCCCTGCTGACCGAGTGGATGGGGCTGCGTTTTTACGCAATAAACCATCCGTGCTCACGTGCGGAAAAGCGCCTGAGCACATCGATCATTCCGCCCTTTTCGCGTTCAAAGGGAGAAAGCATAGCCGTTTTTGAAGAAGACGGGCGCGCTCAAATTCCAGGCGTTGAAGAAATTTGCCCCTCGACCGCACAAAGCCGAGAATTTCCTCGCACAAAAAGAATTGTTTCAGCGTTTACCCTCGCCCGTCTACTTGGCGGCGAGCCTCTGCTCGAAATGTTAAAATGTTGGTGTAGAATCCGTTCTGGAAGGCGATGCAAGCCTGCCTGTTTGCATCGTTTCGCACGGGGAGTATTGTTTTACCTCTCCGCCTGCGCGACTTTGGTACGTTTTATAACCTGGTCATGGTTTTCGTTTTAAGTTTACGTCCTGTTTTTATTTTTGCGGAAAGTTTTAAAGGGTGTTCGGAGTACGGTAGTTCTCAACGATTTGTCCTTACCAAACTTTGTTCCTTCTTCCCTTTTTTGAAGAAGCATCGGGAGGCGAGTGAAGAGCGAGAAGGGTAAACGCCCCGCGCTTCTACGCGAACCTCCCGGCGCCTTTAAATTTTTTAAAAATAGGATCACGGACGACCGCATCTTGCCGCCGCCCGCAATCCTGCATCCAGGGTTTTTTCTGGAGTATCAATGTCGCGTCTCGAAAGGGTCTGTTTTCTGTGGGAATAAGATAATCGGCAAGAGGAAGAAATGCTCCCGCATATTGGCCATTCTCTAACGCAAAATGGCCATTATAGCTGTAAAACGGCCATTTTTAGCCGTAAATCAGCCATCGTTGGAAGTTTGAATTTCAGTTACGAATGCAGGATAGTAGCTGGACGGAAAGAGCTATTTGCTCTTGATTTGTAGCGTAATAGCCGAAGGCGTTTTGCCGAATTCTTCTTTGAACACTTTTGAGAAAGCGGAGACGTTGTTATACCCGACTTGATAAGCGATTTCCGTGATCGTCCCCGCTTCCTTTTCGATAAGCTGTTTGGCGCGCTGTAAACGCATGGTGCGAATAAACCGGGCGGGCGAATGATCCGTCAGCGCCTTGATTTTGCGCTGTAATTGCCTTTGGCTCATGCCAACCTTTTTGCATAAATCAACAACCCCAAAATCTTCTTCAGCCAGGTTTTCTTCAATCGCGGCCTTTACATTTTCAAAAAAATCTTCATCCAGCGACGAGACCTGGACGGCGGACGGCGAAGTCGAGAGCGTTTTACTGAACTGTTCGCGCAATTTGCGCCGCATCTCGATCAACTTCTCGACACGAAGATTGAGTTCTTTTGTACTGAACGGCTTAATCAGATACGCGTCAACGCCGGTTTTTAAGCCTTCCAGTTTTTCTTCTTTTGCCGCTTTCGCCGTGACCATGATGATCGGGATATGACTCGTCACTTTGTCGGTTCTCAGTCTGCGCGATAATTCATAACCGTCAATTTTCGGCATCATGACGTCGGTGATGATGAGATCAGGAATGAACTCCCTGGCTTTCTCAAATCCTTCTTCGCCGTTTTTAGCTTCAATCACGCTGTACCGCTCTTCTAAGTGCTGACGAATGTAGGCGCGCACGTCAGCGTTGTCTTCCACCACAAGCACGAACTCGCTGGAAGTCGGAGAATGGAGATTGAAGGACGGATGAACGACATTGTTGCCGGACGGCTCCAACTGGGGCGTGATTCCGGCGTGGAAAATTTCATCGTTGTCCTTTGCTCTTCTTGCTCCGGTTTCCGTCCCCCGTTCTCCGGGCTCCGCGACTAATGGGAGCGTAACAAAAAACGCTGTGCCAAAGCCCTCGTCGCTTTCCACTGAAATCTGGCCGCCGTGCAGTTCGACGAGTTCTTTGGTTAGCGCGAGACCTATGCCCGTGCCTTCGTGTTCGCGCGTTTGTGAGCCGTCGACTTGGTAGAAACGATCGAAAATGTGCGCCAAGCGATCTTTCGGAATGCCCAGCCCGCTGTCGCGGACAGTGATGAGTAGAAAATGATTGGTATTTGGTTGGTTGTCTTGCTTTTGATCACTATTTACAGCCAACTGGATGCTAATTCTTCCCCCTTCCAACGTGAATTTTATGGCGTTTGAGAGCAGGTTGTGCATGATCTGCTCGATTTTTTCAGCTTCAAAATTGATGAAGATTGCGTCGTGCTCACAAGAGAAATGCAATTTGATCTTCTTCGTGTGAGCAAGCGATTCGAACGAGTAAGTTAGATTTTTAATCAGTGGAAGAATGTCTCCGGGCTGAGGGTGCAATTTTAGCGCTCCGGATTCCAACTTGGACAGGTCGAGCAATTGATTGATAAGCCGCAGCAGTTGTTTCCCGTTTCTGGCGGCCATGTCTAGTTTTTCCTTCATCGCTTGCGTAGGCGAGTCGGGCAACACGCTGCCGATCTGCCCCAGAATCAACGTGAGCGGCGTACGGAATTCATGCGAAATATTAGCAAAAAAGCGAGATTTGGTCAGATCGAGTTCTTTGAGTTTTTGTGCCTGAATTCGCAGCTGATCTCTTTGCGCTTTTACGTCGCGAGTTCTTTGCCCAACCAGTGACTCGAGTTCCTGCGTGCGTTTTTGAAGCCGTCTGACTCGAAAACGCACAAGCCCCATAACGCTGGAGCTTGCTATAAATAAATAAAGCAAAAAGGCCCACCAGGTTCGATACCACGGCGGGAGCACGACGAATGAGAATGCCGCTTCTTTGCCGAGATGACCAAAAAGGTTTTTTGCACGTACGCGAAATCGATAATCGCCTTCAGGCAGGTTGGTATATTCTTTTTGTGCGGATTTTGTCCAGCCGGACCAGGTTTTATCAAATCCTTCCAAAAAGGTCTGAAATTCGGTTCGTTCCGGGACCTCAAAAGTTGTTGCGGCGAAACCAAAACGCATGGTGTTGAACGAGTAGGACAAACGCGGATTCTTGAGCTTTGAATTGACCTTTTCATTAGAAGGCGAAAAATTCAAAGCAACAGAGTCCCCGCCGGCGGAAACAGCACGAATTAGCGTTTGAAAGTCGACCTCGTAGTTTTGATCGGCGGTTGGGTCGAAGCGGAAGAGCCCGTCTGAGCCGCCGAACCAGGCCACGCCGGATTTTTCGCCGTAAACCGTTGTGATGTTATAGTCTTTGAGCGGCAGAAAAGGTTTTTCAATTAAGGTTTCTCTATTGTTGGCGCCAATGTTTAGGAGCTTCAGATTTCCGCCGTTTTTTAGCCAAATATGCGCTGAACTGCTTGCCAGAACGCGCGAGCCGCTTGGAAGTTTTTCGCTATATCCCGGTATAGTCGTTTCAAAAAAACGATTTTGATTTTCATCAAATCTATGAAACGCTCTTTTGCATCGAAAATACGTCACTCCATTAAAAGTGAATACGTCGCGAATATGCTCTCCCAGCCTCTGGCCTTTGCCAAATTCGTCGATGATTGTCTTAAATCCGGGCGCTTGAGATTGCTGCGAATTCGGCGAATAACGAGTTCTAAAAAGACGAGAACCCGAGTGCAAAGTCCAAAGTTCGCCGGGCCGAGTTTCTACAATTTTCGAAATCGTCGCTTTTAAGTCGAGCGCTTTCCCTAATTCTTGCCAAGAGCCTGTTGCCTGGTCTCTCCGAAGAATACTGACGCCATTGATTAATCCTGCAAAGAGTAAGGCAGAGTCGGCTTTGGATTGATGAATTTTGTAAGTATAAAAGTCCCGCCTTACTGATTCTCTTACGATGCCAAATCCATCCTTTTTGATCTCAAAAACCCCGTCAGCGCCGGCGGCTAACAGGCGAGACTTATCTGGATCGCTTCCAACGGAAAAAATTGATAAATCCCAAAAAACGGAATTTATGCCGGGGACTTTGCGAAAGACGCCGCTTGTCTCGTCCAGAAAATAGACGCCGGTTCGTGTTGCAATAAACAACTGATTCTTGTAGCGTAAAATATCGTGAACATTGCCTTCGAAGCCTTCATATCGTGTAATTGGAGACGCGATCGAGACGCGGCTCAAGCCGTTGTCTAACGCCAGCCAAAGGCCGCCTTCTCGATCCTGGAACGCCGACCAAGCAGTATTGTTTTGCAATCCTGAGTTTTTGTTGAAAAGCTGTACCAAAGTTCCTTGCTGATCAACGATCAACGCACCGCCTAACCTCGTGGTTATCACAAATTGGTCATTTGCTAATCTCAGTTTTTGGTTATAGACGTGGTTCCTTTTTAAATAATCATTGATCTCATGTGACGAGCCTATAGATTTAGCGCCGTTCAGAACAAAACGCTTGTCGTTGATGGAATAGGAAAATATGCCATTGCCATAAGGCGTTAAATGTTTTGCTTGCTCGCTCTGAATTTTACTGTCAATTTTGACTGGGACTAACGTATCACCCAAGACCTTTACTAATCCCAAACGACGTGCTTTGAGATAAAGCGCGCCATCGAGAAAAAGACCGTCGAAAAACTTATGTTCAGGAAATACCTTTCGTACGGTATCGTTCGCCCAATAGAAGAGGTGTTCATTAGGCATAAAATAGACGCCGTCTTTTGCATCAACAATATGCCAAACGTGCGTAAAATCATGGTAACGTCGATTTAATTTTGACAGAAGAGATTGAAAACGGAGCTTGCCAACGGAATCGGGCGTTAGAAAGCCGAAATCGCCTCGCGCTCCCACATAGATGCGATTGTCGGCGTCTGCTGATAATGAATAAACGGGGGGCTCTTCGCCGCCGACAATTGTGCGCCAGGAAACTCCGTCGTATTCAAGAACGCCCGATTGATTTGCGGCGTAAATAAGGCCGTTTTGATCCTGAATCACTTCCCAGTTTTGCGGCGCGGCCCCGTAATCTCTCGGCTTAAAATTTTGGATATAAAATTCTCCGTAACGTTTCGCCGCCGGAGCTTGCGCCAAAACGCCAACAGGAGAAATATCAAGAAGGAGTCCGGTGAGAAGAAGAAGGTAAAGGCGTGTTTCAAAAAAAACGCGCCCACCCCCTATATTTGATGATGGATGCATTCGTAATTTCATTGTCAGCTCGCTCAGATTCGGCGCCGCAATTTCACTACCTGACACTTTTTATAGCAACTTTTCGAGCGTCTCAAAAAGTCCAAAATTGTCATGCTGTGAGCATCTTTTTAGACCTAATCCTTGAATTCTTGGGGAAAATCTATGCCGGACGCTAACAAAGATTTTTACAGAATGACAATTCGAGGCCTTCTCGCCATGCCTAAGGCAATTTGTAAAAAGTGTCAGGTAGAGAGCGCCGCAATAAATGAGAAACTGTCTAACTTACCTATTTGTGAAAAAGAAGCAAGTTTTTCATCAAAACAATACCCGACGTGCGCCCGATTAGACGAAGGAAAACCAATCACTTTATGAGCAGCGATTTTTCCTGCGCCATTCGCCTTTCACGGAAAAACTTTTGATTCCGGAGATATGTTTTTCATATTGTTGCGCGAACTTTGAGCTTTCACTACCTGACACTTTTTGTATAGGCTTCTAAAACTGGCGAGAGACGCCGGAATTGTCATGCTTGAAGCGTCTTTTTTGATCCGCCCCTTGAACTTTTGAGCATGATCTGTACTGGGCGATAACAAAGAATCGTTCAGAATGACAAAACGAAGCCTTTCGACGGCTCGAAAATGCAGTTTACAAAAAAGTGTCAGGTGGAGAGCTTCGAGCTTTAACCAGGCCGGTGCAAGCAAATTTTCTGCGCCGGTCATTTTCTGATCTTTGTGAGTCGAAATGAAAATTTGCGCTGCACAGACGCGTCCCGCCCGAGGCGACGTTGAAAAAAATATCGAGCGTCACGAACAACTCATTGCCCAGGCGGTTGCTGAAAGAGCTGACGTGATCATTTTTCCGGAAATGTCATTGACCGGCTACGAACCGGAGCTCGCGGCGGACTTGGCAATGGAAATCGACGACGGCAGGCTTGACGTTTTTCAAAAAATCAGCGATACTGCGCGAATAACAATTGGCGCCAGTGCGCCAACAAAAAGCAACGGCGGCGTCTGCATCAGCATGATTCTTTTTCAGCCAAATGAGGCAAGACGGATTTATTCGAAACAGTTTTTGCACCCTGATGAAGAAGAATTTTTTGTGCCGGGAAAAAAGTCGGACGGCTTGATTCACGGCAAGCTCAAACTCGCACTCGCCGTTTGCTATGAATTGTCAGTTCCGGAGCATTCACGGCGCGCTTTTGAAAATGGCGCGAACGTTTATTTTGCAAGCGTGGCAAAGACGGCGGAAGGCGTCGCAGCAGCGGCGGAAGATTTGACTGAAATTGCAAAAAAATATTCGATGACCGTATTGACGGCGAACTGTGTTGGCCAATCGAGCGACGGCGAATGCGTCGGCAATTCGTCGATTTGGGACGGCAAAGGCAGGCTTGTTGGGCGGTTAAATGACGCCGATGAAGGAATAATCATGATTGACACAGACACACAGAAACTCACCCTGAAATCTCGCTCAATCGCATGAAACTTTGGCAACGTTTTGGATTTTGTCTTATCGTCGGCGCGGCGATTTGGTTTTCCCCGACGCCTTCCGGCGTTGAACCCGAGGGATGGCGCGTTCTTGCGGTATTTGTTGCAACCATCGTCAGCTTCCTTTTGCGTCCGTTGCCAATGGGCGCGATGACGCTGATTGCACTGGTTTTTCTTGCCGCAACCAACACACTCTCGTTCAAGCAAACGCTGGCCGGGTTTTCAGATACCACGGTTTGGCTGGTGGTGGCGGCGTTTTTGATTGCCGGGACTGTTGCGCGGACGGGATTAGGCAGACGCGTCGCGTTGATCATGGTGACAAAACTTGGTCGCACAACGCTCGGGCTGGGTTACGCCGCAACGATCACGGAATTCATTTTGGGCGCGCTTGTTCCTTCAAACACTGCGCGCGGCGGCGGGGTGATGGCCCCGGTCATGAATTCTCTCTCAAATGCGCTCGGCTCGACGCCCGGTAAGTCGCCCCGACGGGCGGGAGAATATTTGATGCTCGTCGGCGCACATGCGAATTTGATTGCGGCGGCCAGCTTTCTCACCGGCATGGCGGCGAACCCGTTGGTTTCCGCGGCGGCCAAAACCGCGTTTGACGTAGAATTCGAGTGGTTAACCTGGCTGACCGGCTCCATTGTACCGGCGTTAGTGAGCGTGGCTTTACTGCCCTTATTCATTTACAAGCTCCGTCCGCCGCAAATCAAACAGGGACGGGAAGCCGTTCAAAATGCGCGTGGTGAATTGAAGGAAATGGGGCCGCTGTCGAGAGATGAAAAAATCATGGCCGGCGTTTTTGTCAGTATGCTCGTTTTGTGGGCGAGCAAGCCATTGCACGGCCTTGCCACAGGCGTCGTCGCGCTCATCGGCGTGTGCGTGTTGCTGATTACGCACGCCGACACGTGGAAAAACGCAACCGGTCTCGCTCCAGCCTGGGACACGCTTGTGTGGCTGGGCGGCTTGCTCGCCATGGCAAACATGTTGAAGGAATTTGGCGTTGTTGATTGGTTCGCGAGCGAAATGCAGACGTACGTCTCTGGCATGAGCGGATTTTGGGTGGCGATCATTCTGGCGCTCATTTATTTTTATTCGATGTACGGATTTACCATGCTGACCGGGCACATCGCGGCGATGGCGGGCGCATTTTTCGCGGTGGCGCTGGCTGCCGGAACGCCGCCTTTGCTCATGGTCGCGCTCATCGCTTATTTCTCAAATCTCTGCGGCTGCACCACCAACTATTCAACCGGTCCGTTTTGTATTTATTACGGCCTGGGCTACGTCGAAATCGGGACGTGGTATCGCGTCGGGTTTCTGGTTTCGTTGCTTCATATTTCGGTGTGGCTCGGCGTCGGCTTGGTTTGGTGGAAAATTTTGGGGTGGTGGTAGGTTTGAAAACAGAGCGTAAGCGTAGTCCTGAAAATTTTACCGGCAGAACCTCTTGTCATCAACGACGTGAAAACGTATCTTTCGAACATGGAAAAACAAAACGCCCCGAGAACGTTGACGAAGAACAAAAAGGTCATCATGTCGCGCCTTGTGAAACGCGATCAACAAGATCGTTCATTTGACCATAAGTTTTGGCAAGAAGTCGACGAAAAAGATCGTTTTGCCGCCGCCTGGCAGATGGTTCAGGAAGTCTATCGCATAAGAGGTGAAGATGGAAAGCAACAGCGACTTCAGAGATCTGTTTCAGTGCTTAAACGACGCCAGCGTTAGATATTTGGTAGTCGGCGCCTATGCGGTAATCTACTACTCGGAACCTCGTTTTACCAAAGACCTGGACATTTGGGTGGAAGCATCAAAAGAAAACGCTCCCAAAGTTTGGCAAGCTTTGGCATCGTTTGGTGCGCCTCTTGACAAGATAACAATTGAAGACTTGAATAATCCTGAAATGATTTATCAAGTTGGGATTGAACCAAATCGATTTGATATCTTGATGGGAGTGAGCGGCATTACTTTTTCGGAAGCCTGGGAAAAGAGAGTTGTCAGCAGTTATGAAGACCAGACCATAAATATTCTTGGTTTTGATGAGTTAATCAACTCGAAAAAAGCTGCGGGAAGGCCGCAAGATTTGCTTGACGTGCAGAATCTTCTGGCACTTAAGAAATCAGGGAAAAAGTGATGTTGTCTTCTTTTAATTCGATTCTAATGGACGTGGCGGGCAGCGCCTTGCCGTCATTCTTGAAACAACGATGATTGTCAAGAGCCCCGAAATCATCGCCAGCGTCCTGAAAGGAAAAAGCACTGCTCCGGCGTCATCCACCATCGGATAAGGTAAAAACTGCGGCAACCCTAACACCGGCTCCCCGCCCCCAAACCTCAAAACAAATGAAACAGTCAATCCGGCAATAGAGCCGTAACGATTCGCTTTTTTGTCGAACAACGCCGTGGCCAGTTGCGGGAAAAGAATGCAATAAACGAAGTCGCTGCAAAGAAACCAGAGCGCATAAACGCTTTTGATTTGCAGCGCCAGCAAAGTCGCGGCAATCCCAACGATCCAAATGCAGCGTTTTAACACGTGCGCCAACTGCTCGCTTGTAATTTTGGGTTTGAGCAATGGCTTATAGACGTTCCACGAAGCCATCGAGGAAGCGGACAGGATTGAAGAATCGGCTGAAGACATGACGGCGGCGGCGATAGCGCCCAAAGCAATTGTCGCGACGACGGGATTGGTCAAGTACCGGATCACGTACGGTAAAATCAGCGCCGGTTCTTCCGGCGGAGCAATTCCTGCCTGAGACCAATCAGCGACGTCGCCGATGACGCCAATGAGAATCGCCGGAACAGCGGCGAAAATGCAAACGAATCCGGCGAAGATTGAAAGCCGCATCGCCGTGTTTTCATCCTTCGAAGCCAGGACGCGCTGAAAATAAACCTGCCACGGAATCCCGCCGAATATCAGCAACAACGCTGAGTCCCACCAATTCCAATAATAGTCGCCCCAATCGGGATGATTCCAGCCTTGCCACGGCGGAAAGAGCCCGCTTAAAACGCCCTTTTGGTTTTGGTAAGTTTCCCAGGCTTGCTCGAAGCCGCCGACATGATTCAGCGCAAATGGGATCGCCAGCCAGAGTCCGCCGAGCAGGAAAAGAAGCTGAACAACGTCTGTAACAGCCACCGCCCAAAGCCCGCCGATTGCGGTATAAGCGATGGCGATAGCCGCGGAAATGAGAATGGAAGTGGTGAAATCTACGCCGAGAACCGTGCCGAAAGTCGTCCCCAACGCCGTGAGGATCGCCGCCGTCCAGAAGATTTCGCCGGACAGGGCGGGGAGGAAGAGCAGCGCCGCGACTTTTTTGCCGTAACGAATTTCGAGCGGATCGAGCATGGTGGTAAAACGATGGCGCCGCATTTTGCGCGCGAAAAACAGCCCGCCAATGATAAGACTGAGCGCATACCCCCAGGGCGCCTGCACCCAAGCTAATCCGAACGATGAAGTGTATTCGGCGCTGCCGTTCAAATAACCGCCGCCAACCCAGGTCGCACTCATCGTGAAGACCGCAAGCCAAAGCGGCAGCCTGCGACCGGCGAGCATGACTTCATCAGCGGATTGCAACGATTTTCGTTTTGCCGCCCGTTTCCCCAGAAAAAAGAACAAGCCGTAAAACAACGCCATTGCCACGACGCCCGGCCAAAAAGGATGCATTAAATTTGTATCGCTGGCTAACGTGTCAGATTGTCGAAAATGGCAAAAGCCTCGGCGGGCTTTTGGACGAATTGATAATAATTGCAGGCGGATTTTGAAGCGAAATTTTCGCCGATAATGTGGTCAAACAACGTTTTGAGCGGCGTGAAAAAATCGTTCGTATCCAGAAAAACCACCGGTTTGTTTTGGTACCCCAAGTGCTGTTGCGTAATCATTTCAAACGCTTCTTCCATCGTGCCGAACCCGCCGGGAAGAATCAAAAACGCGTCGGCGCGTTCCGCCATTTCAGCTTTGCGCTCGCGCATTCCCGACGTTACGATCAATTCATCCGCATCGGTATAGGCAATTTCAACGTCTCTCAGTTTTTCCGGAATCACGCCGATCACGCGACCGCTATGCTCGTGAACGGAGCGCGCGATTTCCCCCATCAGGCCAACAGTGGCGCCGCCGTAGATAAGATCAAGCCTTCGCCGACCCAACTCGTGGCCGACTTCGCGCGCCGCAGTAAAATATTCCGGATGAATCTCGTTTCGTGAAGAGCAAAATACGCAAATCGCCTGCATGTTTTCATGCACTCCTGCTTGCTTCTTTGTTCAAATGAGCTAAATTAGCCGTCGCTTTTTTTTGAAAAGCTGAAGCCGAGTAGCAGGTAGGGGTTCAAAATTTTGAACCCCTACTTTTACATAAAAATAAAAATAGCTTCTGAAGAATGGAGGTTTTACGTGACGGAACAGGATTTTTTTCAGATCATCGCCGAAGAGCTCAATATTCGAACGACGCAAGTTAAGTCGACGGTCGAATTGTTGGACGACGACAACACCGTGCCCTTTATCGCACGTTATCGCAAAGAAGCCACCGGCGGCTTAGACGAAGAGCAACTGCGCTCCGTCGAAGATCGGATTCGTTATCTCCGCCTGCTGTCTCTTATACACATCTCCGAGCCCACGAGACTCCATTGCCTCTCGT
>CAXHAT010000197.1:0-14628 GCA_964014485.1 uncultured Deferribacteres bacterium
CGGGACTCGACAAAAAACAAAACGTCATCTTCCCCGGAAGTGAACTTCCGGGCTATTTTCGACCGTCCCCGCTGGACTTTTAAAACAGCTTCTTAGCCTGCCTTACGCAAAGTTTGAAAAGAATAAAAGGAGTCGTTGATTTGACAACTATTGGAAGTGTAGAAAGTTTATGGCGCTACCCGATTAAAAGTATGGGCGGCGAGGAAGCGACCCAAGTTTTTATCGGTTTTTCGGGCGTCTACGGCGACCGCTGTTTCGCCTTCAAGAATTCAGCGTCACGCAAGGGCTTTCCTTATTTGAGCGCAACCGTCCAGCAGAAAATGCTGTGCTACCGTCCAAAATTTCGCTATCCCGACAGAGCGGCAAAACCGCCGAATCTTGCTGAAGCGATGAGCATCGAACCTGGGGTCAATCCCGCCAACGCCGAACCGAACGACTTGATTTTGGACGTCGTGACGCCGTCAGGAGAAATCGTCGCTGTGGATGACCCGATATTGACAGAAATGCTCTGTGAAGGATTGCGCGGTGAAAATAACCTGACGCTCGTTCGCTCAGACCGTGCGTTGACCGACTGCCGCCCGGTTTCATTGATTAGCCTGCAAACCGTCCGACAGATCGAAGCGGAGTTGGGCATACCGATTGATAAACGACGCTTTCGAGCAAACATCTACCTTGATCTCACATCAGACAACGGCTTTGCCGAAGATGCGTTGGTAGGGCGAAGATTGCGCATTGGCCCAAAGGCGGAGATTATGGTTTTGGAGCGCGATCCGCGTTGCAAGATGATTTCGCTCGATCCCGACACTGGCGATCACAACCCGGAAGTTTTGCGCAAAGTCGCCCAAGCGCACGCCAATTTTGCCGGCGTCTATTGCGCCGTTCTGGTCGAAGGATTATTGGCGAAAGGCGATTCAATTGAACTGTTGGACTAAAAACACGAATTGAGCAAAAGATTAACCGTTTGTATGTCACAATCCAGAAACGATATTCGGCGAGCCTACGATTTGGCAAGCGGAGCGTACGCTCGTCAATTCGCCAATGAGCTCGAACACAAACCCGCTGACGTCACGCTGTTGCGACAATTTGCATCGTTGGTCGGCGACGGCGGCTTGGTCCTTGATCTTGGCTGCGGGCCGGGCCATACCACGGCGCATCTCGCTTCGTTGGGACTGCGACCGACCGGCGTCGATCTGTCTCCACAAATGATCGCGCAAGCAACGCGCCTGTTTCCAAATGTAGATTTCAAAGTTGGCGATTTCTTGCAACTGCCGGATCAAGACGGCCCGGCCTCAGGCGTTCTCGCCTTCTACTGCATCGTTCATCTGCGCCCGGATCAGCTCGAGTCTGCGTTCAGCGAGATGTTTCGCGTGCTCAAATCCAGCGGCGTTCTTTTGTTGGCGTTCCATATTGGCTCAGACACAGTGTTCAAAGACAATTTTCTGGATAGCGGCGCCTCGCTTGAATTCTCGACGTTTCCCGCAGCAGAGGTTCAATCTGCACTGCTTGCGGTTGGGTTTACAGATGTCGAGATTCACGAACGTCCGCCGTATGATACAGAATATCCAACGAATCGCTGTTACATCTTTGCACGCAAACCATAAGGAAAGAATTCATGAAGCAGTACAAACTCGAGTCTCTCATCTACTACTCAAAAGTCACTTTGGACAAAGAACACATTATCAAATCGTCTTCTCGCGACATCCAGGCCAAGCTTGATGAATACGCTGCGGACGGCTGGCGGCTGATTTCCACCGACGCGACTGATTTTGGCTTCGCCGTCTATTTTTATCTTTACTTCGAAAAGGACGCTTAAATAAAAGCTTAATTCACGATTTGCCGCTTTTCCGCGATGCGTCCTGTCCCGACTTCGAAACAAACCCGAAATTTCAACAAGTCGCGACGCCAGGTTTGACGGATAAAAATTCAAAAACCGAAGGGAGCGAGAGAAATGTCTTCTGATGAAAAAACCTGCCAGATGAAAGTCGTTTTAAGGGGAAGCAAACCGCCGATCTGGAGGCGGCTGTGGGTCTCCCCGAGTTCAAGCTTGTTTGATTTGCACAAAATCATTCAGACAGCGATGGGCTGGGTAGGCGGTCATTTACACCAGTTCACCATAGACGGCCAGGAGTACAGCATCCCCAGTGACGACGATTGGGAGCCCGTCATGGATGAAAGGCGAGTCCGGATTGCGGAAATTAGTCCGGTTGAGGGACGAAAATTCTTTTACCTCTATGATTTTGGGGACTCATGGGAACACGAAATCATCATTGAGAAAACCTTGCCCGCGGTTCCCAACGTTCAATATCCTTGCTGCGTAAAAGGGAAGCGCGCCTGCCCCCCGGAAGACGTTGGCGGCGTATGGGGTTTTGCGGAATTTTTGGAAGCCATGAACGACCCGGAACACGAAGAGCACGAATCCTATCTGGAATGGTTTGGCGGAGAATTCGATCCGGAAGCGTTCGATCTGCAAGAAACGAATCTGGCTCTACGGCATATCGATCAAAAGGAATGGTGGGAAGACATTTAACCGACATTCCGCACGTTAATCGGCGCATTTGAAATCATTTGTTGACGGAATGCTTTTCCGACGATTTTGGCTTGTTTGCAATTTACAGGCGCACCTGATATGGTTTTGTTTTTCATTAGCCCCGGTTTTCAAGCCGGGGTTTTGGTAAAATCACTCCCATTTTCTCCCGCTGAGTTGACTCGGCGGGAGAAAAAAAAGAGCGTCCGACCGGCTCCACGCGCTGAAGCGCGCGGCTAATGAGACGTCCGGGCAGTCAGGACTGAACGATCCGGAATTCGCCAACAAGTCTCCTAAAGGACGGTGCTAATAAGAAAAGGGAATTTTCAAATCTCGTATGCGGAATGTCGGATTTGAAGTCTCCAGCGGTAACTATCTGAAAATTCAGCGTTTCAAAAAGCTGTGCGCGTAGCCGCCAAATATTGTAACTGAAGCGCCGATAAGCACAAACCACGGCCAGGCAATCGCCGTCTCACTCAGCCAAATAAAAAACATCACTGCAACGCCCGTGAACATGGCGGCAATAGCCATCGTTGCATCGACGTTTTTGAACCAGCGCGCTAAAAGGAAAATCCCGAGCAGCCCGCCGTAAGTGAAGCTCGCCACCGCCAACCCGGTCTCCAGAACATTGCCCCAACTGCCCGCGAAAATGGCGGTGACCACCAACAACCCTCCCCAAAAAATGGTGGATAAACGCGAAATTTTCAATTCCAACACCGCATCCCAACTTTGCGCCCAGCGCGTCGATTTTAGCCAATCGACAACGGTTGACGAGCCAAGCGCGTTGAGCGAAGAACTGAGCGTCGACATGGCGGCGGCAAAAATAGCGGCGATGATCAGTCCGCCGACGCCGGGCGGCAATTCGTTGGCGATAAACAACGGGAAAATTTCATCATTTCGCGAGACGGACAATTTCTCTGGAAAAGCTTGATAAAAGGCAAAAAGCAAAACGCCCATAAATAGAAAAAATATAAATTGCACGATGACAAAAACCCCGGAGCCGACGATGGCTTTTTGGCTGTCTCTCAAGTTGCGGCAACCCAAAAGCCGTTGCACCATAAGTTGGTCTATGCCGTGCGAGGCCAACCCAAAAACAGTTCCCCCGATAATCCCCGACCAAATAGTGTAGCTTTTTGAAAAGTCAAAATCAAAATCCAGCCATTCCAGCTTTCCCGCCGTTCCAGCGAGGCTCATCGCTTGATCCCAGCCGCCCGGAAGTCTGTCGACAATAATCAACATTGCGATTCCGGCTCCTGTGAGATAAACCAGGAACTGGATCACGTCAAGCCAAACGACGGCTTTTAGCCCGCCGAAATAAGTGTATAAAATCGTGACCGCGCAGATTAAGCCGATGGAAACGGGATAGCTCAAACCGGTGAGAATTTTGAGCGGGATGGCAGTGGCGAAAAGACGAACGCCGTCGGCAAGCAAGCGCGTGACCATGAAAATGCCGGAGGACGCCTTGCGTGCATTGTCGCCGAAGCGTTGGTAAATAAAATCGTAGGCCGTGGTCGCATTTTGGGAAAAATAGCCGGGCAAAAAAATGAGCGCGACCAAAATGCGCGCCAGCAAATAGCCGAGCGTGATTTGTAGAAACATCAAATTGCTGCCGTAGGCCAGCGCCGGAATGCCGATAAACGTCAACGTCGACGTTTCAGTCGCAACGACGGACAGACTAACGGCAAGCCACGGCAGTTCGCGATTGCCCAGAAAATAATCCTGTGAGGAGCGCTGCGATCTGGCAAAATAAAAACCGAGTCCGGCGCTGGCGCAAACGTAGACGACGAAAATGAAATAATCTATTGTGGAAAAGCCCATATCCGAAACAAACGACGTTTTATAGTTATTACTAACATTTCTCACTTCGTTTTAGATGCTATAAACTTCTATTTGTAATAACTTTAGACTCAGGCGTTCAGTGATAATCTTCGAACAATGCTTGAGCGTGACCCTGGTTTCTGTTTTTCATTCTTTGCCTGAAAAACTATGAATTAGCCTCAATTTGAAGTGAGAAATGTTAGTTATTATTAACTGATGTTACGCACGCCGAAAACATAAGGAGTGCAAAGCTTGCTTTGCCTTTCACTCGCCGCCGACAAGAAAAGCGGCGAATTCAGACTTCTTGGCGCAGAAGTTCGAAAATATCCGCAACTGAATAGCAAGGCAAGCCTTGCACTCCATTTTCTGTATGATCCGCGTAACATCAGTTATTAATTGGAATGGCGGCAAAGAGTGCAAAGCTTGCTTTTCAAGCCGCCTGAAGAAAAAACACGGAAATACTTGAACAAAAATATTCAAAGCCTTCAACGAATCAGCAAGGCAAGCCTTGCACTCCTTTTCCTGAGTTCCATTCGCAGCTTGAATCATTCCTGCGCAACATACCGCCCTTCAAAAAGCATAATATTTTGGTGCTCGCCTTCGCCGTAAACGCCGACGCCGTCGATGAAATATGTTCTTTTCCCGTTAATCACAGCGACATATTCTTTGAATGATTCCTGCAGGTTTGATGCAGGAATTTTGCGCCACCAGGTCAGCCGCCCGGCATCGTACGTGCCGAAATGGGTCGTCTCTTCGCCGGAGCGTTTTTTCACCACGCAAAAAAGCGTATCGTTGCGCACGAAGTTTTGCGCGTCAGACATTTCAACCCGTCCGTCGCTGAAAGTATCGCTAAAAACGCCCTTTTGCACCTCGCCGTCCCACCAATATTTTTGATGTACAACGAGCGAATCGATAAACGTGCCGTCTTGCTTGTACATTTTAAACACGCCGCGCCACTCGCCGTCGAACGGGCCAAAAACCTCGCGCGCTCGCGTATCTTGCTGCGCTTGTGCGGAACACCCGAGCATCAGTGCAAAAATGAAAAGGCGAAAGATAAAAAATGCTTCTGCCCTTCCGAATTGGTCATGTCTCATTCTAAAATGTCAAAGCATTTAGGTGGTTGAAGCTCGCCTCAATGCTCGCGAACGGGTCTTCGGGGCGATCATGCTCGACAAAATAATGCGTCAATCCGGCTTGCTCAGACTTCGCGAAAATTTGCGAAAAGTCGATTTGCCCTTTGCCGACGTCAACCATATTGCCGTCTTCCGTCATGTCTTTGACGTGGCACAATTTAAAGCGCCCGGCATGTTCCTGAAAGTACTTGAACGGGTCGTGACCGGCTTTTGCAATCCAGAACAAATCGATTTCTATGTCGACAAGGGCGGCGTCCGCTTCGGCGAGCAAAATATCGAAAGGCAGTTGTTCTTCAACGGCTTCAAACTCAAAATCGTGGTTATGATAGCCAAACCTCAATCCCGCTTCCCGGCATTTTTCCCCGGCTTTATTTAAATCAGCCGCGAGCTGCTTCCAAGAGTCAGCCGTCGCGAATTGCGCTATGTTGACCCAGGGACAAATCAAATATTTGTGTCCGACGATCTGCGCCGTCTCAATCAATTGATCGATATTATTTTGAACAGCCGGTAGTTGCACATGCACCGCCGGGGCCGTCAAACCGACTTCATCGAGCAACGCACGAACGTCTTCTGGTTTGCGATTGTAGTATCCAGCAAATTCCACTTCCTTGTAGCCGATCTCGGCAACTTTCCGAATCGATCCTTCAAAATCTTCCGCCATTTTGCTGCGGATCGTATAAAGCTGCACGCCAATTTTTTCAAGTTTTCGAGCCGTTTCTCCCGCAGCGTTTTGCGAGCCGGTTTCGCTGCTTTGGCAACCGACGTTCGCCAGATATACCCCGCCTGCAACGGCCGTCGCGGATTTTGCTAAAAATGTTCTTCTTTTCATTCTCCCTCACTCTCAAAAAATTTCCAAAACGTTCTTTCAAAAGCCCCGACAAATAAAACGCATTCACGAAGAAGCACAAGGGGAATCCTCCGGTTTAGGCAAAGAAAAATCTTCATCTTGAGGCTTCGTTTTCGCTTTTGAAACGGGCTCCCGCATTTTCGGTTTGGAGGACAAAACGAGTATCACGGCAAGCACAATCAGCCCCAACGCAACAAAAGAACTGGCCGAAACTTGCTCGTCCGCCAGCAGCCAGCCAAGGAAAACAGCGACGGCGGGATTGACAAATGCGTAAGTCGTCGCTTTGGACGCGCTCGTGTTTTGAAGGAGCCAATAGAAAGCGGAAAGCGCGACAACCGACCCAAAAACGATAAGATAGAGTAACGCCCAAAGCGATTCTTCGGAAACGTTGCTCCACGAAAATTGATCTGTTTCACCGACAACCAATCCGACGATAATGAGCAAAACGCCGCCGCAAATCATCTGTATTGCGCCGCTCAAAAAGCTCGATTTGGGCAGCGGCGCACGTTTCGAATAAATCGATCCGGCAGCCCAGAGCAGCGCCGCCAAAACAATCGTCATACTTCCGATGAAATCGGCGTTCCCCGCTTCATCGAAAGGGTTTAACAAGAGCAGCAGCCCGATCATGCCGAACACAATGCCCGCTCCGTTTTTCACGGTCAACTTTGCGCCAAGGAACAGCCATTCCATAAAAAAAATCCACAATGGACTTGTCGCCACAAGCGTAGCCGCCAAGCCTGACGAAACGTATTTTTCCGCCCAGGAAACCAGGCCGTTGCCGCCGAGCAGCAGCAGTCCGCCTAAAATGAACGCGGTTTTCCAGTGTTGCGTCGTCAATCGTTCGGATGTTCGGCTGCGCATAAACAAAAACAAAGCTACGCCCGCGACAAGGAACCGCACACCTGCCATTAAAAACGGCGGCAGCGTTTCGACGGCGAATCGGATCGCCAGGTACGTCGAACCCCAAATCACGTAAACTGACGCAAAAGCGAGTATAAATTTTAGGCGTGGAGAATGATCAGCGGAAATACTCATCAACAACCTCGCGAATTATTTCACTGATGTTACGCGGCTGGCCAATAATGGATGCCGTAGATTGGTTTCCAGTTGCATCGAATACTGCAATTGAAAATAGAAATGCTTGACCCTCAAAAACGTTTTTCAAGGTCATTCCTGCGCAGGCAGGAATCCAGAAAATGGTGCACGGCCCCTGGATTCCTGCTTCCGGAAAAATGACGCGTAGAGCAAAGCTTTTAGTCAAATACCATATTATTGGCAAGCGCATAACATCAGTTATTTCAGGTAAATTCTCAACTGTGACCGGATTAAGGCCGTTTTGTTCAACTGGTGCGAATTTAGCCCGGTTTAGCTGCAACATCCACCCGGTTCTTGTGCATTCCGAATACTCTCGATTTAGCGCTAAATCTTGAGATCGTCAGAATGAAAAGGCGCTTTTCCTTCTCTTCTCAGGTTTTATGCGAGCGGATGATTCCTGGAAAACGAATTCGGCGGGTCTCCCAAAAACATGGTCTCCGGATCACAGATTACGATTTGTAGGGGTTCAAAATTTTGAACCCCTACGCAATGCTGCCATGAGCGATACAAACAATATGTTTTGGAATCTCTCCACCCTGCCGAACCCGTGGTCTTGACGTTCTTTATTTTTAAAAAACAATCAATTAGCAGCATTCCCGTTTACACCGATTTTGCAGAGCTTGATTCTGCATACTTCATTTTTGTACGTAACCTCATAGACAACTTTTTCGAGAAGGGCGGCGACGTCCGGCGTGGATTTATACGAAAACGAGAATGTCGAAAATACGCATCGCACACTTGGTCAACCAGCTTTATTACGCGGGAAAAGAAGCTGGCATTATGAAGATTTCGTCCCGCATGGATTCGTCGCAATTTGAAGTCGACATCGTCGTGCTTGGAAAAATTGTCAAAAACCAGCAGTTCAACGCCGACCAATTGCGCACGATTGAACTGAACAAAAAGCCCGGCAACGATCCGAAGATTCTACTCAAGCTGGCGCGGATTTTCAAAAAAAACCAGTACGATATTATTTACACCCACGCCTGGAACACGCTTCTGGAAGGCTACATTCCGGCGGTTCTGGCGCGCACGCCAGTCAAAATTCACGGCGAGCACGGCACCTTCGAGCGTTCGCCGAAAAAGGACAGATTGCAGCGTTCGATCTGGGGGCGGTTCGACGCGGTCACCGTCGTCGCGGCGGATTTGCAAAACAAGATGCGCGATCTGTTTGGCTACACCAAAGAAAACGTCACCGTCGTTTACAACGGCATCGATGTGACGAAACTGCATCCGTCGGCGGAAAAACGGCAAGCGTTTCGCGAAGCACACGGCTTGGCGGGAAAATTCCTGGTCGGCACGGTTGGCCGTTTTCATCCCGTGAAAGACCACTTTACGTTGATTCGCGGCTTTGCCCGTTTTCGCGCCAGCGTACCGGAAGCGCGGCTGCTTTTCGTGGGGAAAGAGACGGACGATCTCTACCCGGAATACACAAAATTGATGGACGAACTGGGCGTCCGCGAAGACGTCGTCCTGGTTGATCCGACGCCCGACGTAGACAAGATTTACGCCGCGTTGGACGTCTTTGTGCTATCGTCGATCAGCGAGGGCTGTTCGAACGTCATTTTGGAATCTTTAGGCTGCGGCGCGCCGGTTTTGGCCACGCGCACCGGCGGCAACCCGGAGCTAGTTCAGGAAAATATCAACGGTTTGCTTTTCAAAGTCGGGGACGACAAGGGGCTGGCTGATCGCTTGATGCAACTTTACAACGACGCCGCAATGCGCAAAGCGTTTGGCGCGGCGGGATCGAAATATATCCATGAACATTTCACCATCGAAAACACCGTTCGCAACTACGAGAACCTCTACAGAAAACTTTACGAGCACAAGCGCCGCGCCGGCGCAATCCCGGATATCTCCGTCGCATATGGACAATAACGCATTTCAGGGCGTGCTGCATGAATTTGCCGAAACGCCCGAGTTCGAAAAGCTCGGCGCAGGTCGGTTTCAGCGCGCTGAAAAAGTCCGTGAATTCGAGCGCCGTTACTCCAAATTGCAAGTGCATGACTTGCACGGCGACGGGCCGAAAAAAAGCGCTCGCGTTTATATCAAAATCTACAAAAACGTCTACAAGAAATCGCCGGAGAAGCTGCGCCTGTTGATTGAGCGCGAGTACGACTCCAATCTTTTTTGGGCGGACAACCTTGAAGCTTACGAAGAATTCAGCGCTATCCGCCCGCTGTTTCAGTCCGTGCCTCGGCGCGCGATCATCACCAAAGCGGAGATTGGCAAGAACCTCGGCGATCTGGTGCGCCGGCGCCTGCGTTACACGCGGTCACGGGAAAAGCACGAGAGCTTGCAGCGGCACATGTTCAACGTTGGGCGCTTGCTCAAAATTATGCAAGAATGCGAAGCGTCGGAAAAGCGGTTCGACTTTTCGGAACTCGTGGAAGACGTTGACTTGCGCATGAGAATTTTGGTCGATGAGCCAACCGCAAATTTCGGAGAGAATTTGCGGCGAAACGTGCTCAATTTTTACGAAAAAAATATCCCGAAGCTCGAGCAAAATCCGCTGCCGATTTGCTACTTGCACCGCGATTTTATGATGGCGAATGTTTTGGTAAATCGCAGCAAAACGATTATCCACGACTTCACCAAGATGGACGAAGGCTCGCGCATGTTCGACCTGACGCGATTTTACCATCACCTCGGTCTTCTCAAGTACAAGCCGACCTACCCGCGCGCCGCCGTGAGTCGATTGCAGGAGTCGTTCCTGCGCGGCTATGACTACGAAAGCGGCGTCGGTGACACACTATTCAATTTCTTTTTGCTCCGACACTACATGACCCATTTCAAAGGCTTGGTGCGAGACAGTCGAAATTCCGTAAAAGCAAGGCTTTACAACAAATGGGTGATGAAGAATCACGTAGAGAATATTCAGCGCATCGTCTTGTAAAGAAACATTAGAAACCCACCCCTAACCCTTCCCAGGAGGGGACTCCATGCGACCGCGAAACGGTCGACCAATTCCCCTCCTGGGAGGGGTTAGGGGTAGGTAAACACACGCACCAAAAAGCACTTACGTCCACCAAAAATGCCAAACCTCGCAAAACTCAAGAAACTCTCCCACATGCCCGCCGGAGAAATTGCTTCGCGCGCCGGAGAAGTATTCAAAGCCAAAGCGGAGCGTCGAAAATTCGACGATGAATTTGCGCGCGTGCAAGCTGAAAACTTCAACTTTTTTGCCGAGAACCACCGAACGCTTTTACAATCTTTGCAAAACGGCGGTCTCGAAGAAACCTTCGCCCGCACCGATTGGCGGCGGCGCTTTCCGATTCCGTTCGACGGTCAAAAAGCCGAAGATTTTCGCAAAAAATTTTCCGGCGCGGTGAACACAAGCATCGCTCGCGCGGATGATTTTCTGGCGCACAAGTTCAAGTTTATGGGCGTGGAAATTACTTACCCGGAGAAGATCGATTGGCTGCACGACCCGCGCACCAACACGCCTTTCCCGGACGGATTTTATCGCGACATCAAGATTTTCAAAAACGTCAACGGCACGGACATCAAGCACATTTGGGAAGTTCATCGGCTGCAATTTTTGATTGAAATCGCGAAGGCGTGGTACGTCACCGGTGACGCGAAATATCAGCAGGAAATCGACGCGATTGTCGAAGACTGGGTTGAAGCCAATCCCTATAAAAAAGGCGTAGCGTGGACGAGTGCATTGGAAGTCGGCGTGCGCGCTTTTTCTTTTCTGTGGACATTGAATTTTTATTTGGCCGCACCGGATCCGAACCCGAAAACGGTGAATCTGCTGCTAAAGTCGCTCTATCTCGCGGCCAAATTTATCGATGAAAATCTTTCGATTTATTTCAGTCCTTACAACCATTTGATCGGCGAAGTCGCGGCGTTGTTTGCCATCGGCTATCTTTTCCCCGGTTTCAAGGAAGGCGATTTTTGGGCGCGAAAAGCCTGGAAAATTCTCGAAGAACAAGCGCCGAAACAGTTTCACCCGGACGGCTGCACCGTCGAGCAAGCGACGTTTTACCATCATTTCACGCTTGGATTTTATCTCCAGTGCATCAATCTGCGGCGCATCAACGGCGACGCCGCTTCGCCCAAAACGATGGGGATCGTTGAAAAAGCGCTGGAATTTCCGCTCGCGATGACGCGCCCCGACGGCACGCTGCCGTGGGTCGGCGATATTGACACGGCGCGTTCATTGTATTTTTCCGATCCGGCGCAGTGGAATTTTCGCGGTTTTCAAGCTTTCGGCGCGGCGTGGTTTCAGCGCAGCGACATGCGTTGGCTGGCAGGCAACAGTTCCGAAGAAGCGTTCTGGAATCTCTCCCAAGCAGATTATAAGCTTTATGAAAATACGCCGTCAAAAATCCCCGGCGACAAGGTCACGCGATTGCGTGACGCGGGCTACGTTGTGATGCGCAGCGGTCGGACGAAGTCGGCGCATTACGGCATGATCGATTGCGGCCCAATCGCCCACGGCATACCGGAAGACGGCGCGTCTTCAGCGGCCCACGGTCACGCGGATTTGCTGTCGATTGAGATCGCGCCTTTCGGCGAAAACATGTTGATCGATCCGGGATTTTCCAATTATCGCGGTGAGTACAATTGGCACAAATATTTTCGCGGCACGGCGGCGCACAACACGCTCGAAATTGACGAGCAGTCGCAGGCGGTGCAGAGCGGGATTCTGAACTGGAGCCATGCGCCGCGCTTTCGGGCGATTCAAACCTTTTCCGGCAAATTGGCGCAGGGATTCTGCGGCGAACATTACGGCTACCATCGTTTGGCCAACAAACCGACGCATCGGCGATACTTTGCTTTTGTCGATCAAGCGTTCTGGCTGACTTACGATTTGGTCTACCCAACGAAATCATCTTCGAGCGAGCAAACGCACTTGCTTAGACAACATTTTCATTTTGGGCAAAATATTGAAGTCACTCAGCCAGAGAATGGACAAGGTTTTTCGGCGGTTGGGGAAACGGCGCGCTTGGAAGGACGCATTTTTTACGCCGGGGCCAAGCCGGAAGCGCGCATTAAATCCGGCGGGCCTTATCCCGAAGAAGGCTGGATTTCGCCGACTTATCGCGAGCGTCGACCGGCGCCCGTCGCGTCTTTTGCTTTTGAAGAAAAACTGCCTTTTTCATGCCTAACGCTGTTTGTCCCGCGCAGAAAAGATTCTACGAATTCGGCGCCGGTCTTTGAAGTTGACGGCAAAACGATCTCGTTTTCTTTCGATGAAAAAACGTATTCAATTACGCATCGCCAACCGACGACGTACGATTTTAAGCAAGACGCCGCCGCGGAATTGGCAGTAATCATAGCGAAACATCTCGACAATCAAGCATTGCGGCTCCGCGCGGAACCAATGCATAACGATACGTTTTCCGAGCAGGTTTTGATGATTTCGGAAGATTGAACCACCGTTCACGAAAAAGAATGCTCCGAAGGAGCAAAACAACATAGCCCAGGGCAGTGCCCTGGGTTCAAAAACATACCAAGCTTCCCCCAAAGCCCTGAAAGGGCGGAACATGTGGGTGCATAAAAGTTTGTCTCGCCCTTTCAGGGCTTTAAAAATACAATTTGGGTTGCTCGTTTTCCAGGGCGTTGCCCTTCGCTATTACATTCCGCCCCTTTGGGGCTGGTTTTTGGATTGTTCAGGACTTCCAACCCGGTACGATCCAGATGATTTTTGAAGATCGATCTATGCTCCAAAGGAGCTAAACAATACAGCCCAGGGCAACGCCCTGGGTTCAAAAACATCCCCGCCTCCCTTGAAGCCCTGAAGGGGCGGAACATGCGGGTGCGTAAAAATTTGTCCCGCCCTTTCAGGGCTTAAAATCTGTCTTGTTGCTGGTTACCCAGGGCGTTGCCCTGGGCTATGATATTTCGCCCCTTTGGGGCTGATTTTCGTTTGTTGCCGAAAATGTCATCCAGTAAGCGCCTATTTTGCCGAATTCACGGGGCAGGCAAAATAGATTCCCCCTGAATGCCATGAAACGGGACGAAAATCGACTGCGAATTTAAGGAGTAGTTAATGGCGAACGGCCAGTTAAAAGTTTTAGAAATTTCTTCCTATCCGCCGCCGTTGGCGGGCTGGGGGATGCGCGTTTTTGTGGTTAAGCGCGCGCTCGAAAGTCAAGGACACGTCTGCGAAGTTTTGAATATCGGCAAGGGCCGCTTTCTCGTCAACCGCGATTTCATCCCGGTTTTTGGCGCGATTGATTATGCCAAAAAAGTGCTCAAACACCGCCTGAAAGGCTTCACCGTCCACATGCACCTCAACGGCGATTCGCCGAAAGGTTTTATGTTGACCACCCTCGCGCTGACGATCAGTCTGCTCACTTTCCGCAGGCCGGTGATCACGTTTCACGCCGGGCCTGTGCAAAAATACTTTCCGCAATCCGAAGCGCCGTTGCTTACTCCATTGTATAAATATATTTTCTCCGCCGCGCGACACATCATCTGCAACAGCGACGCGGAAAAGAAGGCGATCATGGGGTACGGCGTTCCGGCGAAAAAATGCCGGCCGATCCAGGCTTTTACAAAACAATATCTTGAGTTCGACAGAATCCAGCTCTCCGACGAACTCGAAGATTTCTATAAAAAGTATAAAAACGTCATTTGCACCTACGTCTTCTATCGTCCGCAGTATTTTCTGGAAGAGATGATGGAAGGCTTGGGGATTCTTTTTAAGGAGCGCCCCGATACGGCGATGGTGATGATGGGCCCCGATCGCGATCAGGGAGCAATCATCGATTTGCTGCGCAAAAACGGCATCGAAGATCGCGTTTTAATTATCGGCAATCAAGCGCACGACGCTTTTTTGACCGTCATGGCGAAGTCCAAGCTCTACCTGCGGACGCATTGGAAGGACGGCGTTTCGTCCTCCGTGCTGGAATCGCTGGCGCTGGGCGTGCCCGTCGTGGCCTGCGAAAATGACCGCCGTCCGCCGAGCACGGTGACGTTTGAAAACCAAAACGTCGACGAAATGGTCGAAAAGCTGCGCTACGTTTTGGACAATCACCAAGAAGCCGTGCAAGCGATTCAAAAACCGGACATTCCGGACACGGTCACGGACGAAATCGCGGTTTTGGCGGGAGAATAGGTGACCGGAGTAATCTTTTTCATTTCTCAGTAATACGATCTGGACTTAGTCTCGCATTCACGTCATTCCCGCGCAGGCGGGAATCTATGAGCGCCTGTCTCTTATACACATCTCCGAGCCCACGAGACTCCATTGCATCGCG
>CAXHAT010000198.1:0-14589 GCA_964014485.1 uncultured Deferribacteres bacterium
CCTCGGACTTTTTTACGAAAGGCCTTTAAATGTGAGTAAGGGCTGAATAGTCACGGTTTTTTAGCTGAAAAAACGCCGTTTTTTCAATTTTCGGGACGTTTTTGGAATCTATGTAAAGCTCAAACTGAAAACATGTTTTTCAGAATTGAAAACACACTACTTTTTTTCCGGCAATTCCAAAGCGGCCAAGTCCGGCTTTTCATCACCGAAGAGGTAGTGATTGAACCACGCCAAATTGTGCTGCATCACGGCGCGCTGGGATTTTGGCTTTGAAATGCCGTGGCCATAGCCTTTGTAAACAACCATCTCCACCGATACGCCGCGATCTTCCAGCCCCTGCCGCAATTCGTAGGCGTTGGGAATTGGCACGCGGCGGTCGAATTCACCATGCTGGATTAGCGTCGGAGTTTTAGCTTTCAAAATGTGCGTCATCGGCGAGGTTTTTTCATAGATTTTGGGATCGTCCGCCGGGTCGTCGCCGAGGTAGTTGATGGTGAATTGCGTGATGTCGGTGTTGTAGTAGTAGGTCGCCCAATTCGAGATGCCCGCCCCAACGGAAATTGCCGCAAAGCGATCCGACGAAGTGGTCAGAAACGCGGAAATATAACCGCCCTGGCTCCAGCCCATGCAGCCGACTTTGTCCCGATCCACCCAGCCTTTTTCGATGAGATGATCCACGCCCGAAATCACGTCCCAGGCGTCGCCAACGCCGAGGTTGTTCATGTTGAGCGTCCGAAACTTTTCGCCGTAACCCGCGCTGCCGCGATAGTTGACGCGCAAAACTAACGCGCCGCGTCCCGTCCAAATG
Source organism: uncultured Deferribacteres bacterium (assembly GCA_964014485.1). Taxonomy (GTDB): domain Bacteria; phylum Zhuqueibacterota; class Zhuqueibacteria; order Zhuqueibacterales; family Geothermadaptataceae; genus CAXHAT01. The sequence goes on from CAXHAT010000198.1 coordinate 809, forward strand.
TCGACCGGATAGTAGCGCGTGCCGCGCGAAAGCAGACCCGGACGATCAATGCCGGTTGGGCCGCCGTGGATGACGCACAACAACGGGTATTTTTTTGAAGGGTCGAAATCCGCCGGTTTCATAAGCACGCCTTCAATCTCCGTGCCGTCCTGACTTTTCCAGGAAATGACCTCGCGCGTCGCCAGTTTGAAGTTTTCCGCCTGTTCGGTCATGCTGGTTAATTTTTCCGGCTTGAATTTCCTAACATCAGTCAGGTAAATCTCACGCATCGAGGTTGGTGTATCGGCGACGAAGGCCATTTTTTTGCCGTCTTTTGTGAAAGAAAAAGAGCCCGCCATCAAATCGTCCGGGGAAGTTAGACGGTTGATTTTGAGCAACTTTGGATCAAGATGAAAAATATGTGACGCGGTTTTTTGCAGCGCGGAAAAATAAATTCCATCTTTGCGCCACTCCACAAATCCCGGATGTTCGTCGAAATCTTCAGTGATAATTTTAGGCTCGCCGCCGGTTGCGGGAATGAGTGCATAATTGGAATTATAGGCAAAATAGAGCTCGCGCCCCATTTGCGTGGTGTAAAGAATTTGTGAGCCGTCCGGCGACCAGTGCGGCGAATTGTCCGGTCCCGGCGCTTCGACGATTTTGTAAGCGCTGTCCGCCGCAAAATCATAAATGAAAATGTCCGCCGTACCGATGTTCACCAAATCGGAATTGATCGCTGCGTCGAAAGCGATCTTTTGGCCGTCTGGCGACCACTCAAAACCGCGAACATGAAAATCGCCCTTTGTGCGCTGAACGCCTTTCTGTGGCTTTTGCATGGCGGAATCGATGGAGATCGTCCAGAGTTGCGCATGACGATATTCTCGCCGCACGAGGTCAAAAGCGCCGTAATGCTTTTTTCGATCTTTCATTGTTTTCGATTCGGCGTCTGTCATTGTGAAAGCAATCATTCTGCCATCTGGAGACCATTCGTAGCCGCCGACTCCGGATTCCACGTTTGAGAGTTGAACAGCCTCGCCGCCAACAGGCCGAATCGCATAGAGCTGATTTTTGCCTTCGTTCCGCCCCGATGAGAACGTCAGCCACTGGCCGTCCGGCGACCATTGTGCGTTGAAAGCGGACTTGTCGCCGCGAGTCAATTGAAAGCTTGCCTTTGTCGCAGTGTTAAGCAGCCAAAGGTGCGTGATGTAGGCGTCCTCTTCAAAATCCGCCGCGCGAACGCTGTAGACAATCCATTTGCCGTCCGGCGAAATCGTCGCGCCGCCAATCGTTTTGATTTGGATAAGTTCATCCACGGTTGGAACGGTCTTATCGTTGGCGAGCAACGGTTGAGACAACAAGCAAAGTGCGATCGATAGTTTTACAAAAAAACGCATCTCCGGCCTCTCTCGTTTTGTTGGGGAATTAGGGTTTGATCGTGTTGGAAAAATGGATAACTTAGTATCATCAAAAGTTAGTGCGTCCTGCTTTGCAAAATAAGACGGCGCAACCTTATCGCAACTCTAAACCGTCAGAACGAGGCTTGAAATGTCTTTCAATCTTGCTGTGGTCGGCCTCGGATATTGGGGCCCCAATCTCCTCCGAAACGCTTACGAAACTCGAAAATGTGGTCGCTTGATCGCCTGCGACCTCGATCCCGAAAAACGCAAACGCATCCAAACGCGCTACCCTGCGATTGAAGTCACTGACGACATTGAATCGCTTTATGGCGACGAATCGATTGACGCAATGATTTTTGCCACGCCGGTTTCGACGCATTTTCCTCTGGCAAGCCGCGCCCTGGAAGCCGGGAAACACGTGTTTGTCGAGAAACCGATGACCGCCAAGCCGGAAGAATCTGAAAAGCTTGTTGAGCTGGCAGACAAAAACAATCTTCGCTTGATGACCGGTCATACGTTCGAATACAGCCCGCCAGTGTTGAAAATCAAGGAAATTATTGAGAGCGGCGATCTCGGTCAGGTTTATTACGTCAGCGCATCGCGCGTTAATCTTGGTTTGCACCAAAAAGACGTCTCGGTGATCTGGGACTTGGCGCCGCATGATTTTTCGAGCATCTTTTTCTGGCTCGGCGAAATGCCGGTGCGCGTCTCGGCGATGGGCAAGGATTATGTGCAAAAAGGCATTCCCGACGTCGCTTTCGTTAATCTCGAATTCGCTTCCGGCGCGATTGCAAACGTGCAGGTAAGCTGGCTCTCGCCAAGTAAACTGCGTCGGACGGCCCTCATAGGCAGCGACAAGATGCTCGTTTACGATGACACGGAGAACACTGAAAAAGTGAAGATTTTCGACAAAGGCGTTAACTATAAAGACCCGGAGACTTTCGGCGAGTACCATTTGAGTTACCGCACCGGCGATGTGGTCAGCCCGCGTATTGACACTTATGAACCGTTGTTTCAAGAGATGAGCCATTTTATCGAATGTTGCCAAACCGGGGCGACGCCGCGAACGGACGGACGAAACGGTCTGCGCGTGGTTAAAACACTCGATGCGGCGGAACGATCATTGCGATCCGGCGGAAAAGTGATTGAACTCGCAAGTGAATAAGCTGAACTTCCGCACGAATGACTGACGCAGCAACCGGCGAAATGACGACGATTCTTGCTCAACCGCCAGCCGAACTTCCTCTCGTTTCCGTGGTGATTCCCATGCACAACGAAGCGCCGAACATTCGGCGCTGCGTGGAATCGATTCTAAACCAAACCTACCCGACCGAACGCCTGGAGGTCGTGGTGGTGGACGGTATTTCCGACGACGGGTCGCGCGAAATTTTGCGCGAACTTGATCAGGAATACGAGAATGTCCACTGCCACGACAATCCCCTCCGAATAACGCCGCGAGCGCTAAACATCGGCGTGCGAAATTCCAAAGGCGACGTCATCATTATTCTTGGCGCACATACGAAAATCAATGAAGATTTTATCGCGCTGAACATTGAGTACATGCAGATGCGCGGCGAAGTCTGCACTGGCGGCACGCAAATCAATGTTGGCGATTCGTGGCTTCAGCAGGCCATCGGCGCGGGCATGGCTTCGCCTTTTGGCATTCCAACGGCGCCCTATCGTTTTGAGCGGAAGGAGCGCTATGTCGACACCGTGGTCTATGCCGCCTACAAGCGTGAGGTGCTGGAAGAAGCGGGGCTTTTCGAGGAAGATTTGCACATTGCCGAAGACGCGGAATTAAACTGGCGCATTCGACAGAAAAAGCACAAGATATTTTTCTCACCCAAAATCGTTTCTTACTACTATCCCCGCCCGACGCTGGGCAAACTTTTCAAGCAATTTTTCAACTATGGTTTGATGCGGGTCAATGTCATCAAAAAGCATCCCGACGCATTTCGGCTGCTGCATCTTTTACCAGCCGCGGCGATAGTTTTGGGCGGTTTCCTCGCGGGGATGTCTTTCTTTCATAACGCATTTTTCTATACGTTGCTCATATTGAGCGGGCTTTACGTTGGCGGTCTTGGCGCGGGAAGCATTTTGACGGCCAGGAAAACGCAATGGAAATTTTTGCCTGCTCTGCCCAGCGTATTTTCCACCCTGCATTTTGGCTTTGGCGTCGGTTTCGTCGTAGGGCTGTTCAAATCACGCAAATTTGGCGGCGCCATTCCGCCTTGGGCGGAGCGCACTTTGCTCGTTATCAGCGACGCAGTTGCCACGATGAGCGCCTTTGCCGTTCTTGCCTATTCACGCTCGGAAATGGGGTTCGTTGCAGTGACGGAATCATTTGAAATCCTCCGCTTGGGTTTGATCACATTTGTCTATTGGTTCGTCATCTTTCTATACACCGGACTCTACAAAACCTGGCAGGCAACCTCGCGCCTCGACGAATTCATTCAAGTTTTCAAAGCCGTTTTCTGGGGCGTTTTGGTTATTTTCCTGATCACCGTCGATCTTGAAAAGGACATCGAAAATCCGCTGCCGCCGAGTCGTTTTATGATTTTTTCCTACCTCGTTTATATGACCGCATTCGTCGGCGTTGGCCGGACAATCATTCATACATTTCAAAGAAAATTGCTTGAATTAGGCGTTGGGTTGAAACGTACGCTTATCGTCGGCTGGGGCGAAAAGGCGTTCGATTTGTTCAACAAGGTAAGCAACTATCCGGCGCTGGGCTACCGAGTCGTAGGTTTTGCCGCGCCGGAAAAAATGAATGGTCGAATGGATTATCAGGGGGTTCCGATGATGGGCGAAATTGCGCAACTCGAAGATGTGCTCAAGGAAAACAAGATTGAAGAAGTTCTCATCGCGCTCAGAAGCAAGCACCGACGGAAAATCTACGATATTATCGCCGCGACGGACGCCGTACCGGTGAAGCTCAAAGTCGTCCCGGATTTATACAGCATTATTACTGGTCAGGCGCGCACTAACCAAATCTACGGCATCCCCTTGATTGAAATCTTGCCGCAACTAATGCCTGCCTGGGAGAAAACAACCAAGCGCGTTCTGGATGTCATTATCTCGCTCGCGATCCTCATTTTTGGCCTCCCGTTTTGGCTCTTGATCGCGTTGATCATTCGTCTGGATAGTCCGGGGCCAATTATTTATTCGCAGAAACGAGTCGGGCAAAATGGGCGGGAATTCAAAGTGTATAAATTTCGCAGCATGGTGCAGGACGCCGAGAAACTTTCGGGGCCGAAATGGGCGGATCAGAACGATCCGCGAGTGACGCGCGTCGGCAAATGGATCCGGAAGCTGCGCCTCGACGAAGTGCCGCAGTTCTGGAACGTTCTAAAGGGCGAAATGAGTTTGGTGGGGCCGCGGCCTGAACGGCCTTTTTTCGTGGAAAAATTGCGCAAGGAAATCCCGCTTTACACACGACGACTGCGCGTACGTCCCGGCATCTCCGGCTGGGCGCAAATCAAGGGCGGTTACGACGCTTCGGTTGAGGATGTCAAACAGAAGTTACAATACGATCTTTTCTATCTTGAAAATATGTCGTTGCGAATGGATTTGAAGATTCTGTTGAATACGATTTATGTTGTTTTGTTAGGCAAAGGCAGGTAGTCTTGTTTTGGCTTTAGAGCTTGTAGCCGACTCCCAATTCTATTGTATTCAATCGAATTGTCTCTTGAATTGGAGAAAGCAGTTCCGCTTTTGCAAAATTCCATTTAAAAATGGTGACAGCTATAAACCTTCTCTTGCTGAATTCCACGCCGAATTCCAGGTTTGGATAACTGAAGATAGAAGAAGTATTCTCAGTACTTAGCGTATAATCTATGGGCAAATCTTCGTCTTCTTCTCGATCGTATTCTTGCCGTGATAGCACATGAAATTGCCTGCGATCTTGAACCACAACCGAAAGTGAAAGCCCATAAAGAACGCGAATCTCGGAAGCGTTCGAGCGGAACACCGAAGAAACGAAAATCGGCGAGACGTCGATGAAGCTGACTTCAAAGTTGAGGGCTCGGATATGGAATTCAGTCGAGATCGGCGTGATGAATAGTACATTTAGCCGCTCCGCCGAAAAACGCCGCGTATGAAAGCCGAGCCCGAGGCGCAGATCGAGCGATTTTAATAAAAAATAGTCCCGATTTAGGCCAAAAGAAACCCCCAGATCTCTTTGCATTCGCGGGACTCCCGTAAGCGCCAAGTTCGCTCCGGAAAGAACGCTCCAATGCGTCTGCGGCGGAGCGCCTTTTGTGTGCGCCATCATTTCATAGGTCAAAAACGGCCCGACCATCATTCCAATTGTTGCGCCCGTCAAACCGCCCTCGAAATCGTCGTCAATCAGCGTGCCTGCAACGACTCCTAAAAAAATGCCAAACGGCAATCCGATCATGGCGCCAATCACTTTATCGTGCGTTTTGAAGCGACGCTCAGCACTTTCTTTTTGCCAAGCGCGGGAATTCAAGACTTTTTGTGTCGGCTTTTTTTGAGAAACGTTTTGCCCGAAGAAAACCTGAGGGACGGCTTTGGAAGGGAAAAGTTGACTTTGCGCCGTAACGGAAAAAGACGTGCAGAGCTGGCAAATCCAAACAAAAACAATGCTGAATCGCACAATCATTTTGAACCCCATGATTGCTGGTTTGTTTGACTATTCCCCCAAGGACTCAACGCCCTTTTCGGGCAGCCAGCGATTTGAGACGCACCGTCGGGAGGCGTTTTAGCCTTTGCGTTCTAGGGTCAACCTCAATGCCAACCGATTCTAAAGCCGTCACACCCAGAATCGGCTCTATGTCGTCATCACCAATAATAATAGTTGATCCGACAATGTCTCCCATAAATTCAACATCTGCCGTGGTGACGTCCATCCTGATTTCAGATCCGTCGGCTAATTCATAGGCTCTTTGCGCTTTTGGTTTCAGGCCGATTTCTCGTAAATGCTTACCCGGTACAAGACAGTCTATGCTGCCTGTGTCGACCAGAAAAAGGCTTTCCCAAGTCCGTTCCGGTTCCGCGGGGTTTCTTATGGTTACAGTTACATGCGTCATTCCCATTTCTACCCTCCCATTTCAAAGTGATATAGGCGTCTCGTTTACAGTTTTATACTGCTCAAACATAGCGCATCCGGTAAGTTTATGCAATGAAAAAGAGCATCTTAATTGCTCGCGGGAAAATACCACACCCGTAAAATCTTCCTTCACGAGTCTCATAAATTGCCAGCGCAGATTATGAGAACTCCTAGCAGTTTCGTTTCCAGAAAGCACGTTCTTGCTGAGACATTTGCTCCGGAAACCATCGTTCACTCAATTTTCGAGCGCGCCGACGGAATGTTGGTGAAATAAGAGTTCATTGCTTCATGAAGGGCGTTTCGGCCGGAAGTTTTCACTATAACCGAGTCCGGTTTAACGATACGCAGCTATTTGAGGTCGTGAGAAACAAGTTCGCCCATCGCATTGATGTCATGTCGGTTTAACGCATTTGTAAGCGACTCGAGAATTTCCGCCGGATTACTTGCTTTGGAGTTCAACAATTCTTGCGACGAGGCCGCCCATTAAAGAAAAGACTAACATTTCTCACTTCGTCTGGAACGCCATAAACTACTATTTGTAAAAGTCTTAGACTTAGGAATACGGTGAAAATATTCGAACAACGCTTGAGCGTGGCAGTGAATTGTATTCTTCATTTTTTGCCTAAAAAGCTCTGATTTGGCCTCAATTTGAAGTGAGAAATGTTAGGAAAAGAGTATCAAATCCAAGCGGGCTGAACTATCGGAGGGTAAAACTTCTGGAAATTGCTATAAACGACAACGGCGACTTAAAAGCCGCCGTTGTTATTAATCAAAATCAAAAGATTGATTCGCCGCTAATTGGTACTGCTGTTACCAATTTCCGCCGCCGAATCCGCCACCGCCGCCGCCGCGACGACCACCGCCGCCACCGCCACGATTATCTCTCGGACGCGCTTCGTTAACAACCAAAGTGCGACCGCCGAAATCCGACTGATTCAATTGTTCAATCGCATTTCTGGCGCTGTCGTCTTCAGTCATTTCAACGAAGCCAAAGCCCCGAAGTCTGCCTGTTTCGCGGTCTTTGATCAACTTGACGCTGTCAACAGCGCCATATTGTTCAAAAAGTTCCCTCACAGCATCTTCGTCAGTGCTCCATGGGATGTTACCAACATAGATATTCATAATAACTCCTGAAAAATGAGAAAAAAGGCCCAACGAAGATTGTCTATGAGCAAGAACCAAAAACGATACATTGCGGAGAACAGCAGTTGTTGGGTGTTAGTTAAAGAACGACCGAAATATACAAAAACTTCTTCTCGCGTCAAGTGCAATCCTAAGTTTTTTTTACGAAAAAATGAAAAACGTCTATTTAGAACGCCTGTTTCATCCAGTCAGGCTCTCATTCGTCGCGAAAATTCGCGGGAGTATCGCGCTTTTTAACGCCCGTCCCGTCCACAAGGGCTGAATTCGGCTCGTTTGAAAGAACGACCATTTGTGAAAAAAGCGATCAATGCAACGTTTCTTCCAAGAGGGGCGCGGCTTCTGCTCCGGCGCCAAGATTAAAATCTTGACCCGGGCAGAACAACGTCTGCGTGCGCCCATGCTTTTTCAAAACGCACTTTGACGCTCTGCGCTTGTTTTGACTTGCCTTGCGCCTCCATGCTTTGTTGCAAGCCTCGCAGAGACCATCCGTTTTCGGGGTATTTTTCCAAATCTTTCAAATAGACATTTTCCGCTTCTTTCGGCTTCCCCGCTTCGAGCAAAATAGCGCCGAGATTGTGCCGCGCCGGGGAGTACCACACCGGCGGCTCGTCATAAGCCAATTTGTCCTCCATTGCCACTGCCGAACGTAAATGCTGGATCGCTGCGCTGAAGTCTTTTTTCTTCGCGGCAATTTCTCCGGCTAAAATTTCCCGCGCAATTTGCATCAACGCATACGTTGTGTTCAAATCCCAAATCGTGACGTGGTACAACGATGTGTCGGCGGCGATTTCTTTCACTTTGGCAAGCTCGGTCTGTGCCTCAGCGAGCCGATCCGTTCTTGTCAATGCCATGCCGCGCGCGAAATGCCAAATGCCGGTGGGGTAGAGCAAATCTTTCGCCGGAGCCGATTCTTTCAAAAGCTCTTCCCAACGCCCGAACTTGGTCAACGAATAGAGCGGAATCGAAGCGAACTGCTGCAACGTGCCGTAGCCGGGCTGACGCATCAAATCGTGATCCTGGTGCTCGGCCATGTAGCGCGCCGCGTAAATCGCCTTTTCGCTATTGCCCGCCATCGTCGCTGAAGCCGAGAGAAAATGGTGGTTGTGAGGCATGTACGCGACCGGGTAAAGCCCCTGCGCGTGGCATTGCGTCACATAATCGCCGTCCGCCTTGATCGCTTTTTCGTTGGCGATCACCGCGTCGATGTAACGCCCGGTGCGAATGTAAATGTGCCCCGGCATATGTACGAGGTGCCCGGCGCCGGGAACAAGATCACCCAAGCGATCCGCCGCCACGGTTGCGCGTCCTGGATTTTTCGAAGCCTCGACCGTGTGAATGTAAAAATGGTTCAACCCCGGATGATCCGGCCAGCGCGCCAACGCCCTTTCAAGCACTTCAATGATTTCCGGCGTCCAGGGCTTGGGCGAACCATCAATTTCCCAAAAATCCCAGGGATGCAAATCCATCAGCGATTCGGCGGCCAGCGCCGTTGCATCGGAGTCGTCCGGATAGCGCTTGGCCAATTCTTTCATCGCCGCCGCATAAGCTTCGTCCAAATGCTTGCGGTCTTCAACCGGTTCGGCGATGTAACGTTTGGACAATGCCTGAATGTACGCCTGCTCCTTTTCGCTCGCTTTGGGCGCAAGCTCCAGCGCCTTTTGAATCGCGGCGTAGGCGTTCGGCACTTCCGCGTCTTCCATTGCGGCGTTGATGTTGGGGCCGAGCACCAAAGCCACGCCCCACCACGCCATCGCGGTGTTCGGGTCGAGTCGGGCGACTTCGCGGAATGACCGCTCCGCTTCCTTGTGATTAAATCCGTACGACAGCGCCATGCCTTGATTGAAATAACGCTGCGCCAATTCGTTGTCGGTGGTGATGGCGTGATTTCTGTCGCCCATGCCTTCCAACAGCGGGGCGATACGTTCGCTGTTTGCCGCGCCTGAGTTATCGCCGCAACCCCAATTGGCAAAGCCGACCGTCGCCGACAGCAAAAATGCGATCAGGTAAAATTTTCTATTTAACATCGTTCCTTCTCCTTGATGTTTCTCTGCGAAAATTCTCGGCCACGAGAATTCTCAAACTTGACGCAAGCAAGATACGACCCCGCGTCCAGTTTTCCGCCCTTGACTTCGATGGGTTTGAAATTCAAGAAAGGCGAGAACCTGTCAATAGCAATAGGTTTGCATAAAAGCAGGCCGGATTAGGACAATTTTTTCAGAATCTCCTCAGCCGCTTCAGGGATCACCGTCCCCGGCCCGAAAATGGCCGACGCGCCGTTTTCATAGAGAAAATCATAGTCCTGCCGAGGAATCACCCCACCAATAATCACCATTATATCGTCGCGCTCATATTCTTTCAGCGCTTCAATAAGCTGCGGCAGAAGTGTTTTGTGCCCGCCAGCCAATGAACTCATGCCGATAATATGCACATCGTTTTCCACCGCCTGCCGCGCCGTTTCCGTCGGGGTTTGGAAGAGCGGGCCAATGTCCACGTCGAAGCCAAGGTCGGCGAAGGCGGTGGCGATGACTTTTGAGCCGCGGTCATGGCCGTCCTGCCCGATTTTCGCCACCAAAATACGCGGGCGACGTCCTTCTATTTTCTCAAACGCTTCGACTTGTTTGCGCACCTTTTCGATTTGTGCGTTCTCGCCATGCGAGTAGATAAAACCTTCTACCCGATATCATTCCTTCTTCTTGCAGTCTCTTTCTAATACTCCCGACCATAGGTATTCTCAGATTTGATAAAACGTCTCGTTTTTCCGCTCTTGACTTCGATAAGTTTGAGGTTTAACGGCAGTGAAAACCTGTCAATTGCGAGAAGCTTCCATAGGAAAGTAAGCCAGACCAGAAACAGCAAATCCGGCTTCCCCTCCATTAAGCAAGATTGCCTTGTGCTTATTACTATTTGTTACTATTTTGAAACGTGGGAACGGGCGGACTTCAAAATTTCAACACTGTATCGCTTGGTAATGAATCCCATTATTTTGCATGAGAGATAGTCTTGGAATCTCTGACTGTGTTTCTGGTACCAGAAACACAGTCAGAGATTCGTACTTGTATGGGGCGGATTATGCGAATCGCACTTCACAGCTTAACTCATAAGTCAGGATTGGAATTGCAGTATATCAAAAATGGGTAAGAAACAGTCAAAATCCCACATAAGTTCACCACTAAAAATTGCTATCCTTGGTGCAATAGCTATGATACTCGCTGCACTTATTCAAGCTATAATACCTTTTATTCTGACATCTTTTGACAACAACAGTCTTGACAAACAAACTGGCGAAGAATTGGTCACAATTCCTAATGTCGTAAATTACAGAATCGAAAAAGCTGTCGAAGAATTGCAGAAAATAGACATTGAAGCCAAAATCACCGAAGAAGAGAGTGAAATTCCTTCTGGAACTATAATTAGACAAAGCCCCAACTTTGGCTCTAAAGCAAAAAGGGGAATCACAGTCACCTTAATTACAAGCAAAGGATTGCTCGGTAATTCTTATAATGTTGTTGAGACTATTTTATACATCCCAGAGGTTATGGTGGGAGCTGAGATACTCGTTGACGATAAACCCGCGCTCATAGTTAAGGCCGCATCCAATATTATAACTATTCGTGTAAAAAAGAAATCAACAAACCACGTGATTACTTTGAAAAAGGGAAACCGGACTTGCTCCGTTACTGTGCTGATAAGCGATAAAACACGTACATTATTTCCTTGTAGTTATGTAAAGGTTGAAAAATGAAATTTTTGTCATTGATCCTTGTTGGACTCATATTCGATAGCGATAGTTTTGTATTTGCACAAAGCAAAATCCAGCACTTTAAGAATGTATATGTTGTAGATTTCACAACAAGAGATCGTGAAAAGAATGGCCATACTTCAAAATTCGCCTATGACTTTGAGGCTGCTCTAGTTCAATATGGCCATTTTTCGGTACTAGAGCGCCATATCTATGATCGCGTTTTATCTGAATTAGATAGAGAGCGAGCATTGGCAAACATTATTCAGCTTACAAAACCTTCATTAGATAGCTTAAAGGCCAAACATGTTGATTTATTGATTTTTGGCGAGGTCTTTGACGATATTGAGAGCGGTCAAATCAACATCACCGTATCTTTTCAATCTTTTGATCGGGCTAAAGTTCTGGTCGAGAGTATTCTATATCCCCGCGGGCTTTTAAATGATGCTCGTAGCCGTAAGGAAGCAATGCGAAATTTGGTGAAAAAAATATATTCAAACGACAAGGATGAGTTCGTTTCTACAAAGCTTATTTATGTAAAAGGTTTCAATAATCTTACCAATCATAGTATTTCTACACAGCATCATTCCGTATTACAGAGTACTTTGAAAAATACTTTAGTAGCAGTAAAAACATTGAAGGTAACTGAAAATCGAAATCATGCAGATGTTTTGTTGCGGCCAAAAATAACCAGCATAGACATTACAGAACGAGATACGCGTGAGTATTTGAACGAAAAAATAATTCAAGTAAAGTGTGTGCTTGAACTTATTTTGACTGATGTTAAAACTAGTCAATCAACGTTATCTGCTGTAATTGAAGAAGATCATAAATACCTCTTGTCAAGAATTGATGAGATCGATTTGCCGTTCGACATAGCGATGAAGACATTACGAAAATTCCGTGTAGACGAATTACTCAATAGGATGGACTCAAAATGAAAAGAGTTATCGATTCCGTGATAGGTTTACTTTTTTCTATTTTTTCTATATCTATTCTTGGATGTGGGTCTGGCAATTTATTACGAAAAGAAAGTAATATTAATTATAAACATCTTGCTAAAGTCCTAGATGTAATCAATGAAACGGCTATTGATGAAGGGTTTCAACAACTTGCGATACTGAATTTTTCTGATTCAGATGGTCGCACCACAATTTACAGTCGCAACTTTAATACACAGTTATACAAGAAGATTTCTTTATTTGATTCACAACAATATAATGTCATTTCTCAATCGGAGTTTAGAGACGTTCTTAATAAACTTCAAATTGAAGATTTTGGCTTTATTCAAAGCGCCGATTTGCAACGATTGCATAAAGAAATGCCGACCCTTGACGCAATCGTAACGGGAGCAGTCAGCCTAAAAGAAGGGCCGAAAATTATATTTTTCAAGTCTAACGGTGAGATTTTGCATTGGCAGAGGGAAATAACAAAAATTGTTTCAGATCTGGTAGATACACTAAAAGAAAAAGCAATAGAACCCCTTGCTGTTTCTCAATTTGTTGCTGAAAATGATGGCAAGCCAAATGGGTTTAGCAAATATATGACAGCTATAGTTAGGTCTGAATTGGTAAAGGCTGGTATAGACGTTATTAGCCCTGAAGAGATACCGAAAATTGTTGAACAGTGGAAACTTCAGCATTCAGGTATTACAGATGATCAAACCGCTGTTGAAATAGGTAATCTCGTGAATGCGAGGAGCACGCTAACAGGTAGCGTGTCAGGAAATCTTTCTTCTAGTTGGAATATTAATGCCAAGTTAATGAACGTGGTAACTGGAATTATCGAATGGGAAGACAATTTGTTGAGTGCCGAAGATCAAGTTATTCAGTTTAATTTCCCATTTGCACTTACAGATGAGGACTCATTATTGCTCAATGATAATGAAAGACGCCTAATTCATAGTATAATCTCAGATGAAAACCTCAGTTATTCAGAAAAGGATTACTATGTAACTTCTGTTGTATCACTTGCTCGAATTCGACGCAATTCAGAAATCGACGCAGACACTCGATTTGCTTCTTATGTTTCTTCGCGACTTGAAAAACTTGACAATGACTTGAAGTATGAATTGACACAAAAGATCAAGTCTTTAAAAGAAACGGAGGAAGAAAACTCTAAGAAACGCGAAAACGAACGGGACAGGCTTCTAGCTGAGTTTCTCGAAAATGAAAAGACGAGAATGCGCAGAGAACATGATTTGGCAATAAGTCATCTTTTACAACTCAAGAATTTGGTTGGACCTAAGAACTATGCAGAAGAATTAGGTCAAATTATTGAACAGTTAGGAAAAATACTTGCGGGATTAGAAACGTATACCAAGGAACAGCAACTTCCAGCAAAAGAAGGTTCAAACTAATACTCAGTCAAGATTTTAATTGTGGCTAGAGATTTTTAGGCTCTATATGAATTTGTGTGGGTAACGTTATTCGTTTCGTATTTTTTTCAAGTC
>CAXHAT010000199.1:0-14515 GCA_964014485.1 uncultured Deferribacteres bacterium
ATGTGTTTAAGAGACAGCCTATAAGCCGGAAGACGAAGATTATGACAAACTTCTCAAGCACGTCGGCGGCTTAAAAAAGGGAGAAACCAAGGTCGTCCCGCCAGGATTTGTTGAAAACTTATGAGACAGGCTCCAGACAAGCGCCTTAATCTTTGTTTTTCGCGTTTAGTTGTTTTAAAATAGAACACAATCAAGAATCGCAGGCTTGGCATTTTCTTGCCGAACAAAGGTATAAACACGGGCAAAGCTATAAATGGCGCTTGATGTTCGCTGGAAACAACGATTTCAAAATTTTGATCGCGCCGTAAAGTTGCTGCGCGAACCGATTGAACAAGGTGTGGAAAGTTTGTCGGCATTGGAACGCGAAGGGATGGTTCAACGCTTTGAATTTGCGCTTGAGCTTGCGTCGAAAACGCTCAAAGATTACCTCGAAAACGAGGGCAATATGATCAATCCCATTACGCCGCGAAACGTAATAAAGGCGGCGTTCGCAGCCAGAGTTATTGACGACGGCCAGATTTGGATTGACATGCTCGATCATCGTAATTTGCTTTCACATACATATGATTCGCGTACATTCGAAGAAGCCGTAATCGCCATTCGTGATCGATATCAGCCGGAATTCGAAGCGTTGCACAATTGGCTTAAGAAACGCAGCCAGGAATCATGACGAGCCATAGTTTGAGCGAACGAGAATGGTCTCTAATCCGCGGCGTTCTCTCTAAACATCCTGAAATTACGAGCGCCATCCTTTTTGGTTCGCGCGCCAAAGGCTTGGCCGCGCCGTCTTCCGATATCGATTTGGCGCTTGAAGGCGTTGAAGACCCGCTTTATGCTGAAGCCGTCGCAAGCGAATTAGAAGAACTGCCGCTGCCGTATCATTTTGACGTCAAAGCTTTGTCCGCGATTAAATCCGAGCCGCTGCGAGAACACATCATGAGAGTCGGAGTGAAAATATACAGCTAATAATCTTGATGATTCAAGAACGTACTTTCTTGAAAGATATTTGGAAGGAGGATGAAGAAATTGCGCAAGAAGTATCGGTTTTTGTTGATTTTTTGCTTGACCGTGCTCTGGGCGAACGTTGGAGCGCAGGACGCTCCCTTTGATGAACTTGACGGCAAATTTTTGTACGAAGATTTCGCCGGCTGCGCGCGATGCCACGGCTTGGACGGCAAGGGCGCCGTCGAAGGACTGGAGCTGGCTGACGAGCCGCCGGATTTTACCGATTGCAGCTTCAACACTCGCGAGCCGCGCAAAGACTGGCGCGCCGTGATCAACCACAGCGGTACAGCGCGCGGACTTTCCGAAACCATGCCCGCCTACGGTGAAGCCCTGAGCCCGGAACAAGTCGAAGCCATTATCGACTACATTAAAACTTTCTGCGAAGAAACTGGCTGGCCGCCGGGGGAATTGAACTTCAGAAGGCCGCAAATCACAACCAAAGCCTTCCCGGAGAATGAAGCGGTTTTTACTCAGTCTTTCGAACCGGTCAAAGACTCGGACGTCGAAGTCGCTGTTTCAAAGTTCATCTACGAGCGTCGTCTCGGCAAACGCTCGCAGTGGGAAGTTGCGCTGCCGCTGACCGCAGGATTTGGCTCCGGCGCTTCGAGCGGCGTCGGCAACATCGAGCTTGGCCTGAAACACGTGCTCGCCTACAACCCCGCCGGGCGCAGTATTTTCAGCGGCGGCGTGGAAACTGCTTTGCCCGCTATCAATTCCGGTGCAGGCAATGAAACCTTCGGCGTTGCGGCGTTTCTTGCCGCGGCAAAAGGCTTTGACGCTTTTGCATTGCAATCGAGCGTGAAATTCGAAGCGCCGCTGGAATCATCCAAAGGCGAGAAAGAACTATTTTGGAACACAGCGCTCACATTGCCGCTGACGAATGAGAAAAAAGGATTCTATCCGATGGTCGAGTTCAGCGGCGTTCACGAATTGGATTCTGACGAAAATACGCTTTTAATCACGCCGCAAATTTACTTTGCGTTCGTCAAGAGCGGGCACATTGCCCTTTCTCTCGGCGGGCAAGTGCCGGTCGCTGGTCATCGTAAAAACGATTTTCGACTCGTCGCATTTTTTCTATGGGAATATGTCGACGGCGGACTTTGGTGGTGATGTGAACGACGAAAAAACGCTGATCGATAAAATTCGCGGTTTCATTCTGGCCATTTTTCTTTTCGCAATGCTCGGAGCCGGGACGGAACTCTTGCTGCTGGAGCATACCGAAGATTATTGGCAGCTCACGCCATTGCTTTTAATGGCGGGTTGCCTTCTCGTTCTTGGCTGGCACGCCAAGGCGCGTGCAAAAACGAGCTTGCGCGCCTTTCAGGTCGTGATGCTACTATTCATCGTCGGCGGGTTTGCCGGATTGATTTTGCATTTTCAGGGTAACATGGAATTCGAACTGGAAATGTACCCGTCTATTGAAACGACGGAGTTAATTTGGAAATCCCTCAAAGGCGCAACCCCGGCGTTGGCTCCGGGCGCGATGATCCAGCTTGGTTTGTTAGGGCTGGCGTTTACCTACCGACATCCAATTTTAAATCAGTAGAAGCTGTCCAAAAACATCGATTTTCCAATAGACTCTCATATGTTCGGGATTAACTTGGAACTGATTTTTTTCACGTTTTGGAACAGCCCCGGCTTCAAAAAAATTAAAAGGACGACGCGATGAAAAATCTTGGAAAACCGTTTTTAGGCTTAATGACCATAGCGTTTTTGATCTTCTGCTTTTCTGGAGCAGTCTCCGGACAAGTCGGTAAAAACCAGGGCGCGCTCAATCCGAATTTGGCGGGCGAAAAAGAATTAGCGGCATTGCCGCACATGACCGAAGCGCTGGTAGAAGGCGTGATGGAAAAGCGTCCGTTCCTCAGCATGACGGATCTGAACGCTTACTTGAGCGAAACGCTTTCGGAAGAAGCGTGCGGTGAGCTTTACGCCAAACTTTTCGTTCCGATCAATTTGAACACGGCGACGCGCGAGGAAATCTTGCTCGTTCCCGGCGTTGGGAAACGCATGGCGCATGAGTTCGAAGAATATCGCCCGTATCGCGCGATGGCGCAATTTCGGCGCGAAATCGCCAAGTATGTTGACGATAAGGAGCTGGCTCGTCTGGCGCAATTCGTTTTCGTCCCCGTTGAATTGAACACGGCCAGCGATGAAGACATTTTGAGCATCCCGGGGATCGGCAAAAGAATGTTGCACGAGTTCAAAGAATACCGGCCGTACAAAGACATCAAACAATTTCAGCGTGAAATCGCCAAGTATGTCGATAAAAAGGAATTAGCCCGGCTTGAGCGCTATGTGACGCTGGCTGAGAAAAAAGATTGACGGCGATTTTCACAAGTAAGGTGCTGCCCCCCAAAATGGTCTCTGAATGAATGGCATACCACGTGTAGGGATTCAAAATTTTGAACCCCTACGACATGTTGTGTCTCACTCTAAAAATCTTATGTTTTGAGGCAGCCCTTCCAATTGCTCGTTCAGCCACAATTCAGTTTCAAATGATAGCTTCAATCCGGGAACTGGAATCCACTCCTTTGCACGCTCTCCCCTCCCACGCTTCCAATCAATCGGAATAAATGAAACAACATCGTTCGAGGAAGATTCCGTGCTGCGCAAATCCACATTATTCGCTTCTGTTCGAATAGTCCTTTTCTTGTTATGGGGCGCCGTTTTTCTCTTCGCCGGGTGCAGAAGCGACCGGCCCAAAGCGCCGCGACTCAAGGTTGTTGAAAACCGTCAGCCTGTCCCTGAGTTTTCCATTCCCAACAAAAAGCCGGGCGAAAAGTACGTCTATTTTATCGCCTTGGGCGACCAGGGAAAGGGCGGCGATCCGCAACGGCGCGTCGCCAAATTGATGGATGAGAAAGCGCAAAAAGATTCTTTGCATTTCATCATCACCCTCGGCGATAATTTTTACGGCGACGGCGTGACTTCAGTAGAAGACCCGCAATGGATTCAAAAATTTGAAGAAATGTACGATCTGCCCCACTTGCAAACGCCCTTCTACCCCACGCTTGGCAACCATGATCATCACGACGGCAACGGCAAGCACCAAATAGAATACGCCAAGCTCAACGACAAATGGCGCATGCCGCATTACTACTATACTTTTTCAAAACCACTGGATAACGGCGCTTCCATCCAATTCTTCGCCATCGACACAGACGTGCTCAGAAAAAAAAGAAGATGGGACGATGAACAGCTTGCGTGGCTCGAAAACGAATTGGCGGTTTCAACCGCAACCTGGAAAATTGTCTATGGGCATCATCCGGTTTACACATACGGCAAACACGGCGATGAAAAACGTATGATTCAGCGCGTACTCCCTCTGTTAAAAAAATACAAAGCCGACGCTTTTATTGCCGGCCACGAACACGACCGGCAATTGATTGAGCGCGACGGTATGTACTATATAATCTCCGGCACCGGATCAAAAACGCGCGACACGCGGTATGGCGAGCACACGATTTTCGCTGAGACGAATCTCGGCTTTGCCTGGTTTCGCGCGTCGGAAAGCGAGTTGCACATGCAATTCATCAACCGATACGGCGAAATTGAATACGCGCATACCTGGACGAAAGACGCCGGGGCGAAAGAATCTTTAAGTTTGCGATAATTCTATAAAACCGGATCATAAAGGAAGAGTTTTCCATGAAAAAGCGTTCCATTGTTCTTGCCGTTATCGCAGCAATTTCATTTGATGCGCAAACTCTGCCAAAACTGCTCGCTCAAGAGCAGAAACATTTTCAAAGCTCGGCTCTCGAAAAGCAAAAGAATATCGAAAGCGGTTCTCATCAAAGCGCTCCGTTCTACCGCAGCCGGATTTTCAAGACGCTTGCATTTGCTGGGACGGCGATAGCCTTGCGCGAGTTTGCAGACGGCACGACAGACAAAGAATATGGCGTTGAGCAAGATTTTAAACCGTTTGGCTTGCCCAAAACCCTCTCGAATATCGGGGAGGTCTACGACGAATTCGGCAGCAAAAGATCAGTTATTGCATTGTCCGGATCGGCGTTGGCCGGCGGTTTGGCCTTCGGAGACAAGAAGCTAAGAGAAACGTCGATTTTGATCGTCGCTTCTTTAGCGGGCACGATGGGGATCACCATGACGGGAAAAAGGATCTTCGGCAGGACGCGGCCTTACAAAGAGGTCGGGCCGCATGATTTCAATTTTCTCAAATTCAGCGCAGAGCACCAATATCAAAGCTTTCCTTCCGGACATACTTCAAGCGTTTTCGCGATGGTGACCGTGGTCGCCAAACAATATCCCAAAACCTGGGTTAAAGTCCCGGCCTATCTCATGGGCGTCTCGGTAGCGATGCAAAGAATCGTGAGTCGAAATCACTGGGTTTCAGATACTTTTGTCGGCGGAAGTCTCGGCTATTTTGTCGCTTCTTTCGCAGTCAAGTATAATAAAAATCGTCAACGGCCGCTTGCCCTAAGACCCTTAATTGCCCCGAATCGTTTGGGAGCGTTAGTGAGCTTTTAGCGCTATAGGGTCATTTTCCGCCATTTCACGGCAGAACTTTCCAAAATGCTGAGAGCGTATTTGGAAAGCCCTTGTCTTGGCATTCCGTAGGAATCTTTTTGGGTCGCCAGGCATGAACGTTCCGACAGTTGTTGCGGAAAAGTCTAAAAAAGATGCTTACAGCACTCTCTACCTGACACTTTTTTGTAAACTGTATTCTCGAGCCGTCGAAAGGTTTCGTTTTGTCATTCTGGAAGAATCTTTGTTATCGTCCAGTACAGATCATGCTCAAAAGTTCAAGGATCGGATCAAAAAAGACGTCTCCAGCATGACAATTCCGGCCTCTTTCGCCAGTTTTAGAACCTAAACAAAAAATGTCAGGTAGTGAATTACAGTATGACAATTTTGGACTTTCCAAATACGCTCTGAGAGAAACAAAGCAAACAAAATCGAAAATCCAAGTAGGGCAACTTTTAGCACAGCCCCTAAAACGCCCCATTCCGAATTGACTTTCAAAGCGGCCGCGTTGTACAAAACCTGAAAAATCAGGCGCGTTGCGATGTCATTAAAGTCCATTTTCTTGCTCGCAGTCCCGTTGTTCTGCAACTGCGGCGGCAATAATCCGCTCTCCCCGCTTGAACTCATTAACGAGTTCAATCTCAGCATTCCCGAACCTTCAGGGCTGACACTCGGCAAAAACAAACAATCGCTCTGGGTTGTGAACGATCCCCCAAACAATGAAATCTACGAAATTACGCTTGAAGGCGCCGTCATCCGCAAGCTTAGTTTCAAAGGCGATGATCTTGAAGGCGTTACGTACGACAGCGACAATGACGTTCTCTGGGTTGCAGAAGAGCAAAAACGCGAAGTGCTGCAAATTGCGCTTGACGGAACCGTGCTTACACGTCGCGCCGTCAACGTGGATAACTCGAAGGATCAAGGCTTGGAAGGAATTTTTCTGAGCCGAACGGGAACATTGTGGGTGGTAAATGAAAAAAAACCGGGCAGACTGATCTCTCTAAATACAAATTTTCAAATCGACGGAGAATTCCCTCTGAATTTCGCCAAAGATTATTCCGGACTTTGCCAAGCTGAAAATGAACGGCAAATCTGGATCATCAGCGATGAAAGCGAAAAACTTGTGCTGTGGGATAAAGATTCCGGGGTCAAGAAAATGTACGAGCTTCCCTTCAAAAAAGCCGAGGGCGTTGCAGTCGACTCCGCCCAAAATCTCGTTTATATCGTGAGCGACAGCGAAGAAAAGCTGTACATATTCAGGCTAGGTCATTGAAGGCGCGCTTAAACCTCGCGGCTCATTTTTGCCGTCAAACCAAAACGATTTCAAGTCCAAGGGGATAACGTCATCAATTGCAAGAGCGCGGTCTGCATGGAGATTGTACGCGCTGAGCAACTCATCCATGTTCTGCCGGAATTTATTTAAAAGAGGCTCGGATTGCCGCCCGCTGTTGAGCTCATGCCGTACTGTTACGATCAAATCGCCGATTTTTTCACTGTAATAATTACACATAGAAACGTGAATCAGGTTATCAACCAAAGCGGAAATTTTTTCTTCATTTCTGTTTAGCGCATCCGCTGCTTTTTTTTCATTAAAGCTCGCCAGCCTCTTTTGTAAACTTTTGTTCACGCCAAGATAGGAGAATTGCGAGCGCGGCTTCTCGTGAAAATCGGTTTTGGGCGCGAACTCAGACATAATGTGACGTTCAGTTTTTTCACGCTCGTTCGATTCCATGCCACGATGCGATGCATAGCGCAGCGTGTTCGATTTTTTTATGTATTCGACCATAATCATCAGGTCGAAGCTGGAGAAATATATAAGTTCAATCATGATGATCTCGTTCATTTATTTTCATTCCTTTTGACGTCGAATAACTCGACGTATAACATGTTTCAATTGTCATACCTTCGGAACATCAGCTTTGCGCTTCATCATTCCTTCGTTGCCATACTTTGGGAAACGGCCCTTATGAAATGCGAGAATAATTTCCAAAGCTTTTCATCAGCATTCCAAATCCCAGACCGCAGTGTTCGAAAACATCAATTTACCTTTATGTTGAAGGTAGCTCGACTATCTGAAACTCAACTGAATTGGCAAAACACAATGACCGATGCAAAAGCGTCCTGCATACAGAACTCCATCTCGAGTTCGACACGGCACTCAAACAAGATTTCAAAAAGGAATATCAGGGCAAAATTGGTTAAAACGAAGGAGTGTTTTTGGCGGGAAAAGTGACGGTTACCGTCGTGCCTTTGGCGAGTTCGCTGGCGACTTTGATTTCTCCGCCGTGCGCATGAGCGATCCATTGGCAAATGGCCAAGCCAAGCCCGCTGCCGCTTTTAGTGGAAGTTCGAGCTTTGTCGGATTGGTAAAAACGATCAAAAATATAAGGTAACTCTTCCTCGGAAACCCCCGAGCCGGTATCCGACACAGAAAGCGATACTTCCTTTTCAGATGATTTGAGCCGAAAATCGATTCGGCCTCTATTTGTATTTTTAATGGCATTGTCTGCAAGGTTTAAAACGAGACGGCGCAAGAGTTCCGCCCAGCCGGAAAACTCAACGGCGTCACAATCGGTGTGAATAGAAATCGGACGGTCGCCGACGAGAATTTCCGCATCTTCCGCCACTTCGGAGATGATTTGATCTAAACGAAACTTCTCTTTCTGAATTGGATAATTACCTGCGTCCGTTTGCGCAAGCAGCAGGAGATTATCGACGATCTGACTCATATAAATGACACGATCGAGCGTCTTGCGTAACGCTTCGCGCACATCTTCCGGCAAATCTTCTCGCTGGTACAGCAACTCCACATCGCCCCGCTGAATGGTCAAGGGCGTTCGTAGCTCATGCGCCGCGTCCTGGGTGAATTGCCGCACGCGTTTCACGCCGTCTTCAATCCGTGAAATCATCAGGTTTAGCGTATCCACCAAAACGCCGAATTCATCTTTTCCTGCGTATTCGGGCAGACGATTGCCGAGGTTTTTCAACGATATATTTTCAGTCGCTTTGGCGGCGGCCACAACCGGCTTCATTGAAAGGCGCGCTAAAACCAGCCCTCCCAGAAGGACAAGAACCAACGTAACCGGCGCGCCGACTAAAAGCATCTCTCGAATTTCATCGGCAATTTCATAAAAAATCTGGTTTGGCATGCCGACGATCTGAACGCCCCATTCATGCTGAGTTACGTGAGCGCGGTACCGTCTTCCTTCAATATGCAAATTGTAAAAGCCATCCTCGTTGGAGAGAAAGTCGCCCTGATGAATAAGCCGATCAAGATTGTGCTCCCCGCCTGCCCTAATAACCAACTTCTCCCCCGCCCTATGAATAGCGAAAATTGAGAACTGCCGCTTGTTGTCATACAAATCATGCAAGTCTTCGTCAAGTTCTTCTCGCAGCGTGTCAAATTCCGTTCCTGCCGCACTCGTCAACTCGACGTATTCTTCGTCCATCAAGTCCAATGATGATTTTTTCTCGCCAATCAGCGATTTATCCAACTCTTCATTCAAACTGACATACAACGCAACGCCGCCGCTGACCAGCACCAAAACCAGTACGACAAAAAAAACGAGTGTGATCAGTAACGTAAGCCGAGTGCGGATTGAAAGTTTCATTCGCTATGATCCCTGATCGAGTAGCCGCCGTTTCGTACAGTATGAATGAGTTTGGGGCCGCCGGGAATTTCGATTTTTTTCCGCAGACGTCGAATGTAAACTTCGATCAAATTATAATCGCTGGAAAAATGGAAATCCCACACATGCTCCGCGATCATACCCTTGCTCAAAAGCCGGTTCTTGTTTCTCAACAAATATTCCAGAACTGCGTATTCACGGTTCGTGAGTTCAAGGAGCGTTCCCTTTTTTCGAACTTCATGGGAAACCGTGTCCAGCGTCAAATCTCCAGCGCTCAAAACCGGCGATTTTGTGGGCGCTTGTCTCCGCAATAGAGAGCGAACGCGAGCGCGCAATTCCGCAACCGCGAACGGTTTGGCCAAATAATCGTCGGCGCCGGCGTCCAGACCGGCTACGCGATCAGGGACTTCCCCCAGCGCCGTAAGTATCAAAACCGGAGCTTGTACGCCTTCTTCACGAATCGATTTTAACACGTCTATTCCGTTTTTTCCGGGAAGCAGAATGTCCATGATGATCAAGTCATAAGATTCCGACAATGCCTGTTCTTCACCTGTCGCCCCAGTGGCCGCCAGATCTACGGCATGTCTCTCGTCAACCATGACTTTTTTGACGAAATCCGCGATGTCACGGTCGTCTTCCACAACCAGAATGCGCATACTTGACTACCAAACGAATAAATAACTTTCATCATTTTTGTGAAAATATTCAATATATCTGCATTCTTCACAGAATCAAGTAAAGCGCTACTAACATTCGTTTGTTGCGCTTCCGTGATTGATTGATTGGAATAAAAAAATCGGCTTTGGAACTATTGAAATCGGGCGTGAACTACAAGCGCCGCACCGTATTGATTGATAGGTGCAACAGCGCTGTGGCAGGTCATCCCGTGGGCTGGCCGTGATTAACTGCGCTATTTCCGTCAGACAACAACTCCAAATATTCTGAAGTCAATTGTGCGGCAATCACTTTTATGTCGAAGTTTTCAACGGCGCGTTTGCGTGAGGAGAGTCCAAAATTCTTGCGGAGTTCCGGTTGCTGAATCAGTCGTAAGATCGCGTCGCTTAGGGCTTGGCTGTCATGAACCGGCGTAAAATAACCATTGACTCCTTCGACAACGACTTCATTGCACCCCGGCGTGTCTGTTGTAATGATTGGCAAAGCCATGGACGCTGCTTCGAGTAAAACGCGAGGCACGCCTTCTCTATAGGCCGACGGCAAAACAAAAACGTCCGATTCCGCAAGGACGGCGGGAATATCCTGCAGCGGCCCGGGCCAGGTAACGTATTGCTTCAATCTGCTCAACCCCTGCTGATCAAGCCGGTCTAAACTTTCTGAGTCTTCGGGGCCGACGAGTAGAAAGCGAACGTTCGAGCAATGATTGGTGATCGTTTCGGCGGCGACCACAAAATCCAGCACGCCTTTTGACCGGATGATTCGCGAAATCATCGTGATAGTAACTTCCCCCTGCTTCAGCCCCAGTTCCCGTCTTAGGTTTTCACGGTTTTCCTGAGTTACACGCTCCAAACAATACCGCGCGGTCGGTACGCCAGAACCGACGATGACGTTCGTTTTTTGTTTTTTAACCACGCCTGCATCAATGAACTGACGCGCGTCTTGATGATTCTGAAAAAGCGTCTTTTCTGAAAAGCGACAAGGAAGTTTTTGCAAGGACTGGTAGCTTGACCAATTGAACGTCCATGTTCGCATTTTTGGCTGGATTGGCTTGGCGGCTCATCTCGTAGCACGCATACTCAAATCCGTGCTCGTTGAACTTGTCAATCAGAGCTGGTTCTAAGAGCGCATTTGGGAAGTCCTTGTCTTGTCATTCCGTAGGAATCTTTTTGGGTCGCCAGACATGAAAGTTCCGACAGTTGTTGCGGAAAAGTCTAAAAAAGATGCTTACAGCATGACAATTTAGGACTTTCCAAATACGCTTTCCCCCCCTAACCCCCCTCAAAGGGGGAACGCATCGAATCCCGCAAGGGATTCGCTCGAAAAGTCCCCCTTCGAAGGGGGATTTAGGGGGATGTTTCAAACGTTTGCGTCCATGATAGCAGTCAATTATGGCAAAAATGCAGGTTTAACGGGTTATCCACATTTTACCGAGCGTTATCTTGACGCGTATACGCCTGCGCGGGAATGACGTAAAAGTGACGTTTCTCAGGGGCTATTGGGGAAACTTCCGAGAGTGCGGAACATCAATATTTGCTTCTTGTCGCGAGAGTGAAGAAACGGAATCTCGATCGAGGGCTGACAACAATTTTCCATGCAACCAAGTTCGATTCGGATCTTCCAGCGCTTTTTTTCTCGCAGTTTTATACTCAAAACTCTCTACCTGACACTTTTTGTCCAAGCTTCCCAAACTGGTAGAAAAGGCCGAAATTGTCATGCTTCAAGCATCTTTTTTGATCCAACCCTTGAACTTTTAGGCATGATCTACACTGGGCGATAACAAAGATTCCTCCAGAATGACAAAACGGGGCCTTTTGACAGCTCGAAAATGCAGTTTACAAAAAAGTGTCAGGTAGAGAATCCTCGAAATAGAAAAACCAGCTCTCAAAATTTCCTACGGATGAGAAAATCTTTGGCGACGTTCTCAAAAGCGAGAAATGTACGTCTCGATTTTTGACGCTTTCGACATGCAAAATTCGATGGAAAATTCGCCGTCAACCGAGCCAATTATTTGTGAAAAATTGCACCGATCTGATTAATCCCCTTCCTCGAATTTTATCTGGCAGTCGGGACACAGGCCGTGGGTAAAATCGGCGTCCGCGTGCTTCTTAAAATAATCTTCGAGACGATTCCAGAAGCCTTTATCGTCACGAATTTTCTTGCAATCCGCGCAAATCGGGATCAAGCCGCTCAAGGTTTTAACTTGCCCTAACGCTTCACGCAATTCAGCGATTAAGTCTTCACGTTCAAGCAGGTGATTTTTGATATTCAACCCCATGGGGCGAAAGACCAACAGAGCCATCACCAGAAGCGCGATGACGGTAATGATCATCACGGAACGCTCCAGTTTTTGCAAATTCGAGATACCGGTTTCGCTCTCATTTTGGTACTGTTTTACGACTTCGTTCAACGGATGCAGCAGTTCCGAATTCGCGGCGGCGAGAATATTGGCTAATCGAGAGTTTCCGGATAACGCTTCACGTTTGTCTAATTGCGAGAAAGCCCGACTTTCAGCCAGAAATTCTTGTAATTTTTCCTTCAATAAAAATGGTTCTTCGAAATAAATTTTTCTCACTTCCGGGGAAGGACTCCCAGGCAGATTCATGGCTGCATCGCCGCTGATCAGCGCCTGTATCGATTTTTCCATGAGATCGATTGCCGCCAGCAGTTCCCGCCGTGCAGCGCCCTGAGCGTCAAGAGACGATCTGTATGTGAGCAAAGTCGCGTTGAGCGCAATGCGTTGCAATAACATGCGCTGACGACCACTCACATTGATGATAGCCGCTCGGTTTTGTTCAGCTCTTATTTTTTCCTGGAGAATGTAGTCGGAAACAATTGCGACGGCTGCGAGGACGCTAAGAACGAAGACGTACCTAAGCGTAATTGTCTTAGTAAAACTCATTTAATAAGCCCAAACCGGTAAGTTGTATTCCAAGCGCGCTCTTTGTGCAATGCGCTCCAGTTCCTCCATTTCTACCCTGGCCACACGATTATCAACCGGCTTTCGTGCGATTGAATATATGTGAACTTCAACAGGCTGGATAGTCTGGAGCTTTCGCATCCAGCGGTCGATTTCTTCGCTCCCGGAATTGTCCACCAAGCCGCGAACAAACATGGTCTGAATGGTCGTCGGTGCGGCAAGAGACAGCGTTTCCACCGCAGCCACAATTTGGCTAAACGAGATTTCCTGGCTGGCGGCGTTGATCGCCCTAAACGTCTCCTCGCATCCGGCGTCCAGTTTAATGTAGCGCGAATCGAGCTTCAGCAACGCTTGAAAAATGGCGCTATTTTCCAAAGTGGCGCCCGTTGAAAAAACGCCGATTCTGACCTCGGGGCAAAATTTATCTCTTATCTTGATGACTTCATCAACCAGCTTGGGAAAATTCGGATGCAAAGTGGGCTCGCCGTTTCCGCAGATACTGATTCCATTCAGCGCTTGCGCTCCATTCTTTCGCCCTTGCAATTTTTCTTCAAGAGCGGCGCAAATTTCTTCGACGGTTGGCAGCGGGCAGCTTTCCGGGATATGCAGGCTTTGATATTTGGTCGCGCCGTCCTGGCAGTACGGGCAGTTAAACGGGCACCATTTGTTTGAACGATGCAGGGGGTTAATACCCAATTCGTACCCGACGCGTCTGGAATGCAGCGGGCCGTAAACCAGGTTCTTTGGAAAGTTTTTGCTGAATTTCATCGCGGTCCTTTTCAAGTTCAAGCAGGCTTTTGGCGGTCGGATCAGATCAGAAATGCTGGTTGTTTTACGAAAATCATGCCAATTCCCGCTCAATACGCCGAGATAAAACGCAGAAATCCTTTTCAGCTAAAGCATTGAGATAGAAAAAGTCAGTGTTTGTATTGGTCCCCCCCCCTTGGCGAGCAGGATGCTTGCGCAACGTTGCACCCCTCGTATTCTGGCCTGAATAGCGCGCGCATACGCAACATCATTTTCAACATTGCGCCTGGCGATTCATTTGTGGAAGATGGATCGTTCACTTTTGTGGCTTAGTGCGGAGATGTGAAGGTTGGAGGGCTTCCCGGAGTCCTTTAATTCAAAAAGCTTGAAGCCCGGTTTACTCTTGATGAGTTTCAGGGCTTAAGTTCTATCGGCTTGAGTTCTCAATTTAGTTCATCTCAAAGCTCCTGCACCTGCAGTTCGAAAGTCTTGTCGCAACAGCTTCGGTTTTTTGAATCGTACATTTTGCAATCGCGCCTTCAGGGGTTCGACACGAACTCATTTTTTTCTGGGTATATTCTAACTCTGACAGGGTTTGGAGCCCTGTCAGAGTTAGGTCGATTATTCGTGTATGCCAAAACCGCAAGCGCGGTTGGAAAGTGAAGCAATCACACAAATCATCTAGAACAAGGCTGTAGAGTAGGGCCCTGGTGCAGCGTTGCCGCTTTCCCAACGCCCCCTCATCAAACCCCGTGCATGAGGTTTTCCCTCACACGGCTTACCGATTGTCTTTAAGCCAAAGCGTTTCTCGGATGTTCAAACAACGAGGCATAGAGCCGTTTGCGTTTCTGGTAGTAAACACGGACGACATTCATCAGCCCGTATTTGCGTTCCCAGTAGGCAGGATTCCAGCTCTTCCATTTGCCAACACGTCGTTTGATCCCGCTGCTGCGAGCAACTTTTGCCCGAACATCCATCATCCTTAGCCACTTGACCGAGTACCTTCTGTAAGTCACTGACCTTTAAATTCATGTCGCTTAGCCTTGAAAGCACTAAC
>CAXHAT010000200.1:0-14450 GCA_964014485.1 uncultured Deferribacteres bacterium
CTTTACAACCAAGAACTTTGGCGTTTCGCTTGGCGCAAGCTGGGAGCTCGACCTTTGGGGACGCATCCGATCCGGCAAGTCTGCTGCAATTGCCGGGGTTCAGGCCTCCAGAGCCGATCTTCGCGGGGCCAAGCTTTCGCTAACCGGACAAGCGTCAAAAGCATGGTTCGCGACGATTGAAGCGCAAAAACAGCTTGAACTGGCGCGAGCGACGCATGAAAGTTTTCGCGCTTCCGGGGAGCAAGTTCGCGAAAGGTACCAGCGCGGATTGCGGAGTTCTCTCGATTTACGGCTCGCCCTGACCAATACAAGCTCCGCTGAAGCCGTCGTTTACCAAAGAGAAGCCTTGCTGGACGCGATTTCCAGACAACTGGAAATTATTCTCGGACGATACCCGTCGGCTTCGCTTGATCTTGGATCGGAGTTGCCTGTCTTGACGGATCATGTCCCGGCGGGGCTGCCGGACGAGCTTGTTGCACGCCGCCCGGATTTGGTTGCCGCGGAGCGAAGGCTGGCGGGAACTTACGCCAGCGTTTCCCAAGCAAAAAAAGCTTTGCTGCCAGGGATTGCGCTGACCGCTTCCGGCGGTACGTCAAGCTCTGCTTTATCTGATTTGTTGAACGGCGACTTTAGCGTGTGGAGCATCGTCGGCAGTGTTTTGCAGCCCATTTTTCAAGGCGGCCGATTGCGCGCAAACGTAAAATTGGCAAAATCGGTGCGTGAGCAGGCTACGGCTTTTTACGGCCTGTCCGTCCTGAACGCTTTTGGCGAAGTCGAAAACGCGTTGGCCAATGAAAAATTTCTAAGCGACCGCGAGAACGCTTTGACGGAAGCGACGAATCAGGCGATTGCCGCACGCGATCTCGCACAAGAACAATACAACAGCGGCCTCATCGATTATATTACTCTACTCGAGGCGCAGCGTCGCGCTTTCACCAGTGAAAGCCAATTAATTACAGTTCGCAGGGAGCGGCTGGATGCGCGCGTCGATTTATTTCTCGCCCTTGGCGGCGGTTTTACAGAAACAAACACGGGAACTTGATAGCAGGAGCGGAAAATGAGAAAACCTCTGAGAGCGCTTTTACCAATACTCATCATTATGGGCGGGTTTGCCGTACTCGCCGTGCTGGTCGTCAGCAAGCCGAGCGTAAAAACGGCGGCTCCACAGTCGGCGCGCCCGTTGGTTCGGGTGATGACGGTGGCAAAACAAGACCTTCCGGCGACGGTCAAGTCGCAGGGCGCAGTTGTTCCGCGTACGGAAAGCACGCTCGTGTCGCAGGTTGCGGGGCGCGTCGTTTCCGTGTCTTCGGCTTTTGCCGCCGGCGGTTTTTTTGAAAAAGGCGACGTCTTGATGCGAATTGATGATCGCGACTACGCGTTGGCGGTCACGGGCGCGCAAGCGCAGGTGGCTCAGGCCGAATTGCGCCTGAAACTTCAAGAAGAAGAAGCGGAAGTCGCCGTCAAGGAATGGGGACGAATTGGGCAGGGCGAACCTTCCGATCTCGTTATGAAAAAACCGCAAATCGCCGAAGCGCGCGCCGGTTTGGAAGCGTCAAAGGCGAATCTCGAAATGGCGAAACTCAATCTCGAAAGAACGAAGATTCGCGCGCCGTATGCCGGGCGCGTTCGCAACAAGCAGGCTGACGTTGGGCAATTCGTTAATCCCGGTTCGCCGGTCGCAATGATCTACGCCGTCGACTATGCCGAAGTGCGGCTGCCTTTGCCGGATGAGCAGCTCGCCTTCCTCGAAATACCGCTCGACTTTCGCGGCGCAAAATCACACAAGCGCGGCCCGGCGGTGACGTTGAAAGCGAATTTTGCCGGAAAAGAACATGCCTGGCAAGGCTACATCGCTCGCCTTGAAGGAGAAGTTGATCAACGGACGCGCATGGTTTACGCCGTTGCGCGCGTAGAAAATCCATACGGCGCGTCAGATGATTCCATGCGTCCGCCTTTGGCTGTGGGCATGTTTGTTCATGCTGAAATTCAAGGCAAGATAGCTGAAGACGTCGTGTTGGCGCCCCGCGCCGCTATCCGTAATGGAGGTCAACTCCTGGTCGTCGATTCAGAAGACCGACTGCATTTTCGCGAGGTGGAAATTTTACGATTTGAAGACGCGAACGCTGTGATACAGAGCGGTCTTGAAGCCGGAGAGCGGATCTGTCTTTCGACGCTGACTGCGGTTGTTGAAGGCATGCCTGTCAGGATTAGTGATGAGAATTGAGTGCGTAATTTATACGCGTTTACGCTCAAAAATATAGAAAACCGGAGTGCGCCGCTTTGGCTATTGCCGCCGAAGTTACAATGTGTTGATTGAACTTGTGCGCTATCGGTTCTTAAAGGAGAAAATATATGAACCGCGCTATAGAATGGTTTGCCAAAAACAGCGTCGCCGCAAACTTGTTGATGATGATGGTTCTCGCGGCCGGGCTGTTTTCTGCCTTTCAAATGAAGCAGGAAGTGTTTCCTGAATTTTCGCTAGATATTATTTCCGTTTCCGTGCCATACCTGGGAGCGGCGCCGGAAGAAGTGGAAGAAGGCGTTTGCGTCAAAATCGAAGAAGCGCTGCAAGGTGTGGACGGGATCAAAAAAGTCACCTCCAGCGCTTCCGAGGGAGCGGGGAGCGTGATTGTGGAGGTGCTGGCCGGTTATGACGCTCGCAAACTTTTGGATGACGTCAAAGCGCGCGTGGACGCGATTGACACCTTCCCCGAGCAAACGGAAAAACCCGTCGTGCAGGAATTGCTTCTTCGAAATCAGGTGATCAACATCGCCGTGTCCGGGCAGACGGACGAACGCACATTGAAGAATATTGCGGAGCAAGTGCGCGACGATATTCTCGATCTTCCCGGCATTAGCCAGGCTGAAATCGCGGCAGCCCGGCCGTTTGAAATTTCCATCGAGGTTTCCGAACACACGCTGCGGCAATACAATTTGACTTTTGACGAAGTCGTGCTGGCCGTACGACGCTCTTCGCTGGATTTGCCGGGCGGCGCTATTAAGGCCGCCAATGGTGAAATTCTGCTGCGCACGAAAGGCCAGGCCTATCGCGGCGGAGAATTCGAAAATATTATCCTGCGTTCGCTGCCGGACGGGACGCGGCTTTTGCTGGGCGACGTCGCAAATATCGTTGACGGTTTTGCCGAGACGGATATGTCGGCGCGCTTCAATGACGAACCGGCCGTCATCGTTCAGGTTTTTCGCGTTGGGGAAGAAAATGCGCGCGACGTGGCCAAAGCCGTCAAAGGTTACCTGGTTGGAGCGCATATGAAGGTGCCTGAAGGGATCAAGCTCACCACCTGGCAGGACGATACGCGAATTCTGGACAGCCGCTTGAGTTTAATGGTGCGCAACGGAATGCAGGGTCTCGTGCTGGTTTTTTTCTCACTCGCCTTGTTTCTCCGTTTCCGTTTGGCGATGTGGGTTGGCGTGGGTTTGGTCGTTTCCTTTCTCGGCGCTTTCTGGATGATGCCCTATTTTGGCGTTTCAATCAACTTAATGTCGCTCTTCGCTTTCGTCGTTGTGCTCGGGATCGTCGTCGATGACGCCATCGTCGTAGGCGAAAACATTTACACGCACATCGAGTCGGGAAAAAGAGGCGTTCTGGCTTCCGTTGACGGCGCAAAACAAGTCGGGATTCCCGTAACGTTTGCGGTGCTCACCACCGTCGCCGCGTTTTCGCCGCTCCTTGCCGTGCCCGGAATTATGGGCAAGTTTCTGCGCGTTGTGCCGATCATCGTCGTCTCCACGCTGATTTTTTCATTGCTGGAATCGCTGCTGGTTTTGCCTTCTCATCTGCGCCACGTTAATCCAAAACCGTCGAAAGAAAATGACAACGGTCAGGGATTTTCC
The DNA here is from genome assembly GCA_964014485.1 of uncultured Deferribacteres bacterium. Classification (GTDB taxonomy): domain Bacteria; phylum Zhuqueibacterota; class Zhuqueibacteria; order Zhuqueibacterales; family Geothermadaptataceae; genus CAXHAT01. Next base: position 3,853 of record CAXHAT010000200.1, read on the forward strand.
GACAAATGGCGGCGGTTCCAGGGCAAATTTGCTGAAAGCTTGAGAAAGTTCGCCAATACGCGCTACCGCAGCTTTTTGGGCAAGGCGCTCAGAAACCGCTACACCTCGCTGGCGACCGGGATCGCGGTGTTTTTTGTAACCGTCGGGCTGGTTGCTGGCGGGTGGGTCAATTTTGTTTTTCTGCCGAACATCGAATCGGACAACGTCGTCGCCATTTTGACCATGCCGCAGGGCGCCTCGGTGGAATCGACGACGCGCGCGGCGCGATTGATCGAGCAAAGCGCCGTGCAATTAATTGACGAGTTTAAGGAAGAAGGCGACAATCCGATTGAGCATATGCTCGTCACCGTCGGTGATCAACCTTTCAGGCAACGCCAAAATCAACGACCTGGAGGCGTACTCGCGACATTTAATCAGCCGAATCTGGCCGAAATCAACCTCCAGCTTTTCCCCTCCGAAGAACGCACTGTTACGAGTAACGAGATTGCGCGACGATGGCGCGAACTAACGCCGGCGATTCCCGACGTTGAAGAGCTTTCTTTCACCGCGTCGCTTTTTTCAGCCGGTGAAGCGATCAATATTCAATTGAACGGCGCCAACTACCAGCAATTGCTTGTGGCCTCGGAAGAATTGAAAGCCAAGCTCGCCGAATACGCGGGCGTATTCGACATCAGCGATTCTTTTTTGGAAGGCAAGGAAGAAATCAAACTAAAAGTCAAGCCGGAGGCGGAATCTTTTGGCGTGACGCTGGCGGATTTGGCGCGGCAAGTACGGCAAGCCTTTTACGGCGAAGAAGCGCAGCGCATCCAGCGCGGCAGGGATGATATTCGCGTCATGATCCGCTATCCCGAGAGTGAACGGCGCACAGTGGGCGATTTGGAAGACATGCGCATTCGCGTCGCTTCGGGCGGCGAAGTGCCGTTTTCCGTCGCGGCGGACGTTGAAATCGGGCGCGGTTATTCTTCAATTTCACGCACGGATCGGAAGCGGACGGTGAGCGTGACGGCGGACGTTGACGAGAGCGAAGGCAACGCCAACCAGATTATCGCCGACGTTGTGGCGAATTACCTGCCGGGACTGCTTGATAAATATCCGACGGTCAACTTTTCGATGGAAGGCGAGCAGAAGGAGCAGGCGGAGGCGTTGGGCGGATTGCAAAACGGTTTTTACTTTGCGCTCCTGCTCATCTACATTTTGTTGGCCATTCCGTTTCGCTCGTATTCTCAACCGTTTATCGTGATGAGCGCCATTCCTTTCGGGCTGGTCGGGGCGATTTTGGGACACATCATTCTCGGCTTGGACGTGAGCTTCATGTCGCTTTTCGGCATTGTTGCGCTGACGGGGGTGGTGGTGAACGACAGCCTCGTGATGGTCGATTTTGTCAACAAAGCGCGGCGCTCCAGCCTGAGCCTGCCGGAAGCCATTCGGGAGGCCGGCGTCGCACGTTTTCGCCCGATTATTCTGACTTCGTTGACGACGTTTTTGGGCCTGACGCCGCTCTTGCTTGAAAAAAGCGTGCAGGCGCAATTCCTGATCCCGATGGCCGTTTCGCTGGCGTTCGGCGTGCTGTTCGCGACCTTGATTACGCTCATTCTCGTGCCGGTGATCTACTACATTCTCGAAGACGCCAAAGCCGGGGTGCACAAATTGTTGCCAGCAAAACTGAAAGCAAGAAATGCGCTTCTGGACTCAGGCGAATCCCAAGCCGCCCTCCCCGAACAAAGCGCCGCGTGACGTCAATGCAGGAGCGAGACCAAGCTTTCGAGGTTTTTGAAATCTGGTCTCGCTCCGACCTCATACCCGTGCAGGCGGGAATCTAGGTGCGTGGCACGTTTTTCTGGATACCCGCCTGCGCGGGTATGACGTTGTGAGCGAGTTTTTGTTGGTCTCTAATTGACGACGTTTTTATGATGCTTCATGCGTTAAGCACGGCCAGGACGGTTAACAGCGTGAAGCCGCCGGTCAGGGGGAAGAAGTAGAGAAAAAGCGCGGAATTGAGCTTGATCACGCTCATGATGCGCGACTGCCGGTAGACGTTGCGCACGGAAAAATAGAGATGGAACCAGATGCCGAACACGGAAAACGTAATGACATACCACACGGGAAAAAGAATGGCCAGCAGAAGATACAGAAAAATGATCGTGTGTGCATGCAGCGAAAAAATCAGATGGTTGATGTAGTACACGCCTTGCCGGATATACAGCAGCTTCATAATTAACGCGAAAAGCGGCATCACCACGAACAGCACTTTGGGAATTTGATTGACCATTTCCCGCCAAAAGCGATCCTCGCCTTCCTCGCCTCGCCCCATCAGCCGCTCGCCTCTGAGCGCAAAATCCTTCAGCCAGCCGTCTTCCATCGAATCGGCGGGCGTGTTGAACAAGCGGAAAGAACCTGCTCTTTTCACATTCACCGCTTCTTCTGTAATCGTTGTTTTCCTTATGCGCAGTGCGCCGTTAAAATCTGCGATGATCTGTGACGCGGAATCGACTTTTGCGAACGCCGGGTATTTCTGCAAGTGTTCCGTCAATCTTTTCAAATCGTCCCGGCGGTTCTTGCGCGAGCCCTTCTCTGTAAAACGGAAATTGAGAAACAAGTCGTTGGTCATTTCTTCCAGCGCAAGCGGCGCCGGCTGGCTATGCTTGCGAATAATCGATTTCACCGAATCACGAAAACTGTATTCCGCCAAGCCTTCTCTTTCGATGAGCCGGTAGCGTCGGTCAAAGTCGAGCGTCATCAGCAGCTTGGTTTCTTCCGTAGCCAGATCGCCGTAATCGTCGAACAGCGCTTTGATTTCCGAGCGCTCGACGATGCGCGCTTCTTCTTCCTTTTTGTTGAGTTGGTTGTTGAGCGAGATGATAAAAAAGAACAGCACGGTGGTAAAAAGATAGAGACGCAGCGGCAAAATAAAGCTGGTGCGCTTGCCGGAATTGTACTGGTTGGTCAGAAATCCAGGGCGGCGCAGCAGCGGGATGAAGCTTTTGAAAAACTTTGAGTCAAAAGTGAAATAGTCGCCCATGAAATCATGAACGAAGTACTTTAGCGGGACTTGCTTGTTGGTGTTGATCTGTCCGCATTCGTGGCAGAAATTGTTGTTGTTGATTTCCGTGTGGCAGTTCAGGCACTCCGGCGCCTTGCGCAGCGTTTTCGGCATTGTTTATCCGCACTCTGTTTCTTTTTTGCCGGGATTTAAAAGCTGATGTTACGGGCCAACTATGAAGCTAAAGAGACTCTTGGCAAAGTCATTCCCCGCAGGCGGGAATGACGTAAAAACGACGTTTCTCTGGTGCTGTTCGGGAAATTTTCAAGACATCCAGTTACTGGACGAAGAAATGAGAAACCAATCCAGTCGATCCAGTAAATCCCGTCAAAAATTATCATCACAAATTTGGGGCGAATAAAATGAACTGTTTTGTAGAATTCAAACAAAACGGGATTAGCAGTCGCAGAATTCTTCTTGCAAATATTTTTTCGTCTGCTCGTGGGTGGGATTTTGGAAGAGCTGCGTTTTAGAACCTTGCTCGATGATTTTACCGTCGCAGATGAAAATCAATTTGTCGGCGATGCGGCGGGCTTGCTGAATGTTGTGCGTGACCAGGATGATGGTGTAGTTTCCTTTCAACGAAGTCATCAAATCTTCGATGCTGCGCGAAGAGACGGGGTCGAGGGAAGATGTTGGTTCGTCCAGCAAAAGAATGCGGGGATTGACGGCCAGAGATCGTGCAATGCAAAGACGTTGCTGCTGTCCTAAAGACAGCGAGCTTGCCTGCGCGTCCAGACGATGCTCGACTTCTTTCCAGAGGGAGACGGCTTTTAAATTCGTTTCGACAATGTCCGCCTTTTCGGTTTTTGAAAGCTTGCGCTGATGACTGACGCCGAAAAGCACGTTTTCCGCGATGGATTTGGGAAAAACGCACGGCTTTTGAAAAACCATCCCGACCTCGGTGCGCAAGCGAATCACGTCCTCGTCCTTTGCGAGCACATCCCGCCCGTCGATCAAGATGCGCCCTTTGTTCGCCAGGCCGTCCGTGTCGTCGTTCATACGATTGATGCTGCGCAAAAGCGTGGACTTGCCGCCGCCCGACGGCCCGATGATGCCGTTGATGCGGTTTGCCTCTAACTTCGCGTTGACGTCGCGCAGAATGTGCGCTTGGCCGATCCAGGTATGAAATCCGGCCATTTCGACCGCCGTTTTCGCGAGCGGCGCATCTGACGGATCGACGATTCTGAGATGGGATGAAGCGTTCATCTTTGTCCTGAAATTTGGAGTTTTTTTCTTAAAAACAAGCCGATTGCGCTGAGCGCCAGAACGAGGCAGATGAGCACGAAGCTTGCGCCCCAGGCGTTGCTTAGCGCTTTCGGGTTGGTCGCTTGTTGCGCCAACTCAAGAATGTGCGTCGGCAGGGTGGCGACAGGCTCCCAGAGCGAGCCGGGAATGTCCGCGCCAGAAAAAGCTGCGGCGATAAACATAAGTGGCGCCGTTTCACCGACGGCGCGTGCGAGGCCGAGGAAAAGCCCCGTGGTCGCTCCGCCCAGGCTTTGCGGCAGCAGCACGCGAACAATGATCTGCCATTTGTCCAGTCCCAACGCTTTGGCGCTTTCACGATAAATTTCGGGAATGCTGTGCATGGATTGGTGCGCGGCGAGGGTGACGGTCGGCAAAATCATCATCGCCAGTACGAGGGAGCCGACAGACCAGGAAATTCCCGTGTCCAGAATATTGACGAAAAAAATCAGCCCGAAAACGCCGAAAATGATGGAAGGCACGCCGTTTAAGCCGTAGATCAAAGCGGCGCTCAAACGCTGCAAACGCGCAGATTTCAAATATTCGCTGCGGAAAATCGCAGTTCCCAATGCGACGGGAAAACAGAGTAACGCGGCAACGGAAATGAGCAGCAACGTGCCCAAAATCTGGTATAAAATGCCGCCTTCCGCGCCAAAGTTTCGCGCAGGCGTGAAGAGAAATGACGGGCTGATCGCGCTCACGCCTTTCCACACGATAACGCCGAGCAGCGCAGTCAATAGTGCGCCGCAGAAAATGACGGCGAGGCGGGAAGCCCAAATAAAAATATTGTTTGTCAATGCTCTACTCATACAGTCGCGACCCCGGTTTGTACAAAAGAACCTGCGCTGAAAAGGTGAGGCACATCACGATGAGCAGCAAGAGCAGACCGATAAAAACCATGGCGCTGAAATGCTCCGAACCAAACGCGGCTTCGGCAAGTTCACGCCCCAGTTTAGAAGTCATTGTTTGGCCGGGAGCGAGCACATTTGTGATCGGCGAAGGAATTCTGTCGATACTGCCGATGACGAGCATGACGGCCATCGTCTCCCCGACGGCGCGTCCCAGCGCGAGCAACGCCGCTCCGAAAATGTCTGGGCGCGCAATGGGAAGAACGGCGCTTTTAATCACTTCGTAAGGTTGCAGCCCGACCCCGCGCGCCGCCTTGCGATATTTTTGCGGCACGTTTTGCAGCGCGTCGTCGGTCAGCGTGATGATCGTCGGCAAAATCATGACGGCGATGAGCAAGCCGCCGGTAAGAATGGTTAGTCCGGATTGAAGATCGAAGACGGACTCAATCCAGGTGCTCAGGAAAACCACGCCGATCAATCCGTAAATAATGGAGGGTACGCCCGCGAGCAATTCAAGTAATGATTTGACGTAGAGTCGAGTTTTGCCTGAAAGCATTTCCGATGTGAAAATTGCCGTGAAGACGCCCAATGGCAAGGCCAAGGCCAGCGCGATGATGGTGACGGCGACGCTGCCGTAAATCAGCGGCAACACGCCGAATTGCATTTTAGGGGGATTCCAATCCAGCGGAAAAAGTTCTGCTTCAGGCGAGGTTAAAACGGGGAGACTATAGCCGAAGAGAAATACGAAAATCAGCAAAATGACGCTGACGCCGAGGAGCGCGCTCAGCAGCACATAGCTTTTGCCGAGCCTGGAGCGTATTTGGAAAGCGCCTTTGCGGCAGACAAACGACGAATTTCCAAATGGAACGTCTCGCTCTCCGCCGAAAATTTGGGTAAAAACGCCGCTTTTTTTGCCCGCTTTCAAAATAGATTCCTTCTGAATGACACTCGAAATGACTTTACAAAGACGCTCTTACTGAACGATGCGCACATAGCCGGACGTTTCCACGATTTTTTGGCCTTCGCTGCTGAGAATGAAATCAATAAATTGGCGAGATTTTTCCGCGAGTTTCCCGTTGGTAATGAGCAGGAGATCGCGCGTGATTGGGTAAGCGCCGCTGATGATGTTTTCCAGCGACGGTTCGACTACGGATTGATCGTTGAGGATGATTGCAAGCCCCTTGACCTCGTCGTTGAGCCAGGCGTGGGAGAGCATGCCGATGGCGGCGTCGCTTTGCACGAGTGCGGTCTGTTCTTCGTTATTGGAGCCGAGCACCAAATCCGCACCAGGCGCGTCAGCCTCCTTGTCGCCCATCACAATTTCCATAAAAACGTGCCGCGTACCGCGCGATTTTTCCTTGTCAATGACCAGAATCTCCTGATCAGGGCCGTCAACTTCTTGCCAGCTTGAGATTTCGCCGCGATAGATTTGTGCGATTTGCCCCAGAGTTAATGATTGAACGCCTGCGTCATAAATTTCCGACGAAACCGCCGGGACGACGGCGTCCTTGCCGATGACGTGAGTGGAAAACTCAAAATCCGGATAGCGCGACTTTTCGAATGGCGTTATGTCGCGCGACGACATGCCAAGATCAATCTTTCCAGCGGCGACTTGATTGACGCCAACGCCGGAGCCGCCTGAGTTGACGATGATATTGACGGACGGGTTTTGCAATTTGAACTGCTCCGCCGCGCGCGAAACAACGGGAAGTACCGTGGAAGAACCGGCGATTTTTATCGCGTCCGGTTTTTCACAGCCGCCATGCAGCATGACGAGGCTGGCGAGTAATGCAAAATGGCGTAGTTTTTTCATTGGGAATTCTCGTTTGGCGGAAATTTGCAATTAAAATCAGGTTTCGCTACCTGGCACTTTTTGTTCAAGCTTCAAAAACTGGTAAAAAGGTGCGGGATTGTCATGCGGGAAGCATCTATTTTGACCCAACCCTTGAACTTTTGAGCGTAATCTGCACTGGACGATAACAAAGATTCCTTCAGAATGACAAAACTGGGGCTTTCGGCGGCTCGAAAATGCAGTTTGCAAAAAGTGTCAGGTAGAGAGAATCAGGTATGGAAACAATGCTTGGCGAGAAAATATTTCTGGAAAATCCCCGATGTGGCGCCGACATAGTCGGCGTATTCCAAAACACTCGACATTACAATCCAGAATGGCGGCGCACTGGTAGAGACGCGATGCATCGCGTCTCTACGCATGGCGTGTTCACGACACTCGATTAAACCGCTTTTACGGGCTGAACGTCGCCTTTCTTCGGCGCGCCGTTTGTCGATTCTTCTTGTTCGAGCAGATCGCGATCCGGGCGTGAGTCGTCGCTCAATTCAACTTTCCCGCGCTCGGAGCGAACGACGCGCGACCAGAGTGAGATTTCGCGTTGGAAAATGAATTTGAACAACAATCGCGTCCAGGATTTGTGCGAATCCAGCGATTCATACCAAAGCGGAGCCGTTTTTTTCAGCTCGGGGAGCTTGTTCCAGGGGATGGACGGGAAATCATGATGCTCGTTGTGGTAGCCTACGTTGAAAGCAAAATTGTTCATCGGCCCGTAGTAGCTGAAAGTTTCCTGCTCGTGGCCGTCTTCCGTCGTGATGTAGTGGCGCTGGATCCACCGCGCGCCGAGCGGATGCAGGCCAACGGAGAAAAACAGCGAGATCAGCATAAATAACAATGCTTGCGGGCCCCAAAAGTACCAGATGGCAAAGTCGAAGGAAAATTGCACCGCCCAATTGGTGAGAATCCATTTATCGACGAATGAAATTTCTTTCAAACGCATCGGGCGGGTCAATTGAAAGAAGGGAAAAAGAAGCAGCCACAGCGCTTTACCAAACCAACTGTTGCCGACGAGCTTGGCTTCCCAGCGATTTGGGAGATCGGCGTCGAGTTCGTAAACGCCCTGAAACGCATGGTGCTTGATGTGATAGCGTTGAAACGAAATCGCCGAAGGCAAAACGTGGGGCAGATTGGCCAACATTGCCGTCCATTTGTTGAGATAGCGTTTTTTGAAAACGAGGTTGTGCGCGCATTCGTGAATGATGACCCACAGGCCGTGATTCGCCACGGCGCCGACGGTGTAAGCAAGCAGCAACATCGCCCAGATCGGCTTGTCGCTAATCCACCACGCGAGAAAAATCATCAATCCGACTATGGCTGTTGCGAATGGCAAGGTCGCGAAGTTCCTGCCGATCAGGTCGCGGACTTCGGGATGGTTTTTCAGAATTTTTTTAGTGCGCTCGCGGTGAGGTTCGCGTACGTCTGAGTAATGAAAATCCGTACGTTTTTCCATGCGGTTTCCTCCGATAAATTTTTCGTTGATCCTTGCGGCGTTTGCGAGCCGCCCAACGAAGTTCTCGCGCTTTTCCCTCTCCGCAAAGCGAGAACGCCGATTCACGAGTTCTATTTTCAGTTCGCCGCTTCAAAAAGTGAGCGCTTCTCCAGCGGCGTTGAAAATAACGACGGCGCAAACCATGGGGCGCTTGCAAGGACGATGGCATAAAAAGCGGGGAGTATAGTCGACTGCAGATTGAATGTCAAGGCATACCATGCTTTTGAATATTAGAAAATTTAAATAATTCCTGCATGTTCTTCGATTTGTCTTCCTTATCAAGGCGATTCCAGGTTTGAGCGTTTGAAATTTTGGCGAAACAGCATTTCATCAAAATGAACGTCATCTTGCCGGTTTCAGTAATTTTTCTCTTGCCGCCGCATTGGCCCGATGTTATCTTGCTCAATTAATTCTTCTAATAGTTGCGTGACTGGATAAGTTCAGCTTCTAAATAACTGATGTTACGCACTCTGCGAAATTTCCCCAATAGCACCTGAGAAACGTCACTTTTACGTCATTCCCGCGCAGGCGGGAATCCAGGGGCTGTGCGCGATTGACTGGATTCCCGCCTGCGCGGGAATGACCTAAATGAGAGTTTCAACGGTGTCACTGCTGTCGCGTAACATCAGTAAATAATTTATCTCTGCTAGAGAAGGAGTCGCTTCATGGCCAATGCAGAAGCAGTTTTAAAGAAACGAGGTTTCGGCGCAACCTCCCGGCGGGACGCTTGGTGGATGCAGCCGCTTTTTACATTTTTGGGGCTTTTGGCGTTTATCGTCTATTCAACCTGGGCGGCGTTCCAGGGCGAATTCTACACCTACGGCCCGTACCTTTCACCGATGTATTCGCCGGAGCTTTTTGGCGCTTCATCGCACAGCATTTTCGGGCCAAAACCGGACTGGTGGCCGGGATTCCTGCCCTTTTCACCGGCATTCTTGATTCTTTGGGCGCCGGCAGGATTCCGCTTAACTTGCTATTATTATCGCGGTGCGTACTACAAAGCCTTCTGGGGCGATCCGCCTTCGTGTGCCGTCGCCGAAATGCGCAAAGGCTATCGAGGCGAAAATTCCCTGCCGCTCATTCTGCAGAATGTTCACAGATATTTTCTCTATTTGGCTTTGGCTTTCATTTTCATTCTCGGCTATGACGCGATTAAAGGCTTCTTTTTTGAAGATGGATTCGGAATCGGCGTTGGCTCGCTGGTGCTGACGATGAACGTTGTTTTGCTAGGCGGATATACCTTGGGCTGCCACTCGCTGCGCCATCTCATCGGCGGACGATTGAAGCTCATTTCGAAAGCGCCGACGCAAAAGAAGGGTTACTATTGTGTGAGCGCGCTCAACCGCAAGCATATGCTTTGGGCGTGGATGAGCTTGTTCTGGGTAGGATTCACGGATATTTACGTTCGGCTGTGCGCCATGGGCGTTTGGACCGACTGGAGGATTTTATAATGGCGGATTTTCAAACAGTCGAGCATGACGTTCTGGTGATTGGCGCGGGCGGCGCAGGATTGCGCGCGGCCATCGAGGCTTCCGGCACAGGCGTGACCGTCGGCGTCGTTTGTAAGTCTTTGTTGGGAAAAGCGCATACGGTGATGGCCGAAGGCGGCGTTGCTGCGGCGCTTTCGAATGTTGACGAACGCGATAATTGGAAAGTGCATTTCGCCGACACCATGCGCGGAGGACAATATTTAAACAATGCAACGATGGTTGAGCATCACGCGAAAGAATCCCCGGCGCGCGTGAATGAATTGGAAGCCTGGGGCGCACTTTTCGACCGCACGAAGGACGGACGCATTTTACAGCGAAATTTTGGCGGACACGCTTATCCGCGTCTGGCGCACGTCGGCGACCGCACGGGGTTGGAGATGATTCGCACTCTGCAGGATCACGGCATTCATCAAGGGATCGACGTTCACATGGAATGCACGGTGATCACGCTCCTGAAAGACGGCGACCGCGTCATTGGCGCTTTGGGCTATGATCGCGAGCGCGGACGATTCAAAGTTTTTCATTCAAAAGCCGTGATTATGGCCACCGGCGGCATAGGGCGCGCCTTTAAAATTACAAGCAACAGCTGGGAATACACCGGCGACGGCTTCGCCCCAGTCGAACCGGCCCAACCGCGGCC
>CAXHAT010000201.1:0-14431 GCA_964014485.1 uncultured Deferribacteres bacterium
CGTTAGCTAAAGCATCGCCCTCGACATGCAATTTCTGATTGGGCGTTGTTGTGCCACCGACTCGGCGTCGACGCCGTTGTCTTCGCAAGTCACGATTTCGGGAATGACCGCGCCGACCTCTTCGGCGATCAGGCCAATGTCGCGCTTGCCGGTTTTCTTCCAATCGTAGGTCACGCCGCGCAGTTGCCGGACGGTTTCCATTGCGTTGTCGATGGTTTGGATATTGGTTTTCCAGCGGCGGGAACTCGGAGTTGTGTGCGCGTTAGCTAAAGCATCGCCCTCGACATGCAATTTCTGATTGGGCGTTGTTGTGCCGATACCGATTCTGCCTGTACCTGTGACAACAACTTTAGTATCACTGTCGGTTATAAGGTCTGGAATTCCAGCGGAGCGTATGCGTAATACGATTCTTTGTAGATCTCCATCAAGCGTCATTGCTTGTTTTGAATCCCCGCCCCTCACATGAAGCCTGGTGACAGGATTCGTTATGCCGAAACCGACGTTGCCGGGCACCTCAAGCCTGGCGGCAGCGAGTGCTCCTTTTACATCGAGTGCATTGGTTGTAACTGTGCCGTTCACGTCTAATGCGGTGGCCGGGTCGTTTTTATTAACGCCCACGCCGCCGGAAGCGCGGATGAGAAACTGATTCTCAGCAGTCGAGGTCATCGGGTTGTTGGGGTCGGTGACGTCTGACCAGACGAACGCGCCGCGATGGGCGGCTCTGGCGTGATCGCCCAATGCGAAGCTGCGGTCGCCGGACGCATGGTTGTTTCGTCCCCCGATTGCAATCGATTTGGAACCGCTGGCCGTGTTGGAACTCCCCCCAAGGATGGCCGCCTGGCCGCCACTAGCAGTATTGCCAGATCCCCCGGTTACGCTCGCGAGGTAACCAGCCGTATTACTAAAGCCGCCGCATACTGCGCCGAAAGTCTGGGTAACGGTATTAGGAAGCCCTGTAGTCCCGCCGCCGCTAATGGTTGCACCATACATTCCTTCGGTGACCGCGTTGCCGCTAAAACCGCCAATAAGATTGGGAGCTATCGTAAAATCCAGATCATCCTGAGCAAATTCTATCCGCAATCCTCGCGCATTATTTACGCGAAAATCCAGTGCGACATCGTCGGTCGTGCCAATGAAATGCGTACCTTCTACTGTTCCGGTATTGCCCGTCAGGCTCCAGCCGGATAAACTTCCATTGGTGAGCAACTGAGTGCCGTTCCAGTAGAGCGCGCCGCCGATGTTGTAGAGCTTGTTCGAAAAGCTCGCCGGAGCTGCGCCGAGGCCCATGAGGGTGAGCGATCCGGCGGTTCCTTCGTCTTTCACTTCCATTTTGTCCTGCGCATTTGCGGCGGCGATTAGCAGGAACAGCGGCAAGAGCGTGCGGGCGAGTCGTTTCATTTCAAATCTCCTTCTTTGTAAAAAATTCCAAATAGCAAACCTCAAGCTCCAAATAAATGCCAAGCCTCAATTTCCAATGATCGAAACCCGCCTGGCAGCTTGAAATTTGAGATATGTTCATTGAGATTTATTTGTATTTGGCGCTCGTGATTTGGGATTTTGTATATGCAGTGACATGTTTGTCTTTCGGGATCAGCATGTAGGTAAAATTGTCCGTGCGGCAAATCGTTCTGCCGGCAACGGAAACCGCGCCTTTGACCACCACCATTTCCCCGCCGCGACGACGAATGATGCGCGCCGCTTCCACTTCAACGAAAAGTGGTTCATCGGGCGAAAAATAGAATTGGCTGTCGTACCAAGCGGCCTTGGAGCTGACTACTTCCGGCACGGCGTCCGGCTGCTCGGAAACGGATTTTGACAACACGATCCCCGCCTGCGCTAAAACGCGGCAGCAGTGCATCGGCCCCATCACTTTGTGATTATCGATATGGCCCGCCACAGTTTCATGCGGCATGTGCGCTTCAGCACGAAGTTTCGGATTGCCGTTTGGCGCCGCGCCCGTGAAAGCGCGCTCCAGAACGAAAAACGGCGCGGTTTGTACGGTGAGCTGTTCGGGATCAATTTGGTGGGCGTTTTCCAGTTCGATTTCGGCGGTTGCAAGCGGGCGGCGTTCGGTGCGCTTCCCCAACTCGGCGCGGTCGACGAAATCGTATTGCCAGTTGCCGAAGCCAGCCAGAAGATTCTTGGTTTTGCCGGAAAAGAATTTTGTGTTGATGCGGCCGTTTTCCCGGTCGCCCCAAATCCAGTAATCGCTTTTTGGGTCGAAGACTTCCATCGCATAGCCTTTGAGATTGGAAATTTCCTTGAGCAGCGGAATCGTTTCGCCGTTCAAGCCGCGGCTCTCCATCGCCAGCATGGCCGCGGCCTGATCCATCGCTTTGCCGGAATCGACCAGCGGGATGGTCGGTGCGGCGTCGTAATGACCGTCGCAGATATTTTCAGGGAAGGCAGCTTTGGCCAACAGCGCCGAAGGGCGGCCGTTTTGGTAATGCAGAAGTCCGGCTTCCAAAGCGAGATAAGGCGGTCGCTGCTTGATTTTTCGCATCACCTGATTCTGATCGATGAGCTTATAATTGTCCGCGCCGTTCGGCAGGCCGAGTGCTTCGGCGGCTTTGATCATCTCCCTCTTGTCCCACTGCATTAGATTCTCCTTATTTCTTGACTGGATTCACAGGATCGACGGGATAAAGAGAAAATCCTGTGAATCTGGTCGATCCTGTCAAAAAAATTCTTTATTTCTCAAGTCTTGCCCGCGAAAAACGCGACGCTGCCGATTGTGCTGAGTTCGTATTCGTAAAAGTTGGCTTTCAGCACGCGCGCCAAATCGTCGATGTTGTCCCAATGGTTGCAGAAAGCGCCTTTGGCGTTGTAGAGCAGCAACAGCGCTTCGGCCAGCAGGTTGTGCCGCACGCCCTGCCCCAAAATCGTCGTTCCGAAAACCACGCCGCCCTTCGGATTGAGCATAGCTTTGAGATGATGGAACGCAGCGCCCTTGTTGTTCATGTTGCCGGGCAGACAATGCAGCACATAATTGATTGCGATAGAATCGAACCCTGCCGGACGCACCCAAAACGGTTTAAGCACGTCAATGCTGTGAATCGACGGTCGGTAACGCCGCAAGCGTCGGGCGGTTTTTTCCAGGCTGATCGGGTTCAGGTCCGCCAGCGCTACGAGCGGCTTTTTCACGGGGAAGCGGCATTTATCGAGAAAATACCCTGTGCCGACGCCTACGTCGAGATGCTTGCCGGAAACGTGCTCGTTATAAAAGTCGAGAATTTTACGCGACGGACAGCGCCACGCCAGCCGGTTCGAGAAGCCAAGCACGAACAGATCATAGATCGACAGCACGCGCTTGCTGAAAACCGCTGCGCCTGTTTCGGTTGTGTTGGCGCCCTTCCCTCGGTTTTGCATTTTGGTTGTCGCTGTTTGGTGCGTCAGATTTTCAATCATGGCTGCTCGCGCGGGTTGTTGTCTTGTCAGTGTTTAGTGATCAGTCAATAGTGATTCGTGCTCATTTGGAAACTGATGACTGATCACTGAAAACTGGTCACTGATTTTGCTGTGGGGAAAGATAGAAGAATGGGGCGGGCGATGCTTTGCCGTGCGCGACTTTGTCCGGGTTCAACGCGACAAGGGCTGGTTCAACACGACATTTTGCTGGTCGAACGCGACATGGTTGGATTTTTTGAGCTTGGGAAGGAAAGCGCGGGGATGAACCGTGTTCGATTCAGTTGTTATCCATAGTTTAATTTGTAAACAATCAACTTGCAAAGGAAGGGAATTGACTTTATCATGAAAACATGGTAAAAACCAGTTCATTTTCGTATTAAAGATTTCATCCTAACGTCAACATGCCAGAGCTTTCAAGATTTTACGGTATCATTATTTCCATGTTTGCCGAGGCGGGCGGCAAACATCATTTACCGCACTTTCACGCAACTTACCAAGACAAGAGAGCATCATTCGGCATACGAGATATTGAAATTCTGGCAGGCGAACTACCTCGTCGACAGCAACGGATAGTACAAGCTTGGGCGGAAATTCACAATGATGAACTCATGGCATGTTGGAACAGATTGCAGGCGGGTCATTCGGTAAAAAAAATTGAACCCCTGAAATAGTGAGGCTTCTAAAATGGGCTATGAGATAACACATTCCGTTGTCGATTTTGAGATTCTTGGAGCATATACAATACGCGTTCATTTTGAAGACGGCGTTTCCAGAAACATCGATTTCAGCGATGTTTTGGGCGGGGATGTGTTACGTCCTCTGCGCGATGATATTTTTTTCAAACAGGCGTCTATTAGTGAAGGCATTCCTACGCTCACTTGGCCCAATGGCGCAGACTTCAATCCGGATCACCTTTATGATTGGCGGCATTATAAACCGCTCTATATTGAGCGGGCTTCAAAATGGGAAAAGTCAAACTCGCCGATTTTGGCTTAACTTACTCACTTTTCTTATTCGAAGCCACGGTGGACGGCGCTTGACCGAACTCGTTGCGGAACGCTTTGGAGAAAGCCGTGACATCGCCGTAACCGACCTGGAAGGCGATCTCGGAAACCGTACCGGTTTTTTGTTCGAGCAGTTGTTTGGCGCGCTGCAAACGCATGCGGCGGATACATTGCATCGGCGAAGCGCCGGTCAACGCTTTGAGCTTGCGCTGCAACTGTCGTTTGCCCATGCCGCATTTCGCCGCCAGAACATCGACGTTAAAATCCTCGCTCGCCAAATTCTCTTCGACAATTCCCTGAACTTTTTGCAAAAATTCCTGGTCCATCGACACCGCCTCAACGGACGACGGCGCGAGCACGGCCTTGACGCCGTTTTTTTCACGCAGCAATCGCCGCATTTCGATCAGCTTGCGTACGCGAACGCGCAGTTCTTTGGTGCTGAACGGCTTGATGACGTAGGCGTCGACGCCGGTTTCCAACCCTTCGAGCTTTTCATCTTCGGCGGCTTTGGCCGTCAGCATGATGATCGGGATGTGGCTTGTGACCTGATCACCGCGCAGTATGCGCGCCAACTCATAGCCGTGGATTCTCGGCATCATGACGTCGCTGATAATGAGATCAGGAATATACTCCCGCGCCTTTTGAAAGCCGTCTTCGCCATCCTTCGCTTCGACAACGCGATAATCGTCTTCAAGCGTTTGTCGAACATAAGTTCGTACATCGGCGTTGTCTTCAACAATCAGGATGATTTCGGCGGTTGGCTTACGGCTGTTAGCTTTTGGCTGTTGGCCGTTGGCTGTCGGCAGTTCATCCGCAAACGCTGCAGACTGATCACTGATCACTGAATACTGATTACTATTTACCGAATACTCATCACTGATGATTGAATCCTGAACGCCGACCGCAGGCAGTTGAACAACGAAGGTCGCGCCAAAGCCTTCGCTGCTCTCCGCCGAAATAGTTCCGCCGTGCAGTTCGACCAATTCTTTGGTCAGCGCCAACCCGACGCCCGTCCCTTCATGCCCCGTTGGATAATTGTAATCATTCGATATACGACTTTTATCACCAATGCTATCCAACGGGGCAGGCTCGCGCGTCTTAGCGCTGTCAACCTGATAAAACCTGTCAAAAATATGCGGCAGCCGATCTTGCGGTATGCCGATTCCGCTGTCGCGGACAGTGATCTGTAAGCTGTGAACTGTAAACTGATGATCAGTGGATTTCAGTGTACTGTTTACAGTTAACAGTACACTGATCTTCCCTTTTTCCGGCGTGAACTTCAGCGCGTTGGAAAGCAGATTGTACATGATTTTCTCGATCTTGTCCTGCTCAAAATTAACGATGACGCCTTCATGCTCGCTGTCAAAACGCAGATCGATTTTCTTTTGCAAGGCCAACGATTCGAACGAGTAAGTCAGGCTTTTAATCAGCGGGACGATGTTTCCCGGCTTGGCGTTGAGCGTCATGCCCCCCGCTTCAAGCTTGGAGAGATCGAGCAGTTGATTGATCAAGCGCAGCAAACTTTTCGCGTTCCGAAACGCCATCTGCAATTTCGACTGCCGCGATTTGTCCTTTTCGCCAGGTAAAAGACTCTCAGTCTGTCCCAAAATCAAGGTCAGCGGCGTGCGGATTTCGTGAGAAATATTGGTAAAAAAAGTGGACTTGAGATGATCGACTTCCTGCAATTTTTGCGCTTCGATCCGTCTGAGATGGGCGGCGTGCTTGTGTTTCTGGCGATTGGTTTCGTAGCGCCATAAAAGACTCAGTCCAAACAAAAAACTCAGTCCGTAAAAAAAGTAGGCCCACCATGTCCGCCACCAGGGCGGCAGGATGACGATTTTGAGCAAAGCGCCCGTTTCGTTCCAAACGCCGTCGTTGTTGCTTCCTTTTACGCGAAAAATGTATTCGCCCGGCTCCAGCCCGGCAAAAGTCACACGCCGATCCGTTGACGGCGGACTCCAGTCGTTATGCAGGTTTTCTAGCTTGTAGGAATAGAGATTTTTGGCGGGATTGGAATAATCGAGCGCCGCAAATTCGAAAGTGACGACATTCTCATTATAAGGCAGCGCCAATTGACCGTTTCTACTCAGTCGTGCGCCCCAGGGAAGCTCCGAATCAGCATTGGTTGCTGAGCCGTGGGTTTCGACCTTCGTGATCACCATCGGCGGGACGTGTTGATTATCCCGCACGCTGTCAGGATGGAACCAGGTAAAGCCGTTAACGCCGCCAAAAAACATTTCGCCGCGACTGTTCTTGATGTAAGCGTTGGAGTTAAATTCATTGCCTTGCAAGCCGTCATCAACATTATAGTTTTTGACGCGAATAATGTCACGCGTCTTCGAATCGAGGTCAACTTTCGACATTCCGCCGTTGCTGCTAAGCCACAGATTGCCGTGATCATCAGCCAAAATACCGTAAATAACGTCATCCGCGAGACCTTGCTCTGTAGTAAAATGGCTGAACGTTTCGTTTCGGATATCCATGCGATTCAAACCGCCGCCGTTCGTGCCAATCCACAGAAACCGATCCGGCGCCTGAGGATCGACCAACAGGCATTTGAGGCGGTCACGATTGAGGCCGTCCTGGTTCTTCACATCTTGCCAATACCATTGGGCTGTAGTATCCGGAAGCATGACCCGGATCAAGCCGCTCGAAACTGTCCTTCTGAACCAGAACGCGCCCAAGTCGTCCCGAATCATGTTGCCGACAGAACTGTGTGTACCAAGTTCAGTTGGGGACGTATCGATCGTATAGGTTTTTGTTTGCTCTGTTTCCTCATGCCAAAAGTGTAAAAAAAAGTGATTTGCCGCTTTGCCGTCGCCGGAGACAGGTCTGGTGACAAACCACACTCCGTCTTGATCTTCGATGATTTGAAACCATAAGATGAATTTTTCAGGATGCTCTTGATCCGGAAAAATTGTTTTCTGGCGATTGAAGAGAGAATCCATCAGGAAGAGACCATTTGTGGCCGAAATTTCGTTCGGCGCTGATCTGTTCCGAACCCAAAACCCTCGACCATCGGCTCGCTTTTGTATGTAGACGTCGTTCCATCTCTTCCCCTTGAAAATGAGTTCATTGCGATCACGATTGTAATGGTATTTTTTGCCCGCCATTTGAACCAAAATGTCATCGTTTTGATCCATGCGGAAACCGCCAACATAGCTCGATGCGGCGGGCTCCGGTCTGATGTCAGCCGCCGTCAAAGTGTTGAAACGCGCGGCAATTTTGTCGTACCGCAGCAGGCCAAAACCGTTGGATGGAAACCACAAGACGTTGCTGCGATCTTCGAAGGGGGCGCCCCATGTGATTTGCCAAAGCCTTTCCGTGCCCTGAAAAAGCTGCTCCGGTTTTTTGAGTGTGGAAGTTGTTTGATCAAAGACGAGCAAACCACGCTCATTTTTAATCCAAACCCGCTCCCTTGCGTCTGTGGTAAGCCATATTCCCTGACGAGTATGGGGAGGTAAAAAGAAATCGGGAAACGGGAGCGATTGTGTGTTAAACGCCTGTCCGGCGACTGTCTTGAAGCAAATCAGCGAATCCGTCGACGCTCCCCAAATCGCGCCGCTTGCGTCCTGCGTGAAATATCGAAATCTCACGTTGCTTTCAATGTGTCTAAAACGCCAAGGTTGAGAGTCGCCGGCAGGCAATTCAGCATACAAAATACCGGATTTACCCGACAACCAGAGAAAATCCCGTCCGTCAATTTTTACAAAAGTAAAGGTGGCCGCATCGGGCTGCTCCAACTTCAATCCTTCGGGCAGAGGTATCGTCGAAACTTCCATGAATGCATTGGCCGCCTGTTCGGCAGCCGTGTTTCCTTGACCCGGTTTAAATGAAATGTAGAACACCTGCCCATTGGTTCCAAGCGCCGCAAAAACAATTGGATTCTTGATATTTTCCGTATTCTGATTGCCCGCACCAGCTTTAGGCCGCAAAGACCGGATCGAGAAAATTCGGCTGTCGGTTCGCAAGGGATAACGATGCACTTTTTCTCTCACCGGATCGATGCGGTTTATCACGCCTTCGGACGTTCCCCACACATAGCCAAATTGATCTTCGAAAAATAATGTAAAAAAATTGCCGCTGATGGAGGTCGTATCAAACGGATTGTAGCGGTACTCGGTAAACGAATAACCGTCGTAGCGACAGACCCCGTCCTGCGTTCCGAACCACATAAAACCCTGACTGTCTTGCAGAATTGAGGTGATAAAGCCTTGCGGCAGGCCGTCGTCAACGGTGAGAGTCGTAAAGCCTTGAGGCAATTGAGACGTTTGAGCCTGGACAGGAGAAATTTGGATAGTGAAAAATAAGCAGGCGTACGAAAAAAGGAAGCAAATTTTGGCTAGGGTCGAGGGCATAATACTCGGTTTCACCTGACGTCGTGCACTTTGCGCAGAAAATTCTAAGTAAAAAATATAAAGAGTGACGGGGAAGATTTCAAGCGCTTATAAATGAGGAGAACGAATAGGATTTCAGTTAGTGACATTGGGCTGAAGCCCGGCGCCAAAGAGACGAGATTTGCCCCAAGACTCAGGATGTGCGTTGGCGCACGTAACATCAGTTACAGAAAAAAATGCCATCTATTGCTTTCCTCCCAAACTGTTCATTTCTGCTAAAGCCGCTTCTTCAAATTCGATCCGCTCCAACAGAATTTTTTGCAGCCAATCGTCGACGTTTTTTTCTCCATGCAGCCGGGCAAGCGTCTCAGCCCGAGGAAGGAGCTCCAATGGTAATGGCAAAGCGCCAATAACGTCGCTCCGTCTTACAGTTATCGGAGCTTCTCACGCCTCGTCATCATTTCCTTCGGCGATGACTGCTTCATCAATTTCTTTTTCCTGCTCGCGAATTTGCGCTTTATTTTGACTCATAGCGGCCATCCTGTGATAATTCGCACTGTTTGCTTCGATTTTAGCTGAAAGATAATTTTCAATCTTCGCCCGCCTATAGTTCTGCCTGTTAATTGCTATCGGTCACGATAACGTTTGTTCCGGCGCATTTGGAAATCAGAGAAAAACATTCTATTGCTTCATTGAACGCCACTCCGTGTTCCTCAAGTTTGTCACTCTCGGAGTCATACTCAAAATCTTTTGGCGTAAATCGATACCAGTCGACGATACCTTTTACTTTTTTTGTTCTTTTTAGTTTAGCAACTAATGCTCAAATTCAGAATGAAGAAAAACATATCCTGCTTCTAAAAAACAACTGAATTGAGAATATATTATTTTTCACAGGAGGAGAAATTATGACAGACGCAGCCGAACCGCAAACCGCAAGCCGGCCGATTGAGCAGGAAGCGGATTTTATTAAGCTGAATGCCGTTGATCATGTCGAATTTTGGGTGGGCAACGCCAAGCAGGCGACCTATTTCTGGCGGCATGTCGGTTTTCAGCCCGTAGCTTACAGCGGCCTGGAAACCGGCAATCGTCGCTGCGCGCAATGGGCGCTGGAGCAGAACAAAATTCGTTTCGTGCTAACCTCCGCCTACGACCCGCACGACGAAATCGCGACGCACAGCATGTTGCACGGCGACGGCGTCAAAGCCATCGCACTTTCCGTTGACGATGTTGAATCCGTTTACCGCGAGGCGACCAAGCGCGGCGGCGTTGGCGTGAAACCGCCGACCGAGCATGTCGATGCTGATGGAACCGTTCGCACGGCGGAGATTAAATGCTACGGTCAAACGGTCATACGTTTTATCGAACGCGACGCTTATGACGGCGCATTTATGCCGGGTTTTGAGCCAATCGAAGCGCCGTTCCAGGCACAGTCGGTCGGCTTAAAAGCAATTGATCATATTGTCGGGAACGTCGAGCTTGGCAAAATGAATTATTGGGTAAAATGGTTCCACGAAGTGCTCGGTTTCCGGCAAATCGTGCATTACGACGACGACGACATTCACACCGAATACTCCGCGCTGATGAGCAAGGTGATGGCCAACGGCAACAGCCGGATCAAATTCCCAATCAACGAGCCGGCGGAAGGTCGGCGCAAAAGTCAAATCGAAGAATATCTCGAGTATTACACTGGGCCGGGCGTGCAGCACCTTGCGTTGATTACGGGCGACATCATCGGCACCGTGCGCGCGCTGCGAGATAACGGCCTTGAGTTTTTACGCGTACCTGACGCCTATTACGAAGCTTTGCCCGACCGAATCGGAACGATTAAAGAAAGCTACGACGAGATTCAAAGATTGGGCATTCTCGCTGACCGCGATGATGAAGGCTATCTCTTGCAAATTTTTACCCGTCCGATTCAAGACCGTCCGACAGTTTTTTTGGAAGTCATTCAGCGACGCGGTTCTCGCGGCTTTGGTATTGGTAATTTCAAGGCGCTTTTTGAGAGCATCGAGATTGAGCAGGCACGCAGAGGCAATTTGTAAAATGAAACCGTTCTGGCGACTCCAAAAATTCGTAGTTCCGGCTTTGTCCTTTTGGGCGCTGTCGCTTACAAACATCGTCCATGCGCAAAACTACATGCGCAATTTTATTGATACGGAGTTAAGCGGCGCCAATGATGTTGAAGCCTTTGACCTAGATCAAGACGGCGATCTTGATATCGTTGCTTGCGGCCTGACCACCGGCGTGGTGGCATGGTATGAAAATGAGGGGGATGATAATTTTGTCAAGCGCGTTATCGGCACGCCCGGTTTGGCAAGTCATCTCTTTGTCAGCGATCTTAACGATGACGGATTTTTTGATATAGTCGTCACACGCTTCGAAGTGCAACGCCTAAACCCTACGTCACTAATTTGGTTTGAAAATAACGGATCACAAGTTTTTACGGAAAGAGAGATCAATAGCGAGCATAACTTTTGGCGACTTTTTGTTGTTGATCTGAATGGAAACGGCATCAAAGATATTGTCACAACCACAGCGGACGGCGCACTGCGTACTCCAATTCTATGGTTTGAGAACAATGGCATTGAAATCTTTACTAAACATGTTATTGAGGCCGATTTAGACAATCCATACGGCGTCATTGCCGCAGACCTTGATGGCGATGTGAATAACGACCTTGTTTTTACGATTTCTGACGACAGTGAAGTCATTTGGTACGAACACCTGGGTTTAGCGAGTTTCTCCAAGACCGTAATTGACCAAGACGCGCCTACCGTTTCCAATGTCACGGCGGCTGATATTGACGACGATGGAGATACGGATTTGCTCACGGCAAGCTTTGCCGGCACACTTACTCTCTATAACAATAACGGCTTTGGCTCTTTTACCAAGAGTACACTGTATCAGCGAGCAGGCTCAGATTTTTGGGAAATCCTTGTTTCAGACATGGACGGCGACTCCGACAAGGACATAGTAACGACGAGTATTCAAACGACTCCCTTTTTTAGCCCTAGTCTTTTCTTTTTGGTTAATGAAGGAGCAAGCACGTTTCGTCCTGAAGTAATTGAGAGTCAATTTGTGCTGCGCGGCGCGGCTATCGGCGCTGCTGGCGAAGAAGGCTTTCGTGATATTTTCGCCGTTAGCAATCTTGGCAGTTCCGTCTTACAATTCAAACATGTCACTCCGCCGGATTTTCAATTAAAAGTCATTCCTGAATCGCAATCTGTTATTTCAGGCAGCGTGGCGGCATTCAGCGTTTTGTTGGACTCTCTCGAAGGCGGCTTTGACCAAGTTGTTGCGCTCTCAATTTCTCCTGACGTTGCTGAAATCACGTCGTCGTTCGAGCCGTTTTCTATCAGTCCCGGAGACACGTCGACGCTCATTTTTCAAACTACGCCGCAAACGCCGATAGGCGACTATCAATTTGTCGTCACGGGTACATCCGGAACGCTTGTGCGATCTGATACGCTCGTTTTGCGCTTCTTGGCGCCGGAGGAAAATACAATTTCTTTGGCTGCGGACACGATTCAAACCGCAGGCGATGCGTTCTGGATTGACGTGAACATCGGCTCGGAAATCATGCCAATTGGCGCACTCTTTGGCGCAAGTTTCGTACTCAACTATGAAAGCGCTCATTCCGAAATTCTGCCGCCGTTTTCGGAAAATATTCTTCCAGGAGATTTTCTCGGCGAAAGGGACGAGATCATTTTCTTTGCTTCTCCTCCTGCGGGAGACAGCGGCAGCATCGCGGTAACGCGCAGAGACGGCGCAGCCAATGTTTCGGGTTTTGGTAATTTGGCGCGCGTCCGGTTTCGCACTTTTCCCGATACGCCTGACAGCATGCGTTTGCATTTCACGCTCTCAACAATCACAGCGAATGATTCAGCAAAAAACCGTGTGATTTTGCACCCGCAGGATTTGTGGGTCACTGTTTTGAAGCGGCGGGACGTTGTCTGGCCGGGAGATACGGATAACAACGGGATCGTCAATCAGGCCGACGTGCTGCCCGTTGGGTTTTATTGGCATAGCGCCGGACCGAGACGCAAATTGGCTACCCTCGACTGGCAGGCGCAAACGGCAATTCTCTGGCCGGAAACGACGGCGACTTTTGCAGACGCAGACGGCGGCGGGAAAGTCAACGAAGCCGACGTGATTCCGATTGGACTCAACTGGGGCAGGACGCATGACTTGAATAAAGCGACGGCGAATGCGGCGCAAAACTACAGCGGAAAAACGGGCGTCATAAAAGCGCAAATTGCGGCGGGCAATTCGCTGGACGTTTTCTTCGTCGATTTTTCCGTTGCCGGAATCGATAATTTGTATGGCGCGGCTTTTGAGTTTGGGTACCCGGCCAATGAATTTGAAGTCATTTCGGTCAAACCGAGTGAAGTCTGGTCTTCCTCTCCCCTATTCTACTCAAAAAACAACCGAACTGACGGCGCTTTAGGCATTGCAATTTCCTTCACCGATAAGCAAGGGGCGGAGTTTTCCGGCGAGCAGATCGTTCGAGTTCACATAAAACCTAAAAACGTTCTTGAGCATCCTGACGTAAGCCGGTTCGCAATTCGTGACGCTGTTGCGATGAACAAAAGTGGAGAAATGGTCGGTCTTGAGCCGGAAACCGCAACCGCTTTTGATGAAACGTCTGTTATTCCGACCGAATTTCGTCTCGAACAGAACTACCCGAATCCGTTCAATCCAGAAACGATCATTCGCTACCAACTCCCGAAGAACAGCCGAGTTTCCATTTCAATTTTCGATATGCGCGGCGCGAAAATCAAAACTTTGTTTCAAAAAGAACAAGAACCCGGCGTATTCGAAATCGTCTGGAACGGAACGAATAAAGCCGGTGAACGCGTCAGTAGCGGCGTTTATTTTTACCGTATTATCGCGGGGGATTTTCAGGCTGTGAAGAAATGCATTTTAATGAAGTAAGGCAATGAAACGGCCAACACTACAATTTACACAACCCTGGTTTTACCGATGATATTGACCTTCACCGCGCGTTTCAAAAAAGCACATCTGTTCTCGGCGGCGTTCATCATTCTGTTTTCCGTTAATCAGGTATATTCTCAAAATGCGCCGATACGCCCCGAAATCGCCGACTCAACCCAAATTATAGGCCAATCTTTTACAATCGACGTCCGCGTGGGATCGGAGGAAAACGGCGTTGAAAACCTTTTTGGGGTCAGCTTTATTCTGCGCTTCAATCCGGAACAACATTTGTCGATTGCGAGTGCGGCGCAGGGTAATTTTTTGGGTGATGACGTGGTCTTTTTCAGTTTTGAAGATTCGCCGGCAAGCATCGCAATCGCGAATACGCGCAAGGCCGGACAGGGCGGCGTTTCCGGCAACGGCGTGGTCGCGAGCGTCACTTTTGCTTCTTCTACAGACACGCCCGATTGCACGCCCGCGACGTTTGAAATCGATTCAATAAAAGCCATCGACGTTAACGGAAATCCGGTCGCCTTTGCACCGCAGATTTTGGTCATTGGTTTACAGCCGGAACCGGATTTCAGCATTTCAGCAGCACCAGAGACTTTGCGAGTTGTGGCCGGAGCTTCAGGAAATTTTATGGTGGATTTAACGGCCAACTGCGCCTTTACTGATGCTGCGCCCCTTTCCGCCAATTTTCCGCTGTCTCTTATACACATCTGACGCTGCCGACGAGCTTCTTGGTGT
>CAXHAT010000202.1:0-14339 GCA_964014485.1 uncultured Deferribacteres bacterium
GTCCCTCCGGGACAAGGTGCAAGTTATCCACAACCTTTTTATCGCGCGTGCGCCTTCTCGGGAATGACTGTGGGCAAGGGCTTTTACACTTGAAATTACTTCGTAAAAAACCAACCCAGTCAATCGTGTTTATCCCGTCCGAAAACAAACTCCGTAAGTTCAATGCTTTCCTATAAAACAGATTTCTTAAAATTCATTTGTCAGACTTCAGACGAACCGATGGGGCTGGACGTGGTTCGCGGCGAAGGACCGTACGTTTTTACCCGCGACGGACGGCGCTACCTCGACCTGATTTCCGGCATCGGCGTGGTCAATATCGGCCACGGGCGGCGTGAAATTATCAACGCAATTCGCGAGCAATCCGAGCAGTACTTGCACCCAATGGTTTATGGCGAGTTTGTCATGAGTCCGCAAGTCGCGTATGCCAAAGTACTGGCGGAAATCCTGCCCGGCGAGATCGACAATATTTTCTTCTGTAACAGCGGCGCCGAGGCGGTGGAAGGCGCGATCAAAACCGCTCGCAAATTCACCGGACGAAAGCGCGTTTTTAGTTTCGACGGTTGCTATCACGGCGACACGTTCGGCGCGCTGTCGCTGCAATCGGAGTCGAACTACAAAACGCCGTTTGAGCCTTTGCTGCCCGAAACGGCGTCGTTAAAATGGCATTCCTTCGAAGCGCTCTCTCAGATTGATGAACAAACTGCAGGCGTGGTCATCGAGCCGATTCAAGGCGAAGGCGGCGTGCGCATCCCAGGCAAGGAATTTATGATTGCCTTGCGAGATCGCTGCACGGAAACAGGCGCGCTGCTGATTTTCGACGAAGTGATGACCGGTTTTGGCCGAACGGGGAAGCTTTTCGCGGCGGAGCATTTTGATGTCACGCCGGACGTCATTGTGCTGGCAAAAGCCTTGGGCGGTGGATTGCCGTTGGGCGCTTTCGCTGCCCAGAAAAACGTGATGAAAACGCTGTCTGAAAATCCGCCCCTGGCGCACGTGACGACTTTTGGCGGCAATCCGCTTTGCTGCGCCGCCGGTCACGCTGGATTGAAAATTTTGCTTAAAGAAAAGCTGGCGGAAAATGCGGTAAAGATTGGGGCGCGCTTCAACGCAGGTTTTTCAGAGCTGCGCAAGATGTTCGATTTTCTCAAGGAAATCCGCCAAATTGGCTGCTTCATCGGCGTTGATTTTGAACGAGGCGAGCAAACCATGAAATTCGCCAAGAATTGTCTGGAAAACGGCTTGATCGTCGGCTGGACGCTGCATCATTCAAACATTCTGCGCATGGCCCCGCCGCTGATTTTAACAAACGACGAAATTGACGACGCGCTTGAAATCATGAAATCGGCGCTCCGAAAAATTTGAAAATTGACGGCATTAAACGAATCAAAAGGCCTCAGAATTGAAGGGACTATCTGTTCGTCATATTTTCGAAAATGAAATCGAAGCCTACTGCGCGATGCGCCTGCGTCTCTGGCCTGAGGGAACAATGGACGAGTTTAAGGGCGAGCTTGACCAGATGCTCAAAATGCCGGAAATGTTCGCTATGCTTGTTTGCGTCACCAAAAGCGGTGAGATGATCGGCTTTATCGAACTGGCGCGGCGTGAAGAATCGACGGAACTGCCCATCCGTCGTATCGGCTATATCGAGGGTTGGTATGTCGAACCGGAATATCGCAAAAAAGGCGTCGGGCGAGTGCTGGTAGTGCTTTGTCAATCCTGAACTTTGGGTGCTGTCTTTTTAGTTTAATTCGCGCGTCTTTCGTTTGAAATCTCCAATCGACGGCTTTGTTTTTTTCGTTTCTTTCTTTGTACCAGACCATCTCTAACGTCAAAATGCATCCTCACGATCTTATCCATATTCGCAACAACCCTTTTTCGCCCAGTAAACGGACGACCGCGGCGGCGTGCAACCCCGCGAACCAGCTCCGCCGCCCGTAGTCAAGGGCGCTGAAATCGTCGGGAAGCGCACGCTGGACAGTAAAACCTGGTTCAATCCCAACAGCAACACCGTCACCATTGAAACGAGCACCGGCTACATGCACTGGCGCGATCAAGCGGGGCGATTCCATGAAATCGACCGCAACATCGCGCTCAAGCCTGACAGCTCCGGCTATGCAGCGCGGCCAAAGGACTTTACAAATCCGAATTTGCTTTCGACCTGACAAGCGAAGAGTGGCCAGTCGTTTTTCAAACCCACGACAGCGCTTTTTTTCGTGCAAGATTTAAGGGCTTCGCCTACTACAACAGCGCCAACAAAAAGCTGGAGATTATTTACGACGCACAACCTGCACAAGCGCAAGCCGAAGGCAACAAAATTCGCTACACGAATGCCGTTGCCAACTTTGATCTAGAGTATACCTACCACGATGACCGCTTGAAACAGTGGGCTTATTTGAAACAAGGATTTAGAGACGTCCTGCCTTCAGCGCCGCGAGGCTGGAAAGCTGATAGAACCTGGCTCATGATGCTCTCAGAAATTGAGGTGGAAGGCGAACTGGAGTCCTTTGTTGATGACACGCTTGTTTCGGAGAAGAAAAACGGCAAAAAACTGAAACTTGAATTCGAAGGCAAGAAACGACTGCGTTTCAGAGACGAGGCTGGTAAAGACAAATTTTCCTTGCCCAAAGACCTTGCCTTCCATTCCGCGCGCGATCAGGCAACAACGGAAATGCACCGTTTTTTCTATGAGAATGACGGCAAGAGCTACATGATCACCGGCGTTTCGCTTGAGTGGCTCAACGACCAGCCCGCCGGAACCATCGTCCTCGATCCGACCATCGAACTCGCCCAGGCTTCGGATGACGTCTGGATTGAACACAACAAAACCGCCACCTTCGACGGCAATAGCGAAATCCGCATTGGCCGCAACGGATCGTCCGATTGGAAACGCAGTCTGGTTCGCTTTGATCTCGCTGACATTCCTTCCGGCGCGGAAATCACCAGCGCCAGTCTGCAGCTCTACTTCTACGGCGTAGACGGAACGCCGGTCAATCGCACCGTGAATTGCTACCAGGTGCTGAAAAACTGGGAAGAAGGCGAAGCCAATTGGGAAGAACGCAAGGAAGAAATCTTCTGGGGAACTTTCGGCGTAGGGCTGGATGACGTTGACGCCAAAACAACCGCCGAAGACGCGCAAGACTGGGACGACGAATACCCGACCTGGAAAAGCTACGATCTCACCGACCTGACGCAAATGTGGCTCGACGGCACGGAAAACAACTACGGCGTTGCCCTTTGGGCCACCAATGAAGACGACTACACCGACAAAGACGAAAAGCTCATTTACTCTTCCGAATATACCGGCGATCCCAGCCTGCGCCCTAAGTTGGTCGTGAGTTATACGCTCAACCCATTGGCTGAAATCGCCTACGACGAACTCAGGAGACCGACTTCGATCACCTTCGCCAACGGCGTGGTTGAGACCACTTCTACTCCCCGACTTCAAAATAGCCGTCGCGTTGATGCATTTTGATCAGCTAAATTGAACTCAGCGGAGTTACTTGACTTTTCGCCGAATGAAGGTTATTTTGAGCAGATTTCAATAAGCAAAAGAAAGAATAAGAACGTCTGGTTTCACCGAAACATCATCCACGTTCCGGCGTAGGGTCTCGGGGAATTTATTGAGGAGAATAAAATGGCTTTGATGGATTTTTTTAAGAAAGACGAGAAAGAAGAATTTGATCCGCTGGCCGACCTTGAATTGTCCAAGCTCAAGGTTGGCTTTTTTTTGGATTATGACATGAAAACCTGGGAAGTCACCGCCTGGAACAAGTACGATCTTGACGGCGACATTGTCAACGAATGGGAGTTGACGTCCGGGCGCGAAAAATGGTATTTAGAACGCGCCGAAGACGACGACGTCGAATGGACGTTTTCAAAAAAAGTTCCGTTTGGCATGCTTGGCTCCGGCGTTCGGCAGCATATTATTGACAATGAAGATCCGCCCGAAGAAATTACATTAAAAGATACAACCTACTATCTTGACGAGTCCGGCCCCGGACAACTCTACGCCAATGGCCGCGGCGTTCCGAAGCCTTTTGTTTATTGGACATTCATCGATGAAAACGATGAGAAATTTGTCACCATTGAGCAGTGGGGCGAAGAAGAGTTTGAAGCGGCCGCCGGGACATATGTCGAAGAGTACCAGTTTACCAATATTTTGCCGGCGGCCTAGAAATCAGAGAGCTTTGAAATTTTTGAGTGTTAGATCAATGGGAAGATCGTTCTGCGATTGAATCAATCCAACACTCCGTTTTCAAAATTAGAGGAGTCTGAGTCATGAAAAAATTAACTGTTTTTGGCGTGTTCTTCGCTTTGTTTTTGGGCGCTTGCGGTGCTGATACGCCGGTGAAACGGTTGCAAAGCGATCTTGATAGCTTTCCGGAATACAGCATCGTACTCCAGGACATGAAAGAAGAAGGCAATTTCTTTTCGGACTATTTTCACCGTTACAAAGTCATCACCGGCGAAAAAGTTGACGGTGCAGACAGCGTGAGCTATCGTACGGAAATTCTAGAGTGGGAGCAGGTCGAAGAAAAATTTTACAAGGACCACGCAAACTATTTAGGGATGGTTTTGGCTTCCAAAGGCCCGGACGGCAAGGTGAGCGATTCGAAGGAACCCCCGGGCTATCAATACGTCGGCAATCCGCAATACGGAACATGGCGAACCGATAACAGTGGCAACTCGTTTTGGGCTTGGTACGGCAAGTACGCGATGATGAGCAGCGTTTTCGGCATGTTTAACCGCCCAATTTACCGCAACGATTTTGATGACTATCGCAGCTATCGCCGCAGCGGGCGGCCGTATTACGGCAGCAACAATCGGTACGGCACGAGCGGCAGTTACACACAACAATCCAACAAGTCTTTCTATGACCGGCGTGTTGCGAAAGAGACCGCAAAAAAGCAAAGTTTCGCCGAAAAAGTAAAACAGCGCTCCCGCAAAACCAATACGCGTACTTCTCGCAGCAATATGAGCAGCGTCCGCAGCCGCAGCAGCCGAGGAGGGAAGTAAACAGTAGCATGTAAGCAGTGTATTGCTCGCTGCTTACAGCTCACTGTCTACGAAAAATAGAACCGCTCATTCCGAAAAGTTTACTTCACAAAAAGCCGCCTGGCTTATATTTCCGGAGGGTAAAATGTCACTCGACCAAATCATTACCGCGTTGGTTTATCTTGCCGCCGTGTTTTTTGTTTTCATCATCGGAAAGTTCGTTTTTGATAAAATAAACCGACGCTTCGATCTCAAACATGAGCTTTTGCAGAACGATAATTTCGCGTTGGCGCTGACTGTTGTCGGCTATTATTCCGGGCTGATTTTCGCGCTTGGAGGCGTGCTTTACGGCGACTCAGCCGGGCTCGTTAACGATCTCATTGATATCGTGCTTTATGGCCTGATGGCGATCATTCTGCTCAATTTGTCAGGTATTATCAACGACAAGATCGTCCTGCACACTTTTGATAACACCAAAGAAATTATCGACGACCGCAATGCGGGCACCGGCGCTATTGAAGGGGCGAATTATCTGGCGTCTGGCCTCATGATTTCCGGGGCCATTTCGGGCGAAGGCGATGTGGTGACGGCGCTGGCGTTTTGGGCTCTTGGGCAAGCCGCCATCGTTGTCGGCAGCAAAATCTACAATCTGATCACGCCGTTTGATGTTCACGCCGAAGTGGAAAAAGACAATGTCGCGGTTGGCGTGGCTTTCGCAGGCGTTTTGGTGGCGATTGGCAACGTTGTGCGCGTCGGCGTTTCCGGCGATTTTGTCTCCTGGAGCGAAAATCTGGCTGTCTTTATCGTAGTCGTTGTGTTTGGCTTCATCCTGCTGCCAGTCGTGCGATACATCACCGACAAAATGCTTTTGCCGGGAGAAAAACTGACCGATGAATTGATCAACCAGGAAACGCCCAATGTCGGCGCTGGGGCGATTGAGGCATTTTCCTACGTCGCGGCGTCGTTTCTTATCGGGTGGGTGATATAATTTACGATTGCCCCAATTAGTTTTTTGATGAAACTGCAGCGCGTTCGGCCTACTTGTTTAGGGTGATGAATTCAAAATTATCAATCAACATGTTGTAGGGGTTCAATATTTTGAACCCCTACATTTGGTATGCCGGTCACTCAGAGCCTATGTTTTTGAACAGCTCCATAAATTCCTAAATTTAGGACGAACAGCTCGCGATTCTCATAAATGAGATTTCGGGTGCCAAGCTCACCCGAACAAAAACAATTTAAATAACGAAATCTCAGCTCAATTCTGCTAAAACCCCGCCTACAGCTTTTCTCCCGTTTACGGTACTATAGTTGCCCATACTCTTGCCAACCTTTTCCAAATAATCGAAAAATCATTTATCGAAGGTTTACCGACAAGCCTTTTTTGAATTTGTGGCGAACGCCGGCGAATTCAAGACGACAATTCTGAAGTTCTCAAAGAAACCCCAATTATATAGATTTCATTGTTCAGTAGCATTGTTTCTGTTAACATTTGACGGAGGAGATTTGTTATGAGAAACCGCAAATTGCTCGTCTTGTTCTCATCGGCCATCCTGATTTTTTTTCTTAATTCATGCGGCGATATGAGAGAACAATCCGATGACGCGCTATCTGGTGGAACAGAGTTCAAATCCAATCATGGGCAGGCTGGAGTGATTGATGACGTTTCCGAAAAGAATATTTTGCAGATAGCTGTCGGTTCCGCCGATCATACGACTCTTGTTGCTGCTGTGAAAGCCGCTGGTTTGGAGAATGTCTTGGTCAATCCCGGCCCATTGACGGTTTTCGCGCCAAACAATGCTGCATTTGAGAAGTTACCTGCGGGGACAGTTGAAGAACTGCTGAAACCGGAAAACAAGGGAAAGCTGGCTACAATCGTAACTTCACACGCGTCGCCTGGAACATTTATGGGAGATCTTCTGGCTGACGGAACAAAGATTTATCTGGCGACAGGTCAATATGTAGATGTAGTAGTCAAAGACGGCGATACTTACATTAACGGCGCAAAAATACTCGGTACTGTTGACGCTTCCAATGGCGTTGTTCATGTCATCGATCAGGTTTTTCTGTTTCCTGAAAAATAAAAGCGCAGGCCGGCTCTAAAATACAGTTATCGTTTGACTCTGACTTTGAGCGTTGGAAACGACAAAAGGGAATCAAAATGGATTCCCTTTTGTCGTTAATCCTCATATGCTGCGATTTCTCACATCTATTCACCTTACCTCTTTTACGGGGCTTGCTTTAGGATTTATGAATCCGGCAATGGTTAGTCGTGCTCATTTCGCCAATGTTTACGCGCAAAAGCGATCAAAAAATTCTTCAATAAAAATTGCCGCATCAATAGTTGTTTTCATAACACAGGCCGTCTCTAAATTCGTTGTGTTTAGTTCCATATTTTGCTACTGTATTTTGCAACGAATGAACGGCGGCTATGACGATAGAGAAAATTTCATGAAATTTGAACCCGCCTCAACATTTTTCCATAATATTTTGTGCAAATATCCTCAGACGTCTCTTTTAGCGTAGCTCAAAAGCGCCAAACTACGATTTTAAAGGCGTGCATTTTCGCGACCGGACTTGCCGGAATCGTGGCGGAATATGTGATGTCTACGCTGGCGAGTTACTTGCTCGGCAATCCGGTTGTGCAGTGGACGATCACCATCTCGCTCATGTTGTTCGCAATGGGCTTGGGAAGCCGTTTGAGTAAGTTGGCCGAGCGCGCCTTGCTAGATTTTTTCATTACCATCGAACTCGCCCTTTCGCTGCTCTGCGCCATGAGCGCCACTTTGATCTATTTTCTTACCGCATTTGTACAAAGCATCGATTTCTTTATCTACCTGATTTCCATTATGATCGGCCTGCTGATCGGGCTCGAGGTGCCGCTGGTCACGCGCTTGAACAGTTATTTCGAAGAGTTGCGCGTCAATATCAGTTCGGTGATGGAAAAAGATTACTACGGGGCCTTACTGGGCGGCCTGCTCTTCGCGTTTGTCGCGCTGCCTTATCTCGGCCTGACTTACACGCCGATTGCGCTGGGAGCAGTAAATCTCGCCGTTGCCGCTGTGTTGTTTTTTCAGCATCGTCAACAATTGCATTATCGACGCAGTTTGTCCGCCGGTTTCGCGATTTTGCCCGTTTTGCTTATTTCTCTCGCTGTTTTTGCCAAACCCATCGTGCTTTTCGGAGAGCAGCAAAATTACCGCGACAAAGTGATTTACGAGCAGCAAACGCCCTATCAAAAAATTGTGCTGACGAAGTGGAAAAACGACTTTTGGCTTTATCTCAACAACAGCCAACAATTCAGCACCTACGACGAAGAAAAGTATCACGAACCGCTCGTGCTCCCGGCCATGCTTGCCAGCGCCGCACGAAAAAATATCCTGATTCTGGGAGGCGGCGACGGTTTGGCGGTGCGCGAAACGCTCAAATTCAATGAGGTCGAGAGCATCACTTTGGTGGACATCGATCCGGCGGTTACGAAGCTCGGCAAAAGCAATCCGTTATTTCTCAAGGCAAACGAGGGCGTTCTTGAAGATTCGCGCGTTGAAATCGTGAATCAAGACGCCTTTACTTTTCTCGCGAACGAACGCCGCATTTTTGATGTTGTCATCATCGATCTCCCCGACCCGAAATCGCTCGGCTTGTCTCGCTTATATTCAAAACAATTTTACGAAACTATCAAAAAACGCCTCTCGCCCGGCGGCGTTGTAGTAACGCAGGCGACGAGCCCGTTTTTTGCGCAAAAGGCATTTCTGTGCATCTTGAAAACCATGGGTGCGGCTGGCCTCAATGCGCAGGCTTTTCACAATCATATCCCAACGATGGGCGAGTGGGGTTGGGTGATCGGCATGAACGCCGGAAGCTTTTCTACAGTCGATTTGAAATCACGGCTCTTAAAACTTGACTTTAGCGGTCTCGAAACGCGATTTTTAAACCATGAAGCGATGCGCGGCATGTTAAGTTTTGGCAAGGGCATGATGGAGCAGATTCCAGACATTGAAGTCAACGACGAATTCAACCTCACGCTTTTTCAGTACTACACCAGCGGCGCTTGGGATTATTATTAGACGGCGGATACATTGAGAACGCGAATTTACAGGTTTTTTCGTTTATTACAGCGCGAGAATTTTTTCAAGCTTCTGGCAACTATCGCGGTTTTAATGTTTGTCAGCGCCGCCGGCGTGTCATATTTTGAAGGCGACTGGGCATATTACGATTCACTGTGGTGGAGCATCGTTACGCTAACAACGGTTGGGTATGGCGATATCTCGCCGTCTTCGCTGGGCGGACGTTTGATCGGCATTACGATTATGCTGCTTGGCATTGGCATTTTGGGGATGCTCACCGCTTCTATTGCCAGTATTTTTGTGGAAAGAAAAATGAAGGAAGAACGCGGCATGAGTTCGTTTGATTTCAACGAGCATATTATTATTTGCGAATGGAATTCCAGAGCGCGAGCGATACTTGCGGAACTGCGCCGAGACGTTCGGAGCGCTGAAAAGCCTGTCATCCTGATTGCAAATCTGGATATTAAACCGGTCGAGGACGATGATCTGTTTTTTATCAAAGGCCGCGTTAATGAAGAAAATTTACAGCGCGCTCATCTCCAAAAAGCCGCGACCGTCATCATTTTAGGTAATGACAATTTAGACGAAGATGCCAGCGACGCCCAGGCGGTGCTCGCGGCTCTGACCGTGGAAAGCATAAACCGGGCCGCTTATTCCATCGTTGAGCTGTTCAATGAATCCAACGTTCGCCATTGTCAGCGCGCCGGGACGGACGAGATCATCATCGGGTCCGAATTCAGCAGTAAATTGATCACGCGGGCGGCGCTCGATCACGGTATAACAAAGGTGATGTCTGAGATACTAAGCTCGAATTTCGGCAATGACTTGGTGAAAGTTTCGTTGCCGGAAGAACTTGTCGGAAAAGAATTTATTGAAGTGATGACTGAGATGAAACGTCAGCGACAAGCGACCGTATTAGGCGTGCAGAAAAACGGCGACGTTATCTCGAACCCGCCGAGTGATTTGATCACCGAAGCGGGCGACGACCTTATCGTCATCGCGCCGCAGCGCCCGACGTAAAATGGAATGAACCCATGTCCGTGTTCTCAAGAATGTACGACATCCTGAAATCGAATATCAGCGACCGTTTTGGCCGCGACGAGCAGGATGATTTTGATCTTTATGATTTTCTCAAGCAAGAGCGTCAGCCCAACGCTCCCAGAAACGGCCGCAAGCAGCAGAACCGAGACCCGGAACTGGCCAAATTCTACGCGAATCTCGAAACGCCCTATGGCTCCGACTTGGCGACTGTCAGAAAATCTTATAAACGGCTCATGAGAAAATATCATCCGGACTTGCACTCGAAAGACCCGCGTAAAACGCAAATTGCCAATGAGATTGTGCAGGGCTTAAATCAGGCTTATTCAGAACTTGAAAAAAGATTAGCGAATTGAGCTGAAGGTTTTTAGGCTGTAGGCTGATAGCATATTTCTCAAAAGCTAATAGCCTAAAGCCCAAACCCCTACAGTCTAAAAATAACAATTATTTAGGAGGACAAAAAATGTCGGAAAACCTGGAAAGGGTCAAGGGATACTTGCTCGATCTTGACCTCAATATTACGCACGAAGACGAACCTGAAGAACTCGTCGTTGTAGAAGATGAAGAAAGCGGGATTCAAAATCTGGTCATCGATTGCGAAGCGCCGATCGTCATTCTCGAACAACAAATTATGACTGCTCCCGATGACGTCGGTGATTTTTTCAAACGCTTGCTCCAAATCAACCGCACGCTCGTGCACGGCGCTTTTGTTCTGGACGAGGAAGGCAAAAACGTCATCTTTCGCGATACGTTGCAATTGGAAAATCTGGACTTGAACGAAGTGGAAGGCTCAATTTCAGCGCTCTCGTTGGCGCTTGCCGAAAATGCTGATGAACTTTTGGCTTACGCTAAAAAATAGTTGCGCGATCCAGTCGGTGCAATGTTCAAAAGAACAAAAGAGAAAATTATAAACTCATTTGGAGGATAAAACATGAGCGTATTTAGCAGGATTTTTAAAGTCGGGCAGTCGCACGCCCATTCCGTCGTGGACAAAATGGAAGACCCGATTAAGATGACCGAGCAAGGCATTCGTGATCTTAAAAAAGATTTACAAGCGGCGATGCAAAGCTTGGCTCAGGTTAAAAGTCTGGCCATTCGTATGAAGCGGGATCACGACGATCAGAAGAAGATTGCCGGCGATTATGAGAGAAAAGCGATGCTGTTGCTGCAAAAAGCGCAAGGCGGTGAAATCGACCCGGCTGAGGCGGACAACCTTGCGACGCAGGCGCTGGTTAAAAAAGAAGAAGCTGACACGCGCGTCACGAGCCTTTCCACGGATTATCAGGCGCAGCAAAAAATGTCCGATCAATTGCAGGGCAAAGTTGAGAAGTTGAAGCAGACGATTTCAAAATATGAAAATGAATTGATTACTTTGAAAGCGCGTGCGAAAACAGCAACGTCCATGCGAAAAATCAACCAGCAATTGACAAACGTCGATTCTTCAAGCACGATTTCCATGCTTGAAAAAATGAAAACCAAGGTGAATGAAGAAGAAGCCCTGGCGGAAGCTTACGGCGACATCGGCCAGATCGGCGGCACTGTGGATGATGACATCGACAAAGCGCTGGCGGGTTCTGAACAAGTCGCTGCGTCGGATTCTCTCGCAGCGCTCAAAGCAAAAATGGGCGTCTCCGGCTCCAACTAACGCTCGAAGTATTGGATTAATGGAGTATTGGATTGTCGCTGTTTACGGCTTCCAATACTCCCCAAATCTTTCACTCCATTATTCAACTCTTCTGGCGCGTACGCCGAAATCCACGTTATCCTTCACCCAGGCAAAATATTTTTTCTGTTCTTCAATCGGCGTCTCCGGGTGAAAAATCTTCGGGTCCTTCCACGTCACCATTACTTCATCGTCCTGCGTCCAAACTTTTACACGCCTGCGAGGCACGCGCGTCTGCCAGTTCTTTCCGACAACAGCATTGGTATAAAGCAGACGCAGCGTCACGTTTCTGGAAATCGTTTCGAGCGGCTTGAGTTCCAGGCTGCGAAAATCGGTTTTGCCGTTCTTTTTGACGTCCGGCACGCCGTCGCTGAGCATAACGATTGAGACGGGACGGAGCACCAGATTTCTGTTCTTCACCGTCATCGCCACTTGCTCAAAAAACGCGTTGTAGTCTGTGAACGGATTCAATTTTTTCTTCGGGAAAATCTCACGCAACCGCGCTTCGATTTCTTCAACGGACTTATCCTGAAAAGTTTGAATCGGGTAAAAAGTCTTTACTTCATCCGCTTTTGCCCCGCCAATGGAGCCAACGAACAATGCGTTCGGTTGTTCTAAACCGCCAAGCCCGTTCATGTGCGAATAAAGATAGTGCGCCAGAAAATTGATCGAGTCGTCAAAATGTCCGCCTTTGACGAATGAACCGCTGATATCCACGCCGATAAACATCGTCAATCTCGGCTTGGGTGCGTCCCGAAAACCACAGCCGGAGATGACCGCCGCGGTCAACAAGAGAATGAGTAAACTTTTGAAATTCTTCATTTATATTCTCCAGAAAAATCTGTGCATGAGTTTTTGGTAGAGACGCGATGCATCGCGTCTCTATAATTTGCATTACTTCTACCGGCTATACGCCTTCTGCCCGCTGGGCTCGTATCGATTCTGCATCTTCACTGGCCGCTGCGGTTGATGGTTTTGACTCGAAGCGCGTTGTAAAAGCATGGTCGAATCGAGGATTTCCTGGAAGTTTTTAAACGGCAGTTTGAACAAGTGCGCGCCGCTGATGAGCAGGGTGCAGAAATTGATCGAAGCCGCGATGATTTGCAGTCCTGGAAGCATGAATGAGCCAAGCAACTCCTGCCCGCGATGTTTGAACCACGCCATGTCCGCCTTGACTTGATCGATCAATGTCGTTGAAGTTTTAGTTTTAACTGGTCTGTGCTCATACTCGCTGCGATCAAGCTCAACGCCTTTACCCTTGATGATGGCGAGAATCGTTGGCGTGCCGTCGGCGGCGAACAAGAACCACGAGACGCTGCGAATGCCAAACCAGACGAACGCCGCGATGGACAGAATGCCAAAAACGCCCAATTCGAAGTTTGAAGAATACTGCGCCAGCCAAGGCACGAGCGAATCGACGAATTCGCGATAGAGAAACAGAACTTCCACGCCCATAACCACGAGTTCGATGATGGTCACGCCAATGATCGCACCGACGTTTTTGCTCTTGACCGCCGTAACGAAATTCGAAAGCACGGCGTAGCTGCCGAGCGCTATAAAAAACAGGAAAATGCCAAGGGGAATGCGGATCGCGTATTCGCTAAAAGTTTCGCCCGTAAGGTTTGAAAATGTATCGAGAACGAGCGGGGTCATCACATAAGTAAAGATGACGGTTTCGATGATACACCAGGTCAGCGTGAGAATGACGGCCAGCCAAGGCACGTTCGAATTCATGACGCGCTGGCCCATGTTGCTCAGAAAGCGCAACGGCACAAGCAAAAGCTCCAACAGCACCGTCCAAACGCCGACGATGATAATTTTGGCGAATTCAAAAAGCGTGATTCCGAGATGAATGACGAAGTGAAAAATGCCGCCCCAGAACGCGACGATGGATTTCCCCAAGTCCCACCAGGTGATAAAGAGCGCGTTGATAAATTCGCGCCGGTTTTTTCGAAAGATTACGGTCAATAAACAGCCAATGCTCATCCAGAGCGCAAAAATGACAGCCATCGCGGGTAGCAAAAGAAAAAGCCTTTTCGCAACCATCAGCAGGGTCACGTCGGCAGCGCCCCAAACGTACGCGACCACCGCGCCCTGAAATAACATTGGAAAGGTCAACACCGCAACGGCGGCGTTCAGTAATTGATTGAGATCGATTTGCATTTGGATACCTCCTCATCGTGTAAAATATGCAATCTCAACAGCATGACACGAGAAAAGGCAAAGGGTGGGCCAGTGATAGGGCGGGTAACTTTTTTGAGGTAAAATTAAAAATCGGAGGAGAATGAAAGCCAGTTTTCTCAGGGAAAATTTCTGAGACGCGTAAATATTACATAACAAAAGATAGATTTTATCATTCTAATTTTCTCGAAGGCTTTCTATATCGGCGAGGTCTCGATGCCGCCCTGAAGATTCTTTGTTTTTAACAATATCTCTCTTCGAAATGATTGAGATTTCGATTCCTTCAACTGTCACTTCGTTGCGTCTCGTATAGCAATCTTCGAATTGAATGCGGGAAGCTTCGTTGATAACTGATGTTACGCGCAGTAAAGCATTTCCGAGACTCAACCGTAAAC
>CAXHAT010000203.1:0-14232 GCA_964014485.1 uncultured Deferribacteres bacterium
TGAAAATAACTCAGAAACGCCTTGGGGGCGTTTCCGGATGGACACTAATTACTCACGCCGTATAATTCACCTTCCAAACGCGTGTCAGGGAATTGATGACGCCGTGCTTTTTCACATATCTTACGCCTAAAATCATAAAGATGAGAATGGGGATCGCCCATGTTGCGACGGCGACGTAAATGTAGTCAATTCCTACCGCATCAGTGACGATCAACAACGGACGGTCGGCGATGAAGTGGAACATGGTCATGTAAAGCAGGCCAAACGCAACAATGAAAGCCGGTTTGATTTTATTGAAGTAAGACGCTATGCGAGTGTGATTAACCGAGAACAGCGGCGCCCAGAACAGCAGGTAGAGGATGGCAAACATTTCGAAGCCAATGTTCAAAATCAGCATGTTCATCAAGTGGAAAGTAAGGGCGATTATCGTAAACGCTCTGAAAATTGAAGGGCGAATAATCGCCGCCAGAAAACCTATTTCGAAAATGATTGGGGCCCAATCGAAGAATTCCCAAACAATCGGACTCTCAATATTCACAAAGAAGCTGGCTAAAAGCTGCGTGTTTTCGTGGACGAAATATTGCGAAAGCAAATAGTTTTTCACTGCGAGCGAGTCCAGCATCATCCAGCCGCCCATCATTTTGGGGTAGCCAGCGGTGAACATGGCGAAGCCCAAAATGATGCTCATCCACGTGATTGGCCATGAGGCGACCTCTTTGTTTGCGAGCCCCTTTTTGGCGTCGATTGAATAGGCCGCACCCCAGTTTGAGAACGACATGACGAAAGGAATCATCCAGGGCAGCAGGTCATGGCAGATTTTTCCCAATGAATAATCGAAAGATTTTGCCAGCACGGCGACGCACGTAATCGCAAGAGAGACGAAGCGGGTTTTGTACCCAAAAAGCAGGAAGATAAACAATAGCGCGATGATGTAGCCAAATGCATTGAGAACCAATTCCGGAGGAAAGCCTGGAAAAAATCGAGCAATCCCAATCGGCGGCGTAAACAAGGCGTTTGGGTAGGCGGCGATCCACTCAAATTTGGGAAGGCCGTTGATAAATAGAAAATAGAGGGCGTAAATAATTCTGAAAAGACCGAGGTTTTCCGGCGATATTCGGTACGAATCGAAAATCCAGCGATTGAATTTCTGGTTGAGCGTCATAGCGTTTTGTATTTGAATGTGATAGGAATTTAAAGCGCAATTTCAACTTCGTAAAGGAGCTCTTCAAAGTTTTCATCGCCGGCATTTTTAGCGTCGCGTTTGGTTTTTATTGAACGAGCTTGAATTGCAGCGAGATCGCTCCGCCCCGTGATTTTTTCCAAACGTCGTCGAAGCCATGTTTTAAATTCAGCTTCATGTCCCGGCCTGATCCGGCTGTGTTTGGCAAACGCCACACGCATCATGTTGACGCGATAAAACGGCGGCGCATCGTAAAATAGATCGTGGATAGTGAGCGCTTCCTCAGCGCCGTCCGCGTAACGGACATTCAAGCGCCATTCGCGAATGGTCGGGTCGGCGAGTTTCTTCGGCGCATTTGCAAAGTCGGGCATGATGATCGCCGGGTAGGGCTGCGTTTTTTTGATGCGGAAAAACGCATATTGCACGATTAACGCCGGAAAAGTGAGGATGAAAATGATTCGGACGAATTTCTTGCTCATAAAATTTCAATGGTGATTAGTCTGTTCAAATGATGAATTTACTATACAGCTAACCAATCGCGTTTGCGGTCTTGGTCGAAGCGTGACTCTGGAGTCAAACGTTTCAGCATTTGAGTATAGTTTGCCGTCGCTGGCGCCGATGGATCGCCGCACTCCGATTATCAACATCATTCCGCGGAATCGCACCGCCGTCAACCTAATTTCGAGACGCCCAAAATTCTCGCTCCTAATCTCTGGATTGGGAACGTAGTAGCACTCGAAACTCCAGTTTCGAGTGAATGCTTTGGTTCGAAACTGGGGTTCCTCGCCTATTTTTAAACCCAAACCGGAGTTTGGGAACGAGCTGCAAAATCGCCGCGCTCCGAAAAAGAGTTATCCACTGATGTTACGCGCGCCTCGTTTGGCGTGAGTGATCAAAGCCCGTAGCAACTATTGATTCTTATTAGCTCCGTTCTTCAGAGCGGAGATATTTGAGGACGGCCGTCCCTCTCTTCCGCCGCGCCAGCGCGGCGGAAGAGAGGGAAATGGGCGTTCTGCGCTTCACCGGGCTGAAGCCCGGCGCTAATGAGACAAGATTTGCCCCGAGATTTAGGCTATGTGTTGCTGCGCGTAGCATCAGTTGTTCAGAAAGCGGGGGCTGGAAAAACGGAATTATGCACTTCAGAACCTTGACGTTTTCAACGTGATTCTTCTTTTGCGTTTTTGATTCTGTGCTGTTATGTTGAGCGCAATTCTGGCTGCTGGAGCGTTCCGAACGCATCCCCCATTACTTTTGAACAACGATCATAATATATGGACGAGTTTACCGGCATTTTCCCCGCCATGCTCACGCCGCTTGATGAAGAGGGCAATCCGGCCCATCAAGTGGCGGAGCGGTTAATCGATGCACTGATCGAAGACGGCGCGGACGGGCTCTATCTTCTTGGTTCGACGGGTATCGGCCCTCTCCTGAATTCTGACGAGCGGAAGCAATTGCTTGAAACCGCCGTTTCGGCCGTGGGCGGTCGCGTTCCCCTAATTGTCCATGTTGGCGCTAATTCAACCGGCGAGTCCATCGAATTGGCCAAACACGCAAAGCATGCCGGCGCCGACGCGATTTCCAGCGTTGGCCCAATTTATTACCCTCACACGACCGAAACAGTTTTTACACATTACCGCCGAATTGGAGAATGTACAGACCTGCCATTCTTTCCCTACCATCTCCAAAACACAAGCTCGCTGACGCTGCCAGTAGAACAGTTTGCCAATGAGATCGCAAATTTGCCCAATGTTGTCGGCATGAAATTCACCTCACTCGACGTTTACCAAATGGGGCGTATAAAATCAGCGCTTCCAGATGAATTCCTACTCTTTTCGGGCGCTGATGAAGTGCTTTGTCATGCGCTGCTTTCTGGCGCCACCGGGGCTATTGGATCGTACTACAATCTATTCGCGGGCGCCTGTCGTCGCGCCCGAACGCGATGCGAGTCCGGCGATATTGCCTTTGCAACAGATTTTATGATGACGTTTCAAGACATTATTGCTCAGACGGTGAGCGACTTGTGGGGTTTTATGCGGATCGCCCTGCAAATTAACTATGACCTCGATATTGGCAATCCGAGACCTCCCCTCATAGGCTCTCCGCAAGACTGGTCTCATGAACGTGTACGTACTCTCATCGACAAATTACGATCTCTCTGACGCTTCGTCCGCCATACCCGATTCTAAAGAGAAATTCACTTGATGACCATTCACAAATCGATAGCCTTGCCCGCCTTTGTACTTTCCCTACTCCTGAGTTGCCTTCCCGCTCCGCTCGCGGCCCAATTGCCTTTCGATAGCCTGCCCCCGCTTCCGGATGAAGAAGGATTCGCCGGAATGTTCGCAGGTGTGACTGGAGACGTCGTTTTAGCGGCCGGCGGCGCCAATTTCCCCGAGGCTCGCCCTTGGGAAGGCGGAACGAAAATTTGGTATGATCACATTTTTGCCTTCGAAAACGGCGGTTGGCGACGGCGCGAACAAACACTTCCCAGCCCACGCGCTTACGGCGTTTCCGTGAGTCATGACGATGCGGTGGTGATTGCGGGCGGCTCTGACAGCGCACAGCATTTTGCGACCGTGTTTCGGCTTCGTTATGCAGACGGCGAATTGGAGACCGAGCGCCTGCCTGATTTGCCAAAATCTCTGGCGAACATGGCTGGCGCCCTTGTTGGCGATGAACTCTACATCGCCGGGGGTACAGAGTCGCCCTCAGCGACTATTGCTTCGAGTGGATTCTATGCCTTAAACCTCGCTTTGCCTTATGCACAAATGCAATGGCGACAGCTTGAATCCTGGCCCGGCCCGGAGCGAACCCAACCCGTTGCCGCTAGTTCAGGCCAGGCGTTTTATCTTTTTTCTGGCAGCAGAGTTGGCGTTGATCCGGATACCGGCTCGCCCAAGCGCATTTTGCCGCTTTTGACGGACGCCTACATGTACCGTCCGTCTCCAGTCAAGCCGCCGGACGGGTACTGGCAAAAACTTCCCGGTATGCCCCGCGCTGCGGTTGCAGCGCCGTCTCCCGCGCCCTTTATCGGGCAACAGCACATCTTGCTCCTCGGCGGTGTTGATGCCGGTGTTGCTGCACATACAAACGTGAAAGAGCATCCCGGATTTACGCACGAAATCCTTGCTTATCGAGCCGTAGAACAGGATTGGAGCACCTTGGGTCTACTGCCTACGGGCGTTTCAAGAGTCACCGCGCCGACAGTGCAGTATCAAAACGACTGGTTGGTTGTCAGCGGAGAGAGAAGGCCCGGCGCGCGGTCTCCCAACGTCTTGCAAATGCGCCGGAAAAGTTCATTCGGGTCTTTGAACTGGTTGATCTTGATACTTTATCTCATCGTGACTCTTGCTATCGGTTTTCGATTTTCGAGAAAAAATCACTCGACTTCGGACTTCTTCCTTGCCGGTCGGCGAATTCCCTGGTGGGCGGCCGGAATCAGCATTTACGGCACGCAATTGAGCGCCATCACGTTTATGTCTTTGCCGGCTGTGGTGTATGGCACGAATTGGGCGCTCGTCGTCGGGACGCTCACGATCGTCGCTATCGTCCCTGTGATCGTTCATCTGTATTTGCCGTACTTCCGTCGGCTCGAAATAACCACAGTTTACGAATTACTGGAATCG
Source organism: uncultured Deferribacteres bacterium (assembly GCA_964014485.1). Lineage (GTDB taxonomy): Bacteria > Zhuqueibacterota > Zhuqueibacteria > Zhuqueibacterales > Geothermadaptataceae > CAXHAT01. Next base: position 4,807 of record CAXHAT010000203.1, read on the forward strand.
CGTTTCAACCTGGCCGTCAGATGGTTTGGTGCGCTCAGTTTTTTAATGCTTCAGCTTGGCAGAATGGGAATTGTGCTGTTCTTGCCCGCGTTAGCTCTCGCCAGCGTGACCGGCGTTGATATTTTCACTTGCATCATCTTGATGGGGATCGTCGCCACCATCTACACGTTTCTTGGCGGTATCGAAGCCGTGATCTGGACTGATGTGCTTCAGGTCGTTGTTTTACTTGGCGGCGCCGTCGCCAGCGTCGCGGTCGCCGCTTCCGGGGTTGAAGGCGGCTTGATGGGCGTATACGAAACCGGCATGGCTCTTGGCAAAATGGACGTTGTAAATCCCGGATGGAGTTTTCGGGAATTAACGCTTTGGGTTCTTTTGATTAGCTTCATTTTCCTCAACCTGACGCCTTATACTTCCGATCAGACAGTGGTTCAACGATATTTGACCACGAAGGACGAGAAGGCCGCCGCGCGCGGCGTGTGGACGAACGGCTTGATGACCTTCATCAGCGTCGCAGTTTTTTATACGCTTGGCACGGCTTTATATGTTTTCTATCTCAAGAATCCGGGGCAGATCCCCGCCGGTCGAGGTGAAGAAATTTTGCCGATGTTTATTCTTCACAATCTACCGTCGGGCGCCGCAGGCTTGGTGATTGCCGGGATTTTTGCCGCGACCATGTCGTCTCTCGATAGCAGCATGAACAGCGCCGCCACCGTTTGTGTAAACGATTTTTTCAGACAGCGAAAAAAGATCGACAATGATGCAAAGAGATTGTCAATCGCCCGCTACATTACCCTCGCTCTAGGTCTCCTCGCAACCGGATCAGCCATTCTTTTGGCGACATTCGAGATCAAATATCTCTTTGACTATTTTCAGGAAATTCTGGGTCTCTTCGGCGGCAGTCTCACCGGAGTGCTTATTCTGGCGTTGTTTGTGAAACGTTCGAACGCGCCGGGCGCGCTTGTCGGCGGCTTCATCGGCGCCTTGCTGCCGTTTGTGATCAAACAGAGCGGGCTCGGACTCAACGGCTATCTTTACGGGGCCGTCGGCGTAATTTCGTGTGTTATTTTCGGCTTGATTATCAGCGCCATGACCGCCGGACGATTCCCGCCAAAGCCGCTGGAACTAGCGTCAAACTAATCTATGTGAGACCATTCCGTATTGTGCATCAGAATTGTCGCGAAGAGATGAAACGTTCGCGAAGTCAGGCGGAATGATCGTTAAAGTGATTCTTCTTTTGCATTTTTAGCGCGGCATTATTATGTTGGCCTCAATTTTGATGATTGCGCCGGGCGCATCGCGTGCGTTTGTCTTTGAAAAAATTCCCGGGGATCAAGCCAACTGCCAGTTCAACTTATCGGATAAGTTCAATTTTTAGAAGGAGAATGACATGGGCCGTTTCAGTACGTACAGATTGGGCGGTATCGCGTTATTGATTTTTGCCTCGAGCCTTTTTGCGCAGGATGATCTTAAAACCACGCTTTTTAAAGAAGTGAACGAAGTGCGGGCCGCCGCCAAGGAGGTGCAAGCCGACTTGCTGTCGCCGGAAAATTTTCGAAAAGGCGTTGATGAATATTTGAAGGCGGAGGCAGATTTTTCGCGCGGCAAAAATTTGGACGACGTTCGGAAAAGACTCGACAAAGCGACCATGTTTTTTAGCAAGGCGCATCAAGGCACCGAATTGGCGAACGTCACGTTTCGCACTTTGATGAAAGCGCGCAGCGACGCTGAAAACGCTGAGGCGATCAAGTATGCTCGCCTGCGTTGGCAGGACGGCGAAAGTGCGTTTTTTACTGCAGCCAGAGCGCTCGAAAAAGGCGATATTACAACGGCGAGAAACAAGGGAGCTGATGCTGAAAAGCTTTATCGACAGGCTGAGTTGGAGTCGATCAAACTCGTTTACCTTGAAGATACCTGGAAGCTCATCCGCGAAGCGCGCGAGCTCAAAGTTGAAAAACGCGCGCCGCAAACATTGGCGCGTGCTGAAACGTTGGTTCGTAGAGCGGAGAAGGAACTTAACGAGAACCGCTACGATCTTGATTTGCCGCGCAGTTTGGCTCGCGAAGCGAATTACGAAGCAAGACATGCACTTTACCTTGCCAATACCATCACCAAGTTGGAACAGGCAAAGCAAAGCTACGAAGACTTGATGCTTGCCTGGGAAAGACCGATTCGCGCCATCGCCGAAAAGATGGATTTTGTCGCAGAGTTTGACGAAGGTTTGGGAAAACCAACACTTGAGATAGAGCGAAAATTTATTGAAGCGCAGGAAAAAGCTGAGAATTTAAGCAGCGAAATCGCTGAGCGCGACGACCGCATTGCCAATTATGAACAACGCCTCGCGGAAATTCAAACGCATGTCGCAAAGCTTGAAAAACAAGTCGGACATGTGGAACAAGAACGTTCTGCATTGGCGCAGCGCATGGCGGAGCAAGCGGAAAACCGCAAGCGCTTTACGCAAGTGGCCGAGTTTTTTACCCGCGATGAAGCAAGAGTTTATCGTGAAGGTGAGCGCGTCTATCTTCGTTTGCACAGCTTGAATTTTCCAGTTGGGCGCTCGACGATTGAGCCGCAATACTACGCGTTGCTTGCCAAAGTCCGCGACGCTATCAATATTTTCCCGGATTGCAGCATTGAAGTGAACGGCCATACCGATTCTCACGGCAGCGACGAGGCGAATCTCCGACTCTCGGAAGAACGCGCCGCCGCCGTCAAACAGTACATGACCGTAAATATGCAAATCAGCCCGTCACGGATCGCCTCAATCGGTTTTGGTGAGAGCCAACCAATTGCCAGCAATGAAACCAAAGCCGGACGCGCCAAAAACCGCCGCATCGATGTGGTGATTGAGCCCAAAATCATGGCGGACGAAAGCGGCACGAACTAATCAGCGATACAAATGAAATTCTAAAGCCCTGCACCGCTTTTAAGATTTTGAAGGCGGGCGGGGCTTTTTGTTTTGCGAGCGAAAACGGAATTTGACCATGAATCGACGCAGTTTTCTTCAATCTACGGCGGCGTTTGCGAGTCTGCCTTCTTTGGCTCCCTTCGCATCAAAATTAAGTATAAAGCAAGATCAGGCGAAAACGATTTATCGCGACAGTATTGTGATTGACTGTCTGGCGAGTCCCGCTGCGTTTAACATTCCCTGGCCGCCCGTTGGCCCGCTGAGCGAAGAGCAGCTAAAAAATGTACGAGAATGCGGAATCACGGCGGTGAATCTTACGGTCAGCGCGCCGGAGTTTGAGAAAACCGTCCGCAATGTCGCCTTCTGGACAAATGAAGTGCGAACGCACAATGATGCTATGATGCTGGTTCGTGATCTCGCCGATTTTGCTGAAGCGAAAAAGTCGAAACGGCTGGGCGTCATTCTGGGATTTCAGCATTCGGAAATGCTTGGGCGTGATTTGTCGCGGATTGAAATGTTCAAAAATCTGGGCGTCCGAATCATTCAATTGACTTACAATCGACGCAACTTGCTGGGCGACGGCTGTCTTGAGCCGGGAAACGGCGGTTTGAGCAAGCTTGGACGTGAAGCCGTCGAGCAGATGAACGCTCAAGGCCTCGCCGTCGATTTGAGCCATTGCAACACGCAAACCACTGCCGACGGCATTGCTGTTTCTTCAAAACCGGTGATCATTTCACACAGCGGATGTCGCGAAGTCTATCAAAACCCGCGCAATAAAGAAGATCGCGAGTTGCGGGCCATGACTGAGAAGGGCGGGGTGATCGGGATTTTTCTCATGCCGTTCCTCGGCAACGACGGCTCGCCCTACGCCAACAAAGAAATGTTTTTTGCCCACCTTAAACATGCGCTCAACGTCTGCGGCTCTGATCACGTCGGGGTCGGCAGCGACCTGAGCATTACGCCGGTTGAAGAAACGCCGGAATATTTAAAAACCTGGCGCGAGGGCGGAGCGATTCGAAAAAGACTGGGCATTCAAGCGCCGGACGAGGCGGGGCGTTTTCCGTACCTGCCTGATCTGAATTCGCCGAGAAGACTCGAACTCATCGCAATCGAAATGGAAAAGCGAGGGGATTCAGCGGGTACGATTGAAAAAGTTCTTGGTAAGAATTTTCTGAGAGCGTTTGGGGAAATTTGGAATTGAAAGGAGTGCAAAGCTTGCTTTGCTTATCGTCCGGCTCAACCGAACGGAAGAAGGATGACTCCAGTAAAAGATTGAAGAAGCGCACGATTAGAAAAAGCCTGCTGCGAAAAGGCAAGTCAAGCCTTACACTCCAGCGCTTTCCTTCAAATAAAGCGCTCGCGCAACTCCGGAGTAGGGACGCGACATTGATCGCTTTGGCCAAACCAGCGATAACGATTTTTGGCGACAAGATCATAAAAAACGTCTCGCAGCGGCGCGGGAACAATGACGCCCAGCCAAGCGATTTTCCAAGGGAAAGGGAGATGCTTGGCAATGCGCACAACCGCACTTGACCGGACAAAAAAACGGTCGCCGTCGACCAAAACGATGGTCTTGATTTCATCCTCCGGCATCCCGAATTTGCGCAAATAAGCGCGGCCCGCTTCAGACTGCAAAGACCCAAATTTGAAAACGCTTTCCGGGTCGCGGTCAATCACAAAATTCACATAGCCGTTGCAAAGATTGCAAACCCCGTCGAAGAGGATGACTGGGTGGGAAAGGGCTTCTTCGATTTCATTCGCGGCGTAATCGTGCGATTCTGTGCTCATAGTCTATCGCTCTCTGAGTTTAGCAAACTCAAAAACTCTCTGAAGTCTTCCGGTAGTTGCTTCAGGTCCATAAACGCATTCTTTCAAATAAGTGATGGTTGCAAATCGTTCAGAAACGGATTTTCCGTGCCACTCGTCCGCTTCGATCTGCTCGCTTTCACTTAGTTTATACCAGTTAACATCTTTTCTGTCTACTTTCATGAATGTCTCTACGTGTATTGGCTTCCGAAATTCTACCAAATTTACACAATGTAAATGATGTAATCTGAGAATGCAAACGCGAAAACATGATTTCAAAAATACTGAAATCTGAACTAATTATTAACTGATGTTACGCGCCAGCTTCATAATCCAGCCACCTTTTATCAAAGTCATTCGGCGGCGCGCCCTACCGCCAACCTAATTTCGAGACGCCAAAAATGCTCGTTCCCAATCTCGGGATTGGGAACGCAATTGCACTCGAAACTCCAGTTTCGACTGAGTTCTTTGGTTCGAAACTGGAGTTTCGCGCCCATTTTCATTCCCAAACCGGAGTTTGGAAACGAGCCGTAATGAGATGCTGTTTTCGGTCGAGCCTCGGAATTGCTTTGCTGCGCGTAACATCAGTTATTAAAAGAATTCTCTTTTCCGCTGATTTGTCCAGTCGGCTAATTTCTAATCACTGCTAAATCATTTTTTGAACGATTCTCCCCAAAAACTTTCTCGCCTTCAATACCCGGCGCGAGCATGATGACGTCCGTTCCGTAAACGGATTCGATTTTCAGGCCGATTCCTTCAGACCTGTCCAGTTCGTTGCCGTTGACTTCAACAGGCAAAAATGAAACGCGAACGCTGTCGGTCATTTCATTCGTTTCAAGCGGCAAAAGAATGTTCACAAAGCTTTTGGGCAAAGCCCCGGTCGTTTCAAATGTAACAGTCGGGGAAGGTTCTTTGTGACCGTACTGATCTGAAAACCAGCCCTGAATCGGATTTTCTTGACCGACGATTTTTTCCGCTTCGATTTCCCCGTCGGCAAAAGTTTTCATCAAAAATGCCGGTCCGTTTTCGTAGCTGACAATAACGTCGTTGGAAGGCTGAAGCGTCACTTCCGGCCCGGGGGGAAAGTGAAAACGCTGTTCTATGGAATGATCGCCAGCGTCCTTGCTTTCGACAACATCCCAAACCACCCAATAATCCGGCTTGACAAATAGAAAACGCCGCGTATGCGAAAAGTTGTCAACGACATCTTCCTTAATATTTCCGTAGTCTTCGTCATAGGTCGATTCGAGATAGTCAAAAACCTCATTCGACTCCCAGACATTCGGCAGCTTACGCGAAGGATCGCTCAACCATTCCGACGGCTTGTTCGAACGAATTTGGCTGCGTCCGTCGATCACAATTGTGTTGTGCCCGAAGGATTTTTCGAAGTAGCGATGGAAATTTGTGTAGTTGTAAGTGAACGTGCCGCTCTCAACAATGAACGGTTTGCCGAAAGCGTAAAGCTCAAAATGAAGCTTGTCTTCGTGGCCATGAGCCGAACCAAAAAGACCGGCGTCCGCGAGCATAAAACGCGCGCTGTCGCTCCAGTCCGAGCGCATTGTGTAAAGCCCGGTGTAGGGAAATTCGGTCGAAGTGATTTTGGGCGGCGCGCCTGAATCGCCGCTGGTGTTAAACCAATAGAAATCCGGACGATTGAATTTTTCAGCGGGATAATCGAAAAGATTGCGAATATCGATAGTAAAAAAACCGTCGTTGGTCTGCGGCATTTCGCCGTTTGGCCGCACGGTGTACATGAGAAAATGGTACATTTCCTCAAGCTGCTGGTAATAATGCTCGGACAGATCGAGCTCGCTCAGTTCCGCCAAATCGGTCAATTGTTTGAGCAGAATCATGCAAAGCCTGTGGTAGTAAACCGAAGCTTCTTTGTAGCCGCCGTCCGGATAAACGTCCACGTTCATGGTGAATTCCAGACGTTCCGTGCCAACGTCCCGCCAGGTTTCGGCCATTTTGAATTCCGGGAAAAACGCAGCGGCGGCGAGCACGCCAATGTTTTCATGGAGCAAATGATTTTTTCGCGGCGAACGAAAGTGGCAGAGAAAATTGGCCTGCTCATGCACGGAAGCGAGCATTTTCCAGCGGATTTCCTCATCCATCTCCGGCGTTTCAAAAAACGCCATCCACGCATCGATCATGTACGGCATGCGCGTGCCAACCGTAAAAAGCGACCACATCGCATCCGGTTCGTCCTTCCACGACGGGCGGTTTTCCTGCGCGAACCAGTTGTGCATAAATCGATTGAAAAACGCCGGGTACTTGCTGTCGCCTGTGAGCAACCATGCTTCAACGATTTCCTTGAACCATTTCAAACGGTTGAAATAGACGATCCACTGCCGGTCGCCGATGGGGTTTTCGCGCAGATCGATGTCTTCCGGCCAGATATACTCGCGGTCGCTGAAAATGTACTTGCGCGCAATCACGCTGTCGCCGAGCGCTGCAACGTGCGTACTGTCCGCGCCGGCCAAATTCGCACGCAGCGTTTCGCGGTGTTTGGCTGCTTTTTCGGCAAAATATTGATAGAGCGTGTCGCGCGCGTCCGCCGAACGCCCGTTTGCGCCTTCGTGAGTCGGCAAATCCAGGAATTCAATCAAACCTTGCGGAGTAGGATGGAGGGAAGCGAGTCGAACATAACTCGGCTGGAAAAATTTTGCCGCCAAAGCCGCGATGGGAATCAGCAAAAAAAACGCAAAGACCGGCGTTGCTGAAATTCTGGCGATAAAAGCCGTGTTAAGCGTGAATTTTCGGAAAATGAGCAATGTCAAGGCGAGTGCAACAAGACCAATCACGCCGTTCCCGATCATGCTTGGCGGCGTATAAAAACCGGGAAAAACGTTGGTGTTGAGATAATAAGCCAACGGCAGGGCAGGGAGGGAGACGATCAGTCCGGCGAGAAACAACCCCTCGAATTTTCGATAAACCGCCCAGGAGAACAGCGTTGCCGCGAAAGTTACGGGAACCAAAATCAGAAATTGCCACAGCGAAACCAGCAGAATGTTGAGGCCAAAAACCTGCAATTCAGCCGCGCGATACTGCTCGAAATAGAAAAAAGCCCCCGCTCGGCCAACGCCCGCCAACACGCTGACAATGACCGCGAACTTGAATGCAACCCACCCATTATTTTTGATAAAATCTTTCACAAACTGCCTGCTTTATCTTGTGCCAAATTCGCGGAATGCAGGGAGTTGTCGAAGCGAAGCTTTTTGCGTTTTCTCTGCGTTCTTTGCGACTCGGCGTTAAAAATCTAATTTACGATTACTCTCGCGTTTCTTCAGAAAAGTCGATGGCTTCATCTTCAATCTGGTAAGCAAAAACCTTCTCCGCGTTTTCGCTGTAAATTTTGCGCAAGACCGAATCCGGCAAGCCGATCCCGTGAATTCTCCAACGACCAAAACGATCCCAATGCGCGCGCGGGTAGTCAAAATACTCGTCCTTGGTTTCCAGAAAACGAAACGAAGCTTCGTAAGCGTCGCCTTCCGTTTTACCGTCAAGGCCGAATAAAACGCGATCTTGGTATTCAATCATGAATTTTCGCGTCGAGTAAGGCTGCCGCCCCAGTTCCGGCACGACGTGTGAAAATTCGACAAAATAGTTCGGATATTTTTCCAATTCGCTGGCGACAAAATCAAGATTGTCCGCGGAATAGCCCATGTGCGCGCCAATAAAAATCGTTTCCGGGAAGCGGCGCATAATGTTGCCACGCATGGCGAGAATTTCGTCTTTGGCGGGGAAATGGCTGTTGTCCCAGGTAAATTCCGTGTGGTAAAACAGCCGCTTGGGGTGGCGCATCAAGCTGGCTTTGAAAAAGCGCCCGGTCAGCGCTTCGAACATTGGCCCGTACTTGCCCCAGGGAAAATCCAGCCGCTCCGACAAGCGCGCCTGCAATTCTTCGTAACGTTCGTTGTGGCCGTCCACAGGCTTCCAGAAAGCGGTTGGGTCGGCGTTGTGCATGATAACCGGCATTTTTAACTCCGCCGCGAGCCGCCACACGCCGTCGAATCGCGGATCGTCGAGGCGGACGAGCTTGCCTTTTGTATCGCGCACCTGCAGACCAAGATCACGCCAGATTTTCAATCCTCGCGCGCCCATGTCGTTGGCTTCCTGCAAACGCTGCACAACACGTTCAGGATAATCCGGCTGATCGATGCCGCTGAAATCGAGATTGGCGACAGTGATGAATCGATCCGGGTATTTTTGCTGATAGCGCTCAATGTTTGCGCGCAGCTTTTCGCCGTAAAGTCCGTGCGTTTCCAGCGTCACGACCTTGTAAACGTTGGCCTTGTCCATCGCCGCGACCACTTCATCGGCTGTCATGCCGGAATATTCAAGGTGAATGTGCGCATCGAAAACGGGAAACTTCGCCCCGGAGATTTCGCTGCGCTGCGTGACAAGATTTGATTTCGGTTCGAAATCTTTCAGCAACAAATTGTCGTCATCGCGTTTGAAATACCAATAATATCCCCCGCCAATCGCCGTAATAACCAGCAGCCCCAAAACAAAAAACGTATTGATCAAGCCCTTGAGCATATTTTTGCCGCAAAACTCCTCGTAAAGATTTCTCGGTTATTGAGTATTTCATATCCTTTTTCAGCAGTTTTGCGGAAATGCTTGAGTTGGAGAGTTGGAGAGTTGGAGAGTTGGAGAGTTTGAAGTGGACCCCAATGTCAAGACAGTTTTTACGAGAAGTTAAGGTGGATGAG
>CAXHAT010000204.1:0-14165 GCA_964014485.1 uncultured Deferribacteres bacterium
ATCTATCCGCACGTCGTCGTTCGTTTGTAAAACCCCTTCAGGGTTTTGATTCCGCGGCGGCGAATTCCCAGGGTGCGCCGACAAATCGGCGCACCCTGGGCTGTGGAGTCTAACGCCTTCGGCGTAAGGCATTATTGATCGAATTAAAAACTTAAAACAAAACCCGGCGAAGTCAGATGTTTTACCGGAGGCCAGAATGGAGTTGGAATTAAACAGTCAGGACGGAAGAAAAGAAATTGTCAAATCGAGCTACTACCGCCTCATATTTTGGGGCTTTCTCCTGCTTCTGGTAAACTCAGGAGTTTTGCTGGCGTTTTCCGGCGTGAGTCTGATCAGGTACGCGAATCTTTTTCTCCACCTCGGCTTAGGCGTTGCGCTCATCATCCCCCTGTTCACCAAGATTCGCGAATTTCTCAACACCGACGCCAAGCTCGGCAAAGCGTTCGGCTATGCCGTCGGGCGCATCGGTTTTTGGTCGATGGCGCTCGCGTTTGCGCTCGGCCTTTACCTCCTTTTCGCGGGCAATGACGCTTCCCAACCGGAAATTGTCTACGCTCACATCGGGCTCGGCTTTTTCGCTTACATGTGCCTGATTAGCTGCATCCGCCGCGCGGCCTACAACATCAGCGTTGAGAACACTTACTGGCGCGCCGGGCGTTTGAGCCTGACCGTTTTTGTCGTCGCCGGAATGCTGCCGATTCTCTCGATGATTTACTACACCGTCTTCAAAAATCCGGACGACAAGATCATCAACCCGAAATTTCCTTCCGGCTCGCTTGAAGAAGCAAACACCTACGGCGAAGACAGCCCTTTTTTCCCCAGCCCGGCGGAAACAGTGTCGGGTAAAACGATTGACGCGCACTTTCTCGCTGATCCCGAAGGTGCAAGTTGCAGCGGTTCAACATGCCATGACGGCGTGGTCGCGCAATGGAAAAAATCCAACCACAGCCTGCCCGCCGCTTCGAAAAAATCATATCTCGCCGCGCTCAAAATGGCCGAATCCCTGAGCGGCGAACACGATTTCGGCAAGTACTGCGCGGGCTGTCACGAACCGGCGCGCTTGTTCAGCGGCATGACCGTCGAAGAAGCACACGCGGCGGAAAATCAAAACTTCGCCCAAACGGGAATTTCCTGCAACGGTTGCCACGCCATTTCCGGCGTGAAATCGACGATGGGCAACGGCGCTTACAAAATGGAGCGTCCGTCGTTTTGCGGCTTGATGGAAGCGGACAATTTTCTCGCGCGCGGCCTGCAACGCTTCCTGATTCACGTCGATCCGCAAGCGCACAGTCAGCAATTCTACAAGAAATTTTTCGACGAGCAGCGCAGCGCCTACTGCTCGAGCTGCCACAAAATGACCATCGACGCGCCCCTGCTCGCCACGAATTCTCTGCCCGGCTTGACCGAATACGACGGCTGGGTCGGCAGCAGCAACGCCAAACGCGACGTGCGCGCATTCTACCATCTCAACACCGAAAATTCATGCAGCGACTGCCACATGGCGCGCATTCCTTCCGATGATCCCGGCGCAAAGCAAGATTCGATTCGCGATCATTCCTTCAAAATGCACTGGTTCAAAGACCTGGGCAAATCCGGTCAAAACGCAGGCACAAACTGGAAATCGCAGGGCTTGTCGCTTGAACTTTTTGCCGCGCACGGCAACGCCGATTCTCCGATTTCTCTCAAAAACAGCTTCACCAATTTCAAACCCGGCGAAAAAATCAAGCTCGACGTGATCGTGAAAGCGATGAATTACGGCCACGCTTTTCCGGCAGGCGCGCCCGGACTGACGGAAGGCTGGGTTGAAATCACGGCAAAAGACGCTTCCGGAAAAATCGTTTTTCAAAACGGCGGGGTTGCGAAAAATCAGACGCTGCCCAAAGACGTTCACCGCTACGGCGTGACGTTTAAAGATGCGGACGGCAAACCGGTTTACTACGCACACGGCATCGGCGCGGCGGACGTGGAACACTCGCGATTTATCCCGGCAAACGGCGTGGACTTGGCGAGCTACGATTTCACCATTCCGACGGACGCTGATTCGCTGTTGGAGATTTCCGCCAAATTGCATTATCGCAAACGTGAATCAGTCGCTGATTACGGCAACGGCGCTGAAAAAGCCGAGCGTGACGGCGGCGGCGCAAAATTCAAATCACGTCTACTCGTTGAAAATGTCGTTTCGGTTCCTATTTCCGAGAATGTTGACGAGGCCGAAAAAACGGCTTCGCCCAAAGAAGAATTTCTTTCATGGAATGACTACGGCTTGGCCCTGCTCCAGCGCGGCGATCTCGCGGAAGCCGAAAAAGCGTTTCAAAAAACGCTGGCGCAGGCGCCGGAATTTTACGACGGTTGGGTTAATCTCGCGCGCGTTTTACTCGTAACCGGCAGAGCGGATTCGGCGCGCGTCGCTTTGCAAAAAACCGTTAAAACTGATCCGAAAAATCCGAAGGGGCGCTTCTTTTTGGCGTTGGCTTATAAACAAACCGGTGAGTACAGCGAGGCGAAAAACGAGTTGTCCAATATTCTGAAACGCTTCTCACGCGACCGCGCCGTCGGCAACCACCTTGGGCATATTCATATGCTCGAAGGCGATTACGAAAACGCCGGACGCTTGCTCAGAAAAATCATCCGCCACGCCCCGGACGATCCGGTGGCGCATTTTTATCTGATGTACGTGTACAAAAAGCTCAAAGACCCGGAGAAAGCCGCCTTTGCCGAAAAGCTCTACGAACGTTTTTCGAGCCGCTACGGGCGCAAACCCGTCACGCCGCCGCTCAAAATCGACGAACCCCTACGGCTCTGGCAAGTGCTCCCGTGGACGAATTATATGACCAACAATTTGGAATAAAAGCACGAAGCGCACCCCTATTCCCCTTCGAAGGGGGCCAGGGGGATGTTTTTGAGCGTCGGAGCCATGCAGCAAACTCGGCGTTTTTTTCCGTTCGCTAATCAGAACCCGGAACCGACCCCAACGGGGTCAAATGCAACAGCGAATCCCGGCCATCCGGGACTGGAAAACAAGCGACCATCATTTTTTTTAAGCCCTGAAAGGGCGCAATAAAAGGGCTGTTCCGCTCACGCACAAACGCCGAATTTATCCCGCCCTTACAGGGCTGCAATGAAAACGGACTGTGGATATTTTCCAGGGCGTTGCCCTTCGCTGATACATTTCGCCCTTTCAGGGCTTTATTCATTCTGGCCTAACACGTTGAAATAGAGCCGGAAATTGAGATTCTCATTAACACCGCACTTCAGTACGGTGAAAAACGGTCAGCCCCCACTTCTCCGCGTCGCGCCAGCGCGACGTGAAAGAGATGGGGGCATTCTTAAAATCACCGCGCTAAAGCACGGTGCTAATAACATTAAATCAGCCCACAGCATTAACACCACCGGATTGACAACATGGGCATTGCCATAAAAAACGCGGACTTGGTCGCGGACAAAGAGACGATGATGAAGGTGCTCTTGCGCAACCGCACCAAGTACCAAAACGACAAAACCTTCGAGCAGCGCTACGATTGGCTCTACCACAAAAATCCCCACGGCCCGGCGGCCGCCTGGCTCGTGGTCGATGACAAAAAAGACGAAGTCGTCGGCTTCACCTCCGCCTTTCCACGACGCATGTCCGTCTTTGGCGAAGATTCTCTGGCGTGGAATTGCGCCGATTTTTCCATCGATCAGGCCTACCGCGTCCTCGGCGTAGCAATCAAGCTGCGGCGGGCGGCGAAAAACGGCGTCGATTCCGGCGACATGCCTTTTCTTTATGCGCACCCCAACGATCGGATGCTGGTCATCCACCAAAAAGTCGGGCACCATGCCATCGGACACATGAAGCGCTACGCCGCATTGTTGCGCGTGGACAAAATGATCTCCCAGCGCGTCAAGCACGATTTGGCGTCGTCCGTTTTGCGCGGCGTCGGAAATCCACTGCTCAAATTCGCCTCGCCGTCTCCGAGAAAGAAGGATGCCGGCTTGCGCTGCGAGTTTGCAGTGAACGATACATTCGGCGAAGAATTTTCGGATTTGTATGAGCAGGCCAAAGACGTTTTTCCCGTCATCGGCTGCCGCGACGCGGAATATTTGAACTGGCGCTACACGGAAAATCCGCTGCAAACTTTCGAGACGTTGAAATTTTACCATCAAGGCCGTTTGGCGGGCTATTGCATTTTCGATCAGCAAGGCGACGTGGCGCACATCGCCGATTTTCTGGCGGTCAAGCCGGACGAATTGATCGAGTCGATGCTGGCGGAATTGTTCTCGTGGCTGCGCGAGCGCCGTGTGGCAACGGCTTCGATCAAGCTGCACACCGGCAACGTTTTGCTGCCGCACCTGCTGCGCTTCGGTTTCCAGGAACGCGACGACGCAACCTCAACCGTCATCGCCTACGCCCCGGAATCGTCCCCCTTCGCCGAAGCCGTGACCAAGCCGGGGAATTGGTTTATGACTGTGGGGGATCGGGATGTTTAGTGATCAGTGTTCAGTTGTCAGTGATCAGTTTTTAGTCCCGCCGCGCGAAGCGCGCGAAATTCCCCCTTTGAAGGGGGTTAGGGGGATGTCTTGAGGTGTCGTCGCAAATGCAAAGGCCGTAAACATCCCCCCCAACCCCCCTTCGAAGGGGGGAGCACAGCGCGTTTCGCGCCCACTGAACGAAACCCCTCGCACGTCATTCCCGCGCAGGCGGGAATCCAGGAACGTGCGCACGAGCAATAGATTCCCGCCTGCGCGGGAATGACTTAGAGCGTAAAAATCAAAAATTGCCGCTTCACCATTCACGAAATACACCAGGAGCACCACACCATGGACACAAAAAATAAAATCCGCCAATTCTTTGGCAATACGCTGGAAAACGAGAACATCGGCGATGACGACAGCTTGCTGTTGGCGGGCATCATCGACTCGCTGAAAATGATGGATTTGATCGAATACCTCGAAAAAGAATTCAGCCTGAAAGTTGACGAAGACGAGCTCATGCCCGACAACTTCGACTCCATCAACGCCATCGCGAGTTTCCTTGAAGGAAAACAAACAGCGGCGTAACTCTAAACAGTAAGTTGTAAGCAGTGATTAGTAAACTGAACGTTTCTGTTTCCGCAAATCGTCGGAGAAAGCACTGTCGTTTGTAGTTCACGCTTTAGCGTGCTTTTCAATGCTCAAAACACGCTAAAGCGTGGACTACGAACGACGTTGTCGCTCACAACATTCAAACGAAAAAGTACACTAACGTTTATCGCTCAAAGGTTAAAATCTTTGTCAGAACAATTTTAAAACAAATCGTTCTGACAGACAAAATAAAATGTCAAAAAACGCTGAGCTCACCCTCCCCTGGGCGGCGTGGCATGAGGATGCACAGAAGCCCTGCCCGCTGCCGGAAAATTGGGACGTGCAAACTTTCGCCATGGCCGACGCGCCTGCGCTGACGCAAGAACAGCGCGAGGCCGCTTTCGCCAATCCGATTGAATCCGGCACGGTTGCCGAGCTGTGCGCGGGCAAAAAAACCGTCGCCATTGGCGTGGATGATTTGAGTCGCCCGACGCCAACCTGGCAGGTACTGGAAACCCTGCTCCCGGAAATCGAAAAGGCCGGGATTGCGCGCGAGAACGTCACCGTCGTTATCAGTCTGGGCGCGCACACGGCGCTGGGACGCGAGCAACTGGCGATGAAGCTCGGCGAAAACGTGGTCGCCGATTATCGCGTGGTCAACCACAATTGCAAGGACGATCTCACGCCCAGCGGCGCGTTGGTAGGCAAAAACGAAGTCTCGATCAACAGTCATTTTCTCGCCGCCGACGTCAAAATGCTCATCGGCAGCGTGGTGCCGCACCATTTCGCCGGATTCAGCGGCGGCGCCAAGATGATTTTGCCCGGCTTGTCCAACATTGAAGCCATCGCGTGGACGCACAAGGCGGTGCTGATGGGCTTGCGCGGCCATCCTGGCCAGACGGACAACAACCGTTTTCGCGCCGAGTTTGAGCGTGTGGCGCGGCACATTGGCGTGGATTTTTCCGTGAACGTGGTGGTGAACGGCGAGCGCGAAATTGCGGGATTGTTTACGGGTGATATTGTGGCGGCGCACCGCGAAGGCGCGGCGTTCGCCAAAAAAGTTTACCGCACCGAGAAGACGGAAAATCTCGACGTGGGCGTGTTCAATTGCTACCCCAAGGATACGGAGTTGATTCAGGCGGAGAACGCTTTCATGTATCTGCATTCCGCCGGGATTGAGGCGGTGAAGGAAGGCGGCACGGTGGTGGTGGCCTCGGCCTGCTCCGAGCACGTGGGCGAGCACGGCCTGTTCGAACCGGGCGGCCTGCTCTACCGCAAGCCGGTGAAAAAGGCCTTTCTCAAAAACCGCCATTTGATCTTTTTCTCGGAAAACCTGACGCGCGAGCAATTTCACCAGATTTACTGGGAAGGCTACGATTTCTGCGCCGCGTGGGACGAAGTCGTACAAACGCTCAAATCACGGCATGGCGAGGAATGCAAGGCAGGCGTTTTTCCGTGTGCGAGTATTCAGATTACTGAGTAAAGAACGCCGCACGAACGACAAAATTTGAACACATATATACTAAAAGACAAGGATGTCAACTAAACCCTAATCTTAAAACAAGGAGTTAAATCATGTATATACGTAAATTCAACGTTCGCAATTATATGATCCACAAGGACACAAATTTAAGTCTAACCCCGATTACGGTGTTGGTAGGTCCGAATGGTGGGGGTAAATCAGCGCTTTTTGACGCAATGTTAAATTTTTCTATGGTCTCGCGAGGAAGTATCACTCAAGCTTTTGGACCTTTTCCTTTTTCATACAAATCTACGTTGTGGAATGGTGCCAAAGGCGTTGACGGGCGGATGCACTATGATGTTGAGCTATCTAGTGCCGAAGATAGTCAAGGCTATTTAAAATATGAGATAGCGTATGCTCAGAATGGTGTTGAATTTAGTAGACCGGCATATACTATTTTCACTGAACGTTTAACCAAAATGCAATCAAATGAAATTCTGTTTGATCGTTCAAGGCCATCAGATTATCCAGCATTCAATAACATTTTAAAGGAATACGATAAAAGCATTTTTGCCGCACTGCGTCAAGAACAGATTGCAGGAAATGAGATTGTTGGAGTAGAAGAAACCGTGCTTGAGTTTTCTACCCAGATTAGTCGTTTTAATAGGTTCAAACTCGACTCATCGGTTTTGGCGCAACCATCACGTTTACCAGATTTTTCAGATCAGGAGACTAACTCTCCCCCGCCTAGGATTGGATATCGTGGCGAAGATTTAGCAGGAACCCTCTATTACTTATCGCAAACTCAGTCTCCAACTCTCGAAAAGATAAAAGAGAAAATCAGAGCTATCGATGAAAATTTTGATGACTTTGAGTTCAATGTTCTAGGAACTGATCGAATTGGCTTTTCTGCTACATACTCTGATAGCAGACAAATAGTACCTTCCGTTCGATTGTCATCCGGCACTTTAAATTATATCGGTTTAATAGTTTTAGTCACTTCAATCACAAGATCTCCACTGCTAATGATTGAAGAACCCGAAAATGGGCTGACTCCACAAGCAGTGAAGTCATTCTATCAAACTGTACGCGAATTGGCTGAAAATGACGATCTCGACAAAAGAAGCCAAGTGTTAATATCTTCACATAGTCCTTTTGTAATTTGTGAAGCATGGAATGGAGAAGATCGAGATTTCATTCATCGGGTGAAAGTCGATAATGGAGCCAGTCTTATAAGAAAATTTTCTAATGTTGTCGAAGAGCAAAAAATAGTGCTAGGCAAAAAGAATGGGGAACGAGTGCATTTGAGCTTAGCAAACGCGGAAGAAATCATGTCTGGGTATTTATCATAACCGACATAGACGAGAAGTTTTGGGCAAAAAGCAATTTCATGTCGAATGAACGACCATCTGAGATTTTTCCCGATCCGCCGCATACGCCAAGCATGCTCGAATGTCTTTCTCAGTCAGGTAGAGGAAATCATCCAGGATTTCCTGCACGGTCATGCCGGAAGCAAGATAGTCGAGCACGTCGTAAACCGTGATCCGCAGTCCGCGAATGCAAGGCTTGCCGCTGCGTTTTCCCGGTTCGATGGTGATAATGTCTTTGTAGTTCATAAGATTCCGACCTTTTGAAAGGGTTGGCTTGTTCGTCGCTTAGCATAAATATAAAAATATTCTCGAATTGGAGAATGATAAAAGTTGCTGTTTGTTTTTGACGGGATTTACTGGATTGACAAGATAAATCTAATCCTGATTATCCCGTGATCCTGTCTAAAAAAGAGCGGCGTTGTTTTTAACGCGGAGATGCGAAGGCGCAGAGAAGAATTCTTTGAAAAAAACTCCGCGAAGCTTTGCGATCTCGGCGGCTCTGCGTTTAGTTTTGACTTTCCGTTTTTTTGAGATTGAAGGCGCAAGGCGCCAGAAGTTCCCCCCTTCGAAGGGGGGCCAGGGGGGATGTTTTGAAGCTGTTTCCTTTCTCCGGCGCCCCAAACATCCCCCTAACCCCCTTCAAAGGGGGAATTTTTTAAGCGCTTCGCGCTTGTGGAATCTGCTGGCTTGAATGACGTTTTCTTTGACGGAAATCAATCTTGCATTCGAATGTATTCTGATGTACGTTTTGTGCAACGCAATAAACACAGATCATTCATGAGGGATTGCCATGTCCAAGACGGTTACTTTGAGGCTGAATGAAAGCAATTACGCGATGTTTCGCAATCTTGCCGCCGGCGAGAACAGAACGCTTTCAAACTTTATCGAGACTTCGGTGCTGCGTTTTATCGAGCAGAATCAGTTCGTCGATGAATATGAAATGGCCGAGATACAAAACAATGCGGAACTGAACGCCAGCTTGCAGCGCGCCCTCAAAGACGTTAAAGCGGAGAGGGGGCGTTTTGTCGAGTGAGTACCGTATTTTTGAAACGGATGAATTCACCAGGAAGCTCAGCAAGCTGAATCCGAAAGACAGGGCTTTTATTCAAAACAAACTCAGCGTTTATGTCTATCCCCAGATCAAGCAATCGCCGTGGTTTGGGCGTAATATCAAGAAGCTGAAAGGGTATGATCCAGCAACATGGCGGTATCGGATCGGGAAGTTCAGGCTGTTTTACATCGTCAATGATGAAACGCGAACGGTTTTTTTGCTGACCGTCGATCACAGGAAGGACGCTTATTCGTAAAACGGCGCCTGCGGAGAAAATCCCCGACAAGCAGATGGCTTACTTTTTTTGACGGGATTAACTGGATCGACAAGATAAATTTGATCCTGATCATCCTGTGATCTTGTCTAAAAACGAGCGGCGTTATTTTTTAACGCGGAGACGCAAAGGGCGCAGAGAAGAAATTTTTTTGGAAAACTCCGCGAAGCTTTGCGATCTTGGCGGCTCTGCGTTTAGAATTGATTTGCCGATCAGGTATCGTGAAAAATGCGCTTGTGCCTGCGAGCAAAATACCCCGAATCGTCGCATACGCGTCAACCTAAGCGCGAAGCGCTTAAAAATTCCCCTCCGAGGAGGGGTTAGGGGTGGGTTTTTGAGCCTGTTGTCATTTCGACAACGCCCGAAACCCACCCCTTGCCCCTCCCAGGAGGGGACTTCCGCGTGCTTCGCACGCTTAATTTGACGCTTATGCGAATCGTCGGGACTGAATGACATTCGGGGTGGGACTGAATACTGAATACCGGACACTGGAAACTGACATTGCGGACTGATGACTAAAAACTGATCACTCATTACTGAAGACATCGTGATAATGCATCTTGTACACCACTTCTTAGAGTATCACGCTGAGAAAACGCCGGGGGCGGTTGCGGCGATTCATGGGGAGGAGCAACGGACATACGCCGAGATCAACCGCGAGGCGAATCGCGTGGCGCACATGCTGCGCGAGTTTGGGGTAAAACCTGGCGACCGGGTGGCGCTGGCGCTGGAGAACAGCATCGACTACATTTCAAGCTACTACGGCGTGCTGAAAGCGGGCGGCGTGACCGTGGCGCAATATCCGAATGCCACGCCGAAAACGCTCAAATTCGTGCTCAACGATTGCAGCGTCAAGGCTGTCATCGCGCGCGAACGACCGGCTCAGACCATTGCCTCGTTGGCGACGGAATTGCCCGATCTCAAGGCAATGATCGTGCGCGGCAACCGGAAAAACGCTTTGCCCGAAACCGGCTGGGCGCTGGCGAACGACAAAAATCTCGCGCACATGCCGGACGAAAATCCTGATCTCGATCTCATCGATTTGGCGCGCGCTTCCATCATTTACACTTCCGGCAGCACCGGCGATCCGCGCGGCGCGATCTTGAGCCATCTCAACATCGTCGCCAACACGCGTTCCATCGTCGAATATCTCGAATTGACCGCCGCTGACCGCATCATGGTCGTGCTGCCCTTCCC
Source organism: uncultured Deferribacteres bacterium (assembly GCA_964014485.1). GTDB lineage: Bacteria > Zhuqueibacterota > Zhuqueibacteria > Zhuqueibacterales > Geothermadaptataceae > CAXHAT01. Next base: position 10,395 of record CAXHAT010000204.1, read on the forward strand.
CTACGTTTACGGCAAATCGCTGCTCAACACGCATTTTTTCGCGGGCGGCAGCGTACTGCTGGACAATCGTTTTACCTTCCCAAACGCCGTTCTAAAAACCATGCTGGAAGGCGAGGCCACTGGCTTCAGCGGCGTACCCTCCACCTTTGCCATCTTGATGCACAAATCCGCCGTGCGCAAATTCGAGTTCCCGAAATTGCGCTACCTGACGCAGGCGGGCGGTCACATGGCCGAGCCGTTGGTGCGCGAGGTGGAAGAAGTTTTTTCCCAACAAAAATTATTTATCATGTACGGCGCCACCGAGGCTGCGGCACGTCTGGCTTATCTCGAGCCTGAGATGCTGCCGCAAAAGCGCGGTTCCATCGGCAAGGCGATTCCGAACGTGAATTTGCGCGTGCTGAACGACGAGGGCGTAGAAGTTGGGGTCGGCGAAACCGGCGAATTGACGGCGCGCGGCTCGAACATGATGGAAGGTTATTGGAACAAGCCCGAAGAAACGGCGAACGTGCTCGACGCGCACGGCTTTCGCACCGGCGATTTGGCGCGCCGCGACGAGGACGGCTTTTTCTACATCGTCGGGCGCAAACGGGACATGATTAAATCCGGCGCCAACCGCGTCAGCGCGAAGGAAGTGGAAGAAACGCTGCTCGAATATCCGGATGTTTTGGAGGCGGCGGTGATTGGGGTGGAAGACGAAATTTTAGGCGAGGCGATCCATGCGTTCGTCGTGCCGAAAAACAACGCACCGCTGGCGGAAGATGAAATCATCGTCTTTTGCCGCGAGCGTTTGCTGGAATTTAAGGTACCGAGAAAAGTGATTGTTGAAACGGCGTTGCCGAAAAACGCCTCAGGAAAGCTGATGAAAGAAGAATTGAGGAAGAGGTTCGCATGAAAAAGTTGAAAATCGTCAACGTTGTCGGGGCGCGGCCCAATTTTATGAAAATCGCGCCGATTATCGCGGAAATGAAGAAGCACGAAGGCGTTGAGCCGTACTTGCTGCACACGGGGCAGCACTACGATCACGTGATGTCCGACTTGTTTTTTAATAATTTAGGTCTTCCTGAACCGGACGTTTACATGGGCATCGGCTCCGGCGGACACGGCGAGCAGACCGGCAAAGTGATGATCGGATTTGAAAAATATTTGCGCGAGCTCATGCCGGATGTTGTGCTGGTGGTCGGCGACGTGAATTCGACCATTGCGTGCGGACTTGTGGCGGTAAAAATGGGCGTGAAATTGGTGCATGTCGAGGCGGGCTTGCGTTCGTTCGATCGCGGAATGCCGGAAGAAATCAACCGCATCTTGACCGACCAGATTTCGGATTTGCTGTTCACGACCGAGGAAGACGCGCTGGAGAATCTCAAGCGCGAGGGAATCGATGAGAGCAAGGTGCATTTTACCGGCAACGTGATGATCGACAGTCTGAATTCGCACCTGGAAAAAGCGAAAAAGAGCGACGTTCTGGAGCGGATGGAAATGTCGCCCGGCGACTACGCTCTGGTGACTTTGCATCGTCCCGCGAATGTTGATGACAAAGAAGTTTTTACCGGTTTGTTGAACGCACTGTGCGAGATTTCAGAAAAAATGCCGGTGCTTTTCCCAGTGCATCCGCGCTCGCGCAAGCAGATGAATTCGTTTGGCTTGCAGGACAAAATCGACGCTTTCCCGAACCTGAAAATCATCGAGCCGCTGGGCTATCTTGATTTTATGCAATGCACCGCCAACGCAAAAGTGGTGGTGACGGATTCGGGCGGCATTCAGGAAGAGACGACGGTGCTGGGCATTCCGTGTATCACCGCGCGGGACAACACGGAGCGGCCGATCACGTGCTCGTTGGGCACGAATGTGATTGTCGGGCGTGATCCGCAGAAGATTTTGGCCGAGGTGCAAAAAGTGCTCGACGGCACGGCGAAAAAAGGCCAGATCCCCCCGCTCTGGGACGGCAAAGCGTCCGAACGGATCGTGAAGATTTTGTGGGAGGAGTGTACGCGGTAGGTTTTGAAGGCAAAATGATTGGAGTCAAAATCATAAACTATTTTGGCTTTGATTCGGACACAAAAATGAAAGAGCACAAAATTGAATTTTGAGTTCTTTCATTCTTGCGTCCAAAGGTGAACAAGAAAAAGTCCCCAACGGGGACAAATATCACAGCGAAGGGCAACGCCCTGGAAAACGAAAACCCCGTCCCTCCAACCAAGCCCTGAAAGGGCGAGATAAAAACGCGACGACGTTCTTTATTTCGCCCTTACAGGGCTTGGATGGTTTGATCGGTTTGGTTTACCAGGGCTTCGCCCTTCGCTATTGCATTCCGCCCCTTTGGGGCTAACCAATAGAAGACAACATGGCACGACAGCAGCGGAAGAATATTTTGATTATCAGCGCGGTGTTTCCGCCGGTTTCGACGAGCGGGATTCATCGCGTGGTGCGAGCGACGCGCTACTTGACGGAAATGGGTGTGGACGTGACGGTTTTGACGGTCGATGAGAAGACTTTGCCAAAGAGCTTCAGCTACGACCACAATGTTTTGGAAAAAATTCCGCCATCGGTGGCGGTGCATCGCGTTCCGGCGATCCAGGCTTTGCGCAAGTTGATTGATTTGAAAAATCGCGGCGAGAACAAAGGCTCGCAGGGTTCGACGCAGCCTTCGGCGAAGGCGGTTGAGACGGCGGCTTCGGAAAACGGCGCGAGCAAGAAATCAACGGCGCAGACGATTAAGGACGCAATCACGCTCAATTTAAACACGCCGGATAATTTTTCGATGTGGATTCGCCCGGCGATCAAGGCGGGGACGCAGATTGTGCAGCACAAGGGCATTACGAATATTTTTTCCAGCAGCCCGCCCGGCAGCGTGCATGTCGTGGCGAATCAAATCAAGAAACGCACGGGCGCGCGCTGGATCGCCGACTTTCGCGATCCGTGGTCGCGCAAGCGCTGGTTCAACCCGGAAATGACGGCTTTCAAAAATCAGGCGATCAAACGCTTTGAGCGACGAACGATCCAGAATGCCGACAAGCTCATCATGAACACGGCGGAACTTCTGGAAGATTTTGGCAACCATTACGGCCCGGTTATTCAGCGCAAATCAACCGTAATCACCAACGGCTTTGATCCGGCGGATTTTGGCGATTTGCCGGAACCGAACGGCAAGGCGGACGACCGGCTCACGATTTGTCACACCGGCACATTTTATCGTCAGCGTTCGCCGATGCCGTTTTTGCAGGGCTTGAAGCGCGCGGTCGACTCCGGCGTGCCGAAGACGCGCTTTCGCGTGCAGTTCATCGGCGGCGTCGGCGACCACAAGCCGAACGTGGACAAATTCATTTCAGAAAACGACTTTGGCGACGTCATCGAAATCATTCCTTCAATCCCCCACCGCGATTGTTTGATTGCGATGCGCGAGGCGGACGTTCTGCTCATCGTCCAGCCGGTAACGACGATTCAGATTCCGGCGAAAATTTTTGAGTACATCGCCACTGGCAAACCCATTCTTACGCTCAGCGCGCTCGGCGCCACGTCAAACGTTGTCACCAAAAACGAGCTCGGCTGGTGGGCGGATTTTGACAGCGAGGAACAAATCGGCGAACGCATCATTGAAATCGAGAAGTTTTTCAGCAACCCCGAAAACCGCAACTGGAAGCCCAAGCAAGAAGCGCTGGATCGGTTCAACGGTAAAATCCTTGTGGAAAGGATGTTTGATTTGTTAAGTTAGCGCGGGTTGATGGAGTGATGGAGTGATGGAGTGATGGAGTGATGGAGTGATGGAGTGATGGA
>CAXHAT010000205.1:0-13614 GCA_964014485.1 uncultured Deferribacteres bacterium
CGTCGGCAGCGTCAGATGTGTATAAGAGACAGCTGGAATAACTTTGCAAACGCAATTTTTATCGGTCTTGTGCTGCTGCCGGTCGCCTTCACTTTTTCCATAAAAACCTTCCCGCTTTACTTGCGCCTCGCGTCTATCGACTGGCCTGTTCGAAGTGCGGCAATCATTTATCTCGCGGGGCTGCTTTTACAAATCCTCCCGTTTTCTCCGGTTATCAAAAGCATCCCGCCTCAAATTGCATTTCCAATCATCTATGTTGCAACCATCGTAAAAGCGCTCGTCATCATTATTTTTGTCTGGAAGCTCGATCTTTTCTACAAATCAAGACCGGCCTGGAGCGCCGCGATTAAAATAACGCCCAAAACCGACCGCAAGCCGACGCGGAAAAATATGCCGGATTACGGGGAGTTCGGACGATTTGAGCGTTTAATTTATTCTGCGTACTTTTGGCTGGTTGTCGGGGCGGTTTTCGAAGCGTTCTACGCACTTTCGGATTTGCTGCAACTGGGAATTCCCCACGGCGGCGATCTGGTGCGGCACGCTTATCTGTTGGGATTTATCACTTTGCTCATTTTCGGCATGTCCGTACGGATGATCCCCGGATTTTTGAAAAAAAAGCGCATTGCCAGCACAAAGCTCGTAGACGCGACTTTTTGGCTTGGCAACACAGCGGCCGTATTTCGAATTGCACCCTTGGCTTTTCCCGCCACGGCGTTTGACAAAATTCCGCTGCTAACGGAAATAAGCGGCGGCGCGTTTGCCTATTCCGGCGTCATCGGCATGGCCGCGATTTTGTGTCTGATGATCAATTTGCAGAAGACGATGAAGCAATGACCACTGAGACCGGGTAATTTTTGACCGGATTAACAAGATCAACCGGATTTATAACTCCATAAAATCTCATATTAGGATGGCGCCAACGGCCGGTCCTGTTAACTGATGTTACGCATTCTCGGAAATTTTCCAAGAAGCACCTGAGAAATGTCACTTTTACGTCATTCCCGCCTGCGCGGGAATGACTTTAATGAGGGCTTCTGCGGCGTCACTGCTGTCGCGTAACATCAGCTGTTAATCTGGTTGATCCTGTCAAAAACAGAAAAAGCACAAATTATAGAGCTGAAAATACTAAATGAATGATCAAATCATCAGTGTTGAAAATCTCCGTTTCGCTTATCCCAAAAGCGCGGACGAGACGCTGAAATCGCTGAGTTTTTCTATTCGTCGCGGCGAAATTTTCGGCTTTTTGGGGCCAAGCGGCGCAGGCAAAAGCACGACACAAAAAATACTCATCGGGCTGCTCAAAAGCTTCTCCGGACAAGTTGATTGTCTAGGCCGCTCCGTTAACGCCTGGAAGTCGGACTATTACGAACGCATCGGGGTTTCGTTTGAGCTGCCCAATCATTACCTGAAAATGACGGCGCGGGAGAATCTGAACTATTTTCGCGCCCTATACGCCGGGGAGGTTGAAAACGCTGAAGCGGTTTTGGAGAGCGTCGGGCTCTTGGAAGACGCCGACAAGCGCGTCGGCGCATTTTCAAAAGGTATGAAAAACCGGCTGACGCTGGCGCGGGCGCTGCTTAACAAACCGGAATTGTTTTTTCTCGACGAACCAACCGCAGGTCTCGATCCCGCCACCGCCCGCACCATCAAAAATTTGATTCGACAAAAACGGCAAGACGGAGCGACTGTTTTTCTAACAACGCACGACATGAGCGCAGCCGATCAGCTTTGCGACCGCGTCGCGTTCATTGTCGACGGCGAAATCAAATTGATCGATTCGCCGGAAGCGCTGAAATTACGTTACGGCAGACGCAGTGTAAAAATCGAATTTGAGCAAAAAAACGGCGTTTGGAAAAAAGAATTTCCATTACAGGAAATTGGCGGGAACGAAGCGTTTCTGAAAATATTGCGCGAGGAGAAGATTCGAACCATCCACACCCAGGAAAGCACGCTCGAGAATATTTTTATTGAAGTTACGGGAAAAAGCCTGCGATGAAGCGATTTCTTGCCGCCCTGCGCACGGATATTTTGATTCAATTTCGCAATGGTTTTTACCTTGTTGGCGGAATTATCACGGTCGGCTTGATCGCCACAGCGGGTCTTGTCCCGAAGAGCGTGAGCCTTGATTTGATTTTGCCGCTTTTTATCGTGCAGCATTCCATCGTCACGACTTTTTTCTTTGCCGGCGCGCTCATTCTTTTGGAAAAAAGCGAAAACGTGCAATCGGCGCTGGCCGTGACTCCGTTGCTGCCAAGTGAGTACTTGTGGAGCAAAATCATTTCGCTGCAAATACTTGTGTTGCTGGAAACTTTGCCGATTTTGTTGATCTTGCGCGGTATTGATTTGGCGTGGGCGCCGTTTTTCGCTGCGATATTTCTACTTTCCATATTGTTCTCAGCGCTCGGGATCGCGCTCGCAATGTGTTACCACACAATGAATACATTTTTGCCGCCGTCCATCGGAGCGGTGTTGTTGTTATTGTTGCCATACCTCGATCATCTCGAATTGGTCGAAAGTCCGTTCTTTTTCTTCCATCCGGTACAGCCAATTTTTGCATTGCTGCGCGCGGCGCTTCAACTTGGGACGTCGTTTGAAATTATTTTTGGCCTAACAGTCGGGGCTGTGTGGGCGTGGATTGCTTTCATCATTGCCGGAAGGATGATCAAAAAAGCATAAACGAAGTACGGATGCGACGCTTCGCACCCTTATTTTTCGCGGGAAAATATATCGACTTATGTCTAAACCCTATTTTCACTTAAACCGCTATCTCACCATCGCGCGCGGCGATTTTCGAAATGTCTGGCGCGATCCCATGCTGATCTGGACGCCTTTCCTGGCCGTCTTCGTCGCTTTGATTCTGCGCGTCGGCCTGCCAATTGCGCAATCCATTGTTCTCGAGGAATTTGCCTTCGATCTGACGCCTTATTTTCCGTTAATCGTCAGCACATACATTGTCCTAACGCCGCAGCTCACAGGCTCGCTTGTCGGCTTTTTGCTGCTGGACGAACGTGACGAGCGTACGTTGACCGCAATGCGCGTTACGCCAATTTCCATGTCGCGCTACCTGGCTTTCCGTCTTGCCTTGCCAGTGCTGTTGTCGATCATTCTCACCATGAGCTGCTACCCAATGATCGGCCATATCCCGCTGCCCTTTTTGAAACTATTGTTGGTTTCGTTGCTTGCCGCCTCAACCGCTCCGGTGATGGCGCTTTTTATGGCCGCCTTCGCAGAAAACAAAGTCGCCGGATTCGCTGTAATGAAATTCGCCAACGGCTTGATGATGATTCCGATGGCCGCGTATTTTTTTGAGACGGATTGGAGTTATTTGGCAGGGATTATTTCGACTTTCTGGCCGGTAAAAGCTTTCTGGTTGGCGTCGGCGGGAGAGAGTTTTGGGAGCGTTTTCTGGGGCGGGCTTGGAGCAAATTTGATCGTTACGGCGCTTTTGTTTCGCAGATTTAAGAAGCAATTGTCTTAGCTTTCGATTCGTTCTCTCTTAATCGACAGGCAAGACCGTAAGTCAAAAGCGCAGTGATAATAATCGGCAGCACAAAATTCAGTAAATTTATAAGTCCGGTAAGTTCCGCGTAATTTTCTCCTTTAACAGCGATGAGTATTTGATCTCCAATTGGGCCTTTTGAAAAAACGCTGTTTGTGACGTAATTCCAGCCAAAGTGCAGGCCAATCGGCAGAGCCATCGATTTCGTGGCCGTGAACGAATAGGCCCAAGCCAGGCCCATTAAGCCTGTAGCCCCAAAAACGACCGTCATGGCTATCGGATTCCCAATCACGCCGAAGGAGAACCAATGGTAAATTCCAAAGGCTGCGCCGGAAAGCAGAACGCCCTTTTTTACGCCCAATCTTTCGACGGCAATGAACAGCAATGCACCGCGAAATATGAATTCTTCAAATAAGACGGATTTTAGATTCCACCAAATTGACTCCCCGAATATATAGACGTCAAGATTGTCGTTGAGCTTCCAATCCAAATGCGTCAGCCATGACTCAAACAATTGGAAGGCGCCGCACAACACGCTGGCGAACATCACCCCGATTAAAAACTGAAAGAACCGTTTTTTAAAAGGGCGGTAACCAAGTGCGGATAAATCTTTTTGTTGAACAAATCTGAGTAACGCCCACGAAACCAGCAGTTGAACGAAAATACCGAGCATTACATTCTCATGCCCCAACGCTTTCCGCGGACTCAACCGTCTGCGCGATCAAAGTTGCAATCGTCATCGGGCCGACGCCGCCGGGGACGGGGGTGTAAGCTTGACATTTGTCGATGATCGCCGAGATTTCAATATCGCCGACCGGGCCGGGGTTATAGCCAGCGTCAACCACTATCGCGCCGTCCTTGATCCAATCACCGCGAATAAACTCCGGCCTGCCCACGGCACCAACGACAATATCCCCCTGCTTTACAATTTCCGACAGATTTTGAGTACGTGAATGACAAATGGTCACCGTTGAGTGCTCATTCAAAAGCATCATCGCCATCGGCTTGCCGAGAATCGGGCTGCGCCCCACAACAACGGCGTTCTTGCCGGAAATGGGAAGATCATAGTGTTTGATCAATCGCATAATTCCAGCCGGCGTTGCGGAACCGTACGCTTCCTCGCCCATTGCCATGCGTCCAAAGCCATGCGTCGTTACGCCGTCAACGTCTTTGGCAATGCTGATTCGGTCGAAGCAGGCGCGCTCGTCGATTTGGCCAGGCACTGGGTGCTGCAATAAAATGCCGTGCACGTCGGGCGTATCATTCAGGCGGTCGATTTCAGCAAGCAGTTGTTCGGTGGTCGTTTCTTCCGGTAGAACGACTTTCAAGGATTCCATACCGACGCGTTCGCAAGCGTTGCCTTTCATGCGAACGTAGGTTGCGGAGGCCGGGTCGTCTCCGACCAGAATCGTCGCCAAAATTGGCGCTTTACCGCCGGAGTTTTGTTTGAGTTTTTCAACGCGCTGACGCAAGTCAGCTTCCATTTCCTTGGCGAGCGTTTTTCCGTCTAAAAGCAGTCCGGGCATTTATAGTTTTCCTTTTTCCGTTTAAACTTTACAGGGGCTTATTGCGATACGCCCTACACGCTGTTTCGTCGGGAAGAATCGCCATTCTTGCGCAATTTTGCAACGGCTTTTGCGAAAATTTTTACGATAGCGTCGACTTCTTCGGCGGTGGTGAACTGCCCGGTTGAAAATCGAATCGTGCCCATGCCGTAATCTATCGGCGTTTTCATGGCTTTTAGCGCGGCGGAGAGTTCAATCGCATCGGCGTCGCAGGCGGAACCGGCAGAAACCGCAACTTGCTCTCCGGTTTCCATCAAAAGATCGGTAGAACGCACATTTCGAAACCCCAAGCTCAAAGTGTTTGGCAAACGATTTTCCGGATGGCCGTTTAATCGAACGTCGGCAATGCTTTCCTCCAGTCCTTCGTGCAGGCGATCACGCATATTTTTTAGGTGCTCCGCTCCGCCTGCTTGCAATTTTTTTGAGGCCAAATCACAGGCCTTGCCAAGCCCGACGATTTGCAGCGCATTTTCCGTCCCCGCCCGGCGACCGTTTTCATGACCTGCGCCATGAATCAGCGGTTCGAATTTCACGCCTTTGCGACAATAAAGTGCGCCGACGCCCTTCGAGGCATAAAGCTTGTGCCCTGCCAGCGAAAGAAAATCAACGCCAAGTTCTTGCACGTCGCAAGTGATTTTTCCAGCGGATTGAGCGGCGTCGGTATGCAGCAAAACGCCGTTTTTTCGGCAGATGTGAGAAATATCCCGGATCGGCTGAATCGAGCCGACTTCGTTGTTGGCGTGCATAACGCTGACGATCACGGTCTCCGGAGTAATTGCACGCGTGACGTCTTCCGGAGCGACAACGCCGAAGCGATCCACCGGCAAGTATGTCACTTTCCACCCAAGTTTTTCGAGAAATTTGCAGACCTGAATCGTCGCCGGATGCTCGACGGACGAGGTGATAACGTGCTTGCGTTTTTCAACATTTGCGAACGCCGCACCCTTGATCGCCGTGTTGTTCGATTCGCTGCCGCCGCTCGTAAAAACGATTTCCGACGGCTCGCAATTGAGCAAGGCCGCAACTTGCCCGCGCGCTTTTTTGATTGCCGAACGAACTTCGCGGCCAAAAATGTGGCTGCTGGACGGGTTGCCGAAAAACTGCGCCAGAAAAGGCTGCATCGCTTGCGCAACATCCGGGTGGACGGGCGTCGTGGCGTTGTAATCCAGGTAAATCGGCTTCATCGATATCACTCGGCCTTCTCGTAAACACGAACGTAATCGATCTCTAATGTTTGAGGAAACTGCGTGGTCTCATCGGGATTTCCTGGCCAGTTCCCGCCGACAGCAAGATTCAACAAAATGTGAAATCGCTGATTAAACGGCGCGGGGAACGGATGCCCTTCCGTACTCCACTCTTTTTGAGTTTGGTAATGCTTGCCGTCTACCGACCAACGAATTTCCCCTTCCTCCCATTCTATGGAAAAAACATGAAAATCCTGCGAAAATGTTCCAACAGACAGCGTGTAGGATCCGCCGGTAAATTTATTTTTGGGCCAGGCTGCGCCATAATGCAGCGTCCCGTGAACTTTGTTGGGCTCATGGCCAACCAGTTCCATGACATCGATTTCGCCGCTGGCCGCCCAGCCGCCGTAGACGTTATCCGTCGGCAGCATCCAGATCGCCGGCCAGATTCCCTGCCCGAAAGGCAGTTTGGCGCGCACTTCGATACGCCCGTACTTCCAATCGCCCTTGTTCAGCGTGCGAAGACGCGCGGAAGTGTATTCTCGCGTCCCTTCAACATCGGTGTACGTTTCACGCCGCGCCTGAATGACAAGAACGCCGTCTTTTACAAAAGAATTCTCCCGCCGTGCCGTGTAATATTGCAATTCATTATTTCCGCCGCCCCAAGCGTTGACTTCGTGGCTCCACTTCGTCGGATCAATATTAACGCCGTCAAATTCATCCTGCCAAACGAGACTCCAGCCGTCAATTTCCCACTCCGAGGTTTCCTCGGTTTGGCTGATTGTTTTTTCACTGCAAGCAGTGAGTAAGAACAGGATGCTCAAGCACGTAAGAAAACGTCTGCACATTCGGAACTCCTTGGTCAAAAAGTATTCAAAAATTGTTCAGGTAAAGTATCGCCAAAGCAGGTTTTGAGGAAGGACATTTCTTTAAAAAAAACAAGGAATGCGCAACAAAGATGTGAATTGCGTTATCGGGAGTGCGATGATTTATCGTCGCCAGTGACGGCAAACGCACTCAAATGCTGAAGCGATTGACTCCGAATCTAGCGCATTTTGGTAAAGCAGACAATCATGAGGAAGCCATGCGACGGTCGATTAATTACGTTCCTGCGTATTCAGTTTCGCCAGTTCGAGCATCAGTTTTTCAAGCTCTTTGTAAAAATCTTCTTCGGCCATTTCGCTTTTCTTCTCCTGCAGCGCCTTGACTTTAGCGAGAATAGCTTGCTTTTCCGGCGAGGCTGGCTGAGCCGCCGCACGCGTTGAATCGCTCGTACCGGCAAATTGCGCGCGACGTTCTTGTTGGAAATAAAAGCTTGAAGCGAGAGCGCCGTCTCCGGTGAGCAAGTCCGGCGTTTCGGAACCAACCCCGTCGCCGTCATCGTCGAGCAGAGGATGCTCTGCGCGCAATTCTTTTTTCTGATCGTACTCGCTGATGAGATTATCACGGGTAAAAATGAACGCTTCCGTCACGGAAAGTATGCCGTCTTTGTTGAGATCGGCTTCGTTGTCTTTTCGCAGGGCGTCGATGAAATGATCGGCAAAGCGAGTAATATTTCGTTCCATGCCGTTCCGCGTCGCCGTGACGATAACGCGCTCTTCCCGGCTCAATTTTTCAAGAAAAGGGCCGCTGGCGCTGGCCATGTTGATGAAGAGCACTTTTTGTGTCGGCAGTTTGTCGAAAACATTGGCGAAATCAACATCGCGCAGGTCGGGGCCGGTGATGTTAACTTTCGCCCATTCGCCGTCGAAGGAGCCGTGCCCGAGTATGAAAACGAGCAGTTGGTCGTCGGTCTTCAGATCTTTTGACAATTCTTCAAAGCGAGTCTGGATATTTTGAGCGGTGTTTTCCGGGTGGAGGTCAAAAGTGTCCGGCGCTTGCTCAGTAAATAAGAAAACATCGTCTTTTTCATAACTATAGCGATCTATCAGAAGGGCGGAAATCATCGCTCCTTGTTCGAAAAAACGCTCGACAAACTCAATCTCGCCGCCGGAGCCCGCGATAATAACGACTTTTTTGTCGGCTTTTAAAGCGGAAATCTGAAACAGAAAAACAAGCGCGGTAACTAAAAACGCAAAGCGTTTAAAAATCCCCCCTTTGAAGGGGACTAGATGGATGTAACGAGCATTGCCGACTGGTGAACAGTCGACGCGATGCTCCGAATTTTCGATTTTTTTTCGTCCGAAAGCAGTCGTTTTCCTAAACGCAGACGCTGCTACATCCTTCCGCCCTCCCCTTTTAGAGGCAGGCTTTTCCTTTTTGCTCGAAAGCGCCGCTTCTGTCATACCCGCCTGCACGGGTATCCAGCTTTTGGGCGCCGTTGTCTGGATACCCGCCTGCGCGGGTATGACACGGCGGATTACGCTCAGATTTTCAAAAAACCTACCCTTGAAAGCCTGCATCTCTTCTAAGGGGGGAGTTTTCGGCGCTTTGCAAGCTTTATTCTTATAAAAATTCATCATGACAATCCTTTCGCTCTGCGCACAAACCACTCTATACCCAGCAACAAAATGACGGCAATAAACACCGCCGGAGAATCCCACAAATCGCGTTCAACGGTTTTGGAGTAACTGGATTCCGCGACGACCAACTCGTCCGCAATGTCTTCAGCGTCGGTAATGTGCTGGTACTTGCCGCTGGAAATTTCAGCAATGCGCTGCAATAAATTCTCACGCAAATCCGGGCGTGCAAACTCGCGCTGTTCATCGCCGACATAAAACGCCGCTGTACTCGCGCCAAGAAACCGGCCTTTCGCGTCATTCGCAAAAACTTCAATTTCATACAAACCCTCGCGATCCGGGACGAATGAGGCTTTGTAGTGGCCGCTGTTTTCTAAATCCGGTACTGCATTCGCGGGAACAACGCCGCCAACGGGGGGATCGCCTTGCCCGGGCGCGTCAGCGCTTTTCGCGGCAAATGAAAACGGGGTGCGAACTTGTACGGAAATGTTGGCGTCCCGCACGGCTTCGTAGGTGCTGTCCAAAACGCTGATTTGGATCGAGACGCTTTCGGCAAGGCCGTAATTGTCTTTTGGAATCGTAGCTTCAACAGGCTCAGGGGCGCTCATTGCTAACCATCGTCCGACTTGCCGCCAAAAGCGTTCGTGACTCATGTCTTCCGAGTGCATCCGCATTTGCCACGCCCAGGTTGAAGAAGTGGCAATAACCATCGAGCGGCCTCGCCCATATCGCTGCTCGGCAATGATAATTTTTTCGCGATTCGGCTGGCTTAACGGATGGATGCCAAGAACAGTGGCTCCGGGCTTGGCCGCCCCCACCGGGTTGTAGCCCTTAAGGTCGGCGATGTCGAGCCAGTTTTGCCGATTCGATTTCAAATCATTGGCGAGCTTCAGCAGCGGCGAGCGAAGACCTTCCGGAGTCAATTGTAATTTAAACGGCGCGATGCGCATTTGGGGCGGGGCGGCTTTGGTCGCTTCTTCCGCCCCCAAAAGATAGACCGGCAGAGCTTCCGCGGCCGGGCTGTTTTGCCAACCGCCTTGCGAAAAAGCGCTCGGCCCGCCAATCATCAAAAGCCCGCCGCCGCGCACGGAGACAAAATCACGAATCCACTCGTGCTGCCGGTCGGTCAAAACATCAGCGGCCATGCTCCCGATGATGAGCGCATCGTAGGAAAAAAGCTCACTGCGCGTTTTCGGGAAGCCGTCCGGGTACATGCCTTCGTTATCTATACCTTGGCCGTACCACTTGTTCGTGCCAGTGGCAACCATTGACGACATTTTTAAGTTTTTGTCCAATTCAATGGCGCGCTTGATATATTTGAAATCTTGCGGGTGCAGCGTTTCAATATAAAAAACTTTACCGACGCGCTCTTCGTTTTTGACCAGAAAATTTTTCCGGTTGTTGACTTCGATCACTTCTCCGGCGTCCGACTTGACCCGCGCTGTATAGAGCAAATTGCCTTTGCGCGTTGGCTTATGGCCGAGTTCGACACGGGTGTATTTTTTCTCGAGCTGAACTTGCTTTTTCTGCACCACGCGGCCTTCCTCAAGCAACTCTACGTCTACGCTTTTGCCTTCCATACCCTTTGCATGAATCAGCGCCGCCATATCGACGATGTCATTTTCCAGAACGGAGCGAGAAGAAGAAACGCTGGTCAATTGTACGTCGTTGGCCACCTGCGCACCGACGCCGACGGTGTAAATTGGAATGCCCAGATTCTTGAACAGTGCAGCGGCTTCAAGCGGATCGCCGTCACGTCGGGATTCGCTGTCTTCCGTCGTTTGCTTTGAAACCTGTGCGCCGTCGGAGGCGAGAATAACGGCGGAAACAGGATAGGTTTGTGCCTGGCGTTCCGCAAATTGCAGCGCTTTGACGATTTCCGAATAGGCGCCTTCCGCGAGCATCGAATCACCCTGTTGCAAAGGGCGCGTCTCATCATTGAAAGTATAGCTGAGAACGTTGAAGTTTTCCTGCAGCGCATCAAAAACGCCGTCAGCGCCTTCGCCGTTGTACCAATTATTAATTTGTTGAATCCGACTCGGTTCGCCGGAATTGTCTTCCAGCGACATGCTCGAAGAATTGTCCAACAAGACGACAACCGAGCCTTTCTTGGGAACAATTGAGGTCACGCTGATGAACGGTTCCGCGATGGCGAGCAAGACGAGCGTAATCGCCAAAGCCTTGATTGCAGCCAACGAAAACCGAAACAGGCGCGTGGTCGGCGCAATCGTTCGGCTGTAGATAAAAGCGATAACCGCAAATCCAACGACGACGCCAATCGCTAGCCACATGAAGCCTGGCAAGTAGCGAAAAGTCCACTCTCCATTCTCGTAGACGGCGGGGCTGTATTTAAATAAAAACTCAAACATGGTTTTAGGTGTTTAGGCTGTTAGGCCGTTAGGTGTTTAGGCTGTAGACTATTAGGTTTATCTGGAGCAACGCAGATATCTGATCAAAGCTGCGAGTACTTTTTCGGTTTCTGTTATTTTTGCTTCAAAGGAAATTGTGCTTTCATGACCAGTTAAATATTCTAATCTGACGGCAAGACTGAATTGATAGTGTAATTCACGCAGTGAAGCGAAAGCAATTTCTAAAAAGCGTAAGTATTCAGTTTGACTTGCCCGCGCACAGCCTTCAACAATGTTTGAAGGAACCGATACCGCCGCTCTCCGCATCTGGGAAGTAAGACCATACATCTCCGATTTTGGGAAATTCCGAGTTATTCGATAAATCATAATCGCCAATTCATCCGTCAGCTCAAACGCCCGTAACTTTCTATGGTCTCTCATCTTACCCCCTAAAACCTAATAGTCTACAGCCTAAACAACCTACTTTCCTTTCTTGGTTTCAGCAAGCTTGCGATAATATTCTTCAATCAACGCTCGAAATTCCGGTGGAAGCGGCTGATCTTTCACCGTTTGCAAGGCTTCATCGCCGCGCATGAGTTGCAATTGCGCTTCGATTTCAATTTCTATCCGTCGCAACGGATCAACAATTTGCTCGGCGATTTCCTGCAATCTTTTAGGATCGCCGCCGGTGAAGGTGCGCAGATAGCCGCTCAGGTGAACGGAAAGATCGCTGGTCATTTGCTCTAATTGTTCAAAGCGTCCGCTTTCATCCTGCTCGGAATTCTGCTTCAAGTCGTCTCGCAATTGCTGCAATCTCTGCTTTGCGCCCCAGAGCGATTCGCGTAATTCGGAAGCGTCTTCTTTACTCAAGCGGCCGCCTCCGCCGCCTTGCGGTCTGCCGGAGTCTCGCTGCTGTGATTGACCTTCTTCGCCGGATTTTCCACGCTCGCCTTGTTGGCCGGATTGAGACTCATTTTCGCCTTGCGACTCGCCTTCCTGCTCGCCCTGTGATTGACCTTGTTGTTCGCCTTGCTGCTGTCCGCTTTCACTGTTTTCAGATTGACCCTGCCCTTGTTGCTTACCCAATTTTTCACGAAGCTTTTCTTCCAGGTCACTGCGCACGTCCTGGAGTTCATCTCGCGCCGAAGCTAATTTTTCCTGCGAAGATTCGCCAAGACCGTCAGCCAGCTTTTGCGCTTGCTTCGCGCCTTCTTCCAAATCTTCGGCAACGGACTCTTGGAGTAATTGCGCGCTGCTGAAGCGTCCGCGCTGTAGTGAAAGATCACTGCGCTGCATTTTGTCCAGCGTCTCCGCTTCCTGCAGCGACTTGGAAAGGTCGCGCATTTTTTGTTGAAATTCCGGATTTTCCTCGGCGTTGGTTGCGATTTCGCGCATATCATTCATGGCGTTTTCAAGCTTGTCGCGCGCCGCTTGCTGCTGGTCGCGTTGTCTCTGCGCCTCAGCGATTTGTTCGCGCAGCGCCTCGCGTTTTTCGCGCGTACTGCCGCCGCCCGCCATAATAGAATCAACGGCTTTTTGCAGTCCGCCGCTCTGCTCGGCAAGTCGTTGCTGCTGCTCGGCAAGATTCTGAAAATCCTGGCTCAAATTGTTGAGTTCATTCTTGGCGGCGTCGCGCTGCGTCTTTTTGAGACGATCCTCCAGCTTTTTCAAACGATCTAACGCCTGCTGCCCGCTCGCTGCTGCGTTTTGCGGATTGCCTTTTTGCAGATCGCGACTCGATTGATTCATCGCGTCAGTCGCTTGTTGCAGATCATTCGCTGCGTCGTTGGCGGCTTGTTGCTGCTTCTGCAACGAATTCTCAACTTGCTGCATCGCCTCCTGAACGTCGCGATTCAACTGCTCCTGCTGACGCTGCAACTTTTTGATCTCGCGCTTCTTTTCTTCCTCTTCCAGATCGCGCTGCGACAACATGCGATTCTGTTCGTTGAGGTTTTGCTGACGACGCGCTAATTCCTTGATCTCTTGCAGCGCATCATTCACCGCCTGCTGCTCTTGAGCGCGATCTCCTTGCTCCAACGACTCATATTTATTGCGCAGCTTGTCTAACTCATCCTGAAACAGACGCGAAAGATCATCGGTATTCTGTTGCGCGCCGCCCCCGCCGCCTCCGCTCTGCGACATTTGCAAAACGCGTTCGTCGTTGAGAGAATTGGCTTTCATCAAATGATGATACGCCGTTCTTTCCGGCTTCAAAGCGGCTTTGAGAGAATCTTGCGCCAACAATTCCTGCGCTTCCTTCATAGCGTCGCGCGCAAGTTCGAATTCCTTTTGCACTTTTTCGTCCGAATCGCCGACAAAACCCATACGCATGTTCATCATTTTAATCACGTCCGCAACCGAATCATGCAAATTTTTCTGAGCGTCGTGAATTTTTTCCGTCGATCTCTTTAATTCGTCTTCCGAAATTTCGTCCTCGCGCTGCAAAAGCTTTTGCGTCGCGGAAATAATGTCGCGCTGGTAGAGGTGGAAATCTTCTCCGCCGGAACCGCCGCCGCCCCCTCCGCCGCCGCCCTGGCTGGTTTGAGCGCGATAGATCTC
>CAXHAT010000206.1:0-13611 GCA_964014485.1 uncultured Deferribacteres bacterium
AAGAAGCTCGTCGGCAGCGTCAGATGTGTATAAGAGACAGCCTTAGGCCAAATCCAACGGAAGAATAAAGCTCGTCTTCCGCCTGACGTTCGTTCGGGAGCCAAACGCGCCCGGCGTCAGCGAACAGCACGACTGAACTGCCGGATTTCAAAACCCTCCGGCTCGAGAACGGAAACCGATACTCGACGTGCGTCAGAACCATTTCCGTGCCGTAACCGACGGGCGTCAGGCCGCGCTCTTCCACGCCGCGCATTGAATTTGCGCCGCCAAGATAAAACCGATGATAAAATGGGGCGTTTTGTTCGACATTGCCGGATTTCAGATTGACCGCGAGAACGTGGTTTTTCCACAATTTTTGATAGTACCGCGCATCGAGCGTGACTTTGCTAAAAGAAAAATCCCGGTCGTCGGCGTCGATGAAGCGTTCGAAAATGAGAGCGCCCCAGAAGCCTTTTGTCGGATAAAGCGCGTTGTCGCGGAAATCGCCTTGCAGGCCGAATTCAAACGAGGGGAAATTGCGTCTGCCGATTTGTGAACTGAGCGTGTGGGGAAAGGAAGCGTTTGGAAACGGATCACGCGACTCAAAAAATTTGAGATCCGATTCCGGTTCATAGCTCAAAAGATTATAGCCGGCAAAAAAATGCCTGAACCAGCCGCGATTGCCGCCGACGCGAAATTTTAGCCCGCCCACGCCGACGGTTTGCAAGACTCGGTCGTCGTCAATTTTGTGAATGAAGTTGACGGCCCCGCTTTCGAGCGTCACGTCAAGAAACATCGACCGGTCGAACAACTTTTCCGTGCGGAAATTGAACATGAGCTTGCCGACGCGCTCACCGAAAAAGAGCCGGAAGCCGCCGGTGTTGCCGCGTCCCAAAAAGTTGTCGAATCGCAGGCTCGCTGGAACGAGATACCAGCCGTTCAAATCGCTGTGGCCGCCCTCAAACTGAAAGTACGGCCAGCGCCGCTCCTTGATTTCGATGACGATGATGAGACCGCCCTTCTCCGCGCCGGGCTTCGGATAAAGATCGACTTCCTGAAAAAAACCGGTTTGCGTCAAATGGTACCAGCTTTCGTCGAGCAAATCCGGCAGCTCGGCTTGCGTCAAGGCCTGCTCTTCCACGATCACGCAATAATCCAGAATGACGCCGCGCTTGGTTTTCCAATTGCCCTGAATCTCGATACGCTCAATTTTCAAGGTGCGCGGCTCGTTTCCCGGAGTCTGCGCCTGCGCGCTGGGAATGCAGAAAAACGCTCCGAAAATGAGCGCCGCGCAAAAGAGATTTTTTCGAAACGGGTTTAAAAACTTCATCGGTTTAAAACGAAAATATAATCAGGACAGCTCTTTCAATTTAGCTGACCTGATCATGGTAAAGAGAATTATTGCGTCCTACAAATGAATTTTTCCTGCTTGACAGAGCTGATGCGGTCTGCCGGATTAACCTTGTCAGGGTTCCGAACCCTGACAAGGTTTGCTCACAATCAAGAACCAATCGAAATCGTTTGATCCACGCCGTCCTGGGTGACCGTACCTTTGCCCGAACCGTCTGGGTAGAAAGTGATCTTGCCGCTGAGAATCGGCAGGTCGCCGTTTTCGTACGCTTCTTTTGAGGCGTAAACTTCAAAAGCGAGTTCCGTCGGGCCGCCAACCAGTTCAGTCCCTTCAAATTTGGTAAAGACGCCGTCAGGATCAGTCCATTCGCCAACGACGTGCGTGCGGTCGGCGGACTCTTCAATCGTCAACATGCCGGAGCCGTCGTCCGCGCCTTGAATTTTCAGCGTGGTCGTTTTGACGCCGTCCTTGTGCGATTCATCGACTTCCACCGACTCGCGCTTGACGCTGCCGTCCAGAAAAGTGATTTCTTTGACAAACTCGCCGTGGATGCTCGAATCAGCGGCGTCAAAAGTGAACTCGCCGGATTCAAAAACCGAGACCGGATCGTGACCCGCCGGATAAGTGACAAGCTTGGAAAAACCGCCCTGCCCGTCGCTTTCCGCTTCGTCGAAAGAGCCGGTGACGACGGTGCCGTCGCGATGTGTTTCGACAAAGGTTCCCGTGCCGTCGTTTTTGAACGTGACCGCTTCGCTGCTTTTCGTGCCGTCGGCGTAGGTCAATTCTTCGCTGAAACTGCCGCTTTCGTCCGCGTGCAATTCAGCGTGCGCCTTTTTGGAAGCAATCTCGCTGGAAGCCGGATAAATGATTTCCTGATCGAAAACGCCGCCTTCCGGTTCCGTGCCTGGGGCATGGTCGTCCGGCACAAATTTGCTCCACTCGCTGACAATTTCGTGTTCCGGCTTGAAGCGTTTGAGCGATTCGAGCAAGAGCAGAACGTCGTCCGAATCATCTTCGAGCGTGAAATTCAAATGCGCCGCCACTTTCGCGGAATCGTAGACAACATCATGGCGTTCGTCAAACTCGGACTTGACCGCTTCAGCGCAGGCGATCCCGGTTTCGAAATTATAGAAAACACGCAAATGTTCAGTAAAGCCTTCCGTTTCGTTGCGACTGATGATTTCCCAAATCAGTGAATCGCCGCCGCTGGACTGCGTTTTCGCGAGCGTGGCCGCATCGAAATTTGCCTGCGCGAAAACCATCTGTTTCAAATGTCGCGCAATTGCCGCCGATTGCACTGGCGTAGGAATGCTCGCGTCTTTGTCCGCCAAAATATCTTCCGGCCCGCGCAAAAGGCTGCCGATCTGCTCGGCGGAAGCCATTGTTTGGAACATCGCTTCACTGTTGTTTGTCGCCCGCTGCACTAAATCGTCCTGCTCCTCTGGTTTCGGCTCAACGGGGTTGTTTTGGCACGCTTGCATCCCCAGCAAAAGCAGCGCTGATGCAATAAAAAGCATTGTTTTCTTCATGGTCGTCCCTTCCATTTTGAACTCCTGTCGTTTTGTTGAACTTTCAAAAATTGCGTCGCAACGGAAATCGATTGCTGCGTCATACGAAATAGAAGACAATGGGCGTGCCGTTTCGGAAAGGCATTGGCTTTTGAAGCCGTAAGTCTCTAAGAATCAAAATAATAGAACAGAATGACGGATGGGTCGTATTCTGGCAAGACACGTGAAAAGCGGCAACGGTGTGGTGAAATCGCGACAGGTTTTTATCTGCAAGTTATCCGTTGCACTCAAAATTTGAGAACGCTTTATTTGAAGCATCTAAGTTGAAAAAGCGACGTAGGTCTTGGCTTTAACCCAGAGTAGCGGCGTACCAAAACGCGCCCCAACCCGCCTTTGAAAAATAATGGAGAGACGCGATGTTTTTCAATTATCTGAAAATCGCCTTGCGCGGGATTGCGCGGCAGAAGTTTTATTCGTCGGTAAATTTGGCGGGCTTGGCCGTCGGCATGGCCTGCGCTGTTTTCGTTGCGCTTTATGCCACAAACGAATTTAGCTACGACGACTTCCACGAAAACGGCGAGCGGATTTATCGCGTCAACTACCAGGAAAACAAAAGCGGCGGCAGTACGTTTTACACTTCCTCAACAATGGCCCCGCTGGCCCCGGCGCTGAAAGCGGAAGTTCCTGGCCTGGAGCGCGTCGCCCGTTTTCGTTTCTCAGGAAAAACGCTCGTGCGCCACGAAGACAAGCAATTTTTCGAGCAAAATTTCGCCTGGGCGGATGCTGAGTTTCTACAAATGTTCTCCTTCCCGCTGCTTTCCGGTCACGCGGCGACCGCGCTCTCGGAGCCGAACGCGATTGTCATCACAAAAGAAATGGCGGAGAAGTATTTCGGCGAGTTCGATCCGGTCGGGGAAGTTCTGCAGATCGACAACACGCATCAATTAAAAATCACCGGCGTACTGCAAAACCTGCCGCAGAATTCCAGCATCAATTTTGATTTTTTAGGCGCATTTCAAACGCTTGAAGCGAATGCGGGATGGCGTGAAAGCTGGGGCAGCTTGTTTTTGAGAACTTTTGTCGAACTTTCGCCCGGCGTTTTGGAAAACGACGTTGCGCCGCACCTAAAACGCATTTTTGATGAGCGCGCGCCGAACCATCACGCCTCCGCCGCGATGTTATTGCAGCCGCTTTCGGAAATTCATCTTTTTGGCGCTGACCGCAGCCCGCGGATGCTGCTCATTCTGTACAATCTCATTTTTGTCGGCGTCGTCATTCTTACCATCGCGATTATCAATTATATGAATATGGCGACGGCGCGTTCGGTGCATCGCAGCAAAGAGGTCGGGCTGCGCAAAACCGTCGGCGCATCGCGACTCAAACTAGCGCGGCAGTTTTTGGGCGAATCCGTCGTGCTGGCCCTGCTTGCGCTGCCATTGTCTTTGCTGTTGGTGCAAATTTTCCTGCCGATAATTAACGATTTCTTTTCGCAAGTCACTCGCCGGCCTTTCGCGCTCGAATTTTCTTTTGAGCCAGTGATTCTGCTGAGCTTATTCGCCATCGTTTTTTTTGTCGGCGTGATTGGCGGCAGCTATCCGGCGATGGTTTTGTCGCGTTTCAAGCCCGTCGCCGTTTTGCAAAGCCGAATCTCCGGCGGTAAAAAAGGCGCGCGCTTTCGCAAAATTCTAGTCGTTACCCAATTCGCATTCTCCATGCTGTTTTTGATCTCGACGGCGATCATCCACGATCAAATCGATTATCTCAGACAAAAAGATTTGGGCTTTGAAAAAGACCGGATCGTGACCTTGCACATCGAAGATAAAAACGCACTGGAACGTGCGCCCGCGCTCAAAACAGCGCTTTTGGGCCATCACAACATTACGCATGCGACGCTGTGTCAGGACGAACCGGCGCGTTTGTTCGGGCAATCGTCGCGCGTCATTCCCGAAGGCGCGGCGCCGGAAGACAATTGGACGATGCACGTTTTCGCCGTTGACGCGGATTACGTCGAAACGTTTGGGCTGGAAATGAAGCAAGGCAGGAATTTTATCACCGGAAGTTCGGCGGACGAAAACACTGGAATGATTTTGAACGAAACCGCCGTCGCGCGCTTGGGCTGGGAAAATCCGATTGGAAAAATGATTCAGGTTTCCGGTTCTGAAAACGTCAGCGAGGTGATCGGCGTGGTGAGAGACTTTCATTTCCAAAGCATGACCGACCAGATCGAGCCGGGATTTCTCTACGTCGGGCCGGAAAGTTATTCAAAGCTGTCGCTGCGCTTGAACCCGAAAGATTTCACTGCGACGATGGATTTCATCCGTCAAGCCTGGACGGAATTCGCCCCGAATTTGCCGTTTGAAATGCGCTTTTTCGATGAGCAGGCCGAGCGCCTTTTTGCCCGCCACGAATTGATGTTTACATTTTCGCGCGCATTCTCGTTTTTTGCCATTTTCATCGCCTGCCTGGGCTTGTTTGGCCTCGCGGCGTTTATGGCGGAGCAACGAACGAAGGAAATCGGCGTGCGCAAAGTGCTCGGCGCAACGGCGCACGGCATCGTTTCTCTCCTTTCATTCAATTTTCTCAAACTGATTTTAATCGCATTTGTCATTGCCGCCCCGTTGGCCTGGATTTCGACGAAGTTCTGGCTGGAAAACTTTCCCTATCGCGCTGATCTTGGCGCAGCGCCGTTCGTTGTCGCGGGCGTCGGGACGCTGTTGATCGCGTTTATCACAATCAGCTATCAAGCCCTCAAAGCCGCCCTCGCCAATCCAATTGATGCGATTCGGCATGAGTGATTCGATGACAATAATTTAAAAATTATGGGGGAATTCTTCTTGCGATAAATAATATTTATCTTAGTCTTAAATCAAGCGACCGGAAAGAGGGACTTTTCGTCGTTCTGAAATGGATTTCTCACCTGCTTACACTTTCTCGCGGTAAAATTTGATGGGCGGACGGTACGGCTTGAACGACCAAAGCCTGACGTTTAAATCATCCGCCAGCGCCTGCATCACGCACTTGCTCCAATATTTTCCCGCCAGACAGTGGTTATTTTCCTCGTGAAACAACAGTCTCCGACTTCTGAATTTGAAGTCGACCAATTTTCCTTCGGGGCCTGAAACGTCGGGGCTTTTGGTTTTTCTCAATTGGCGCAGCTTCCTTTTTTGGGGCGCTTCATCTATGTTGACGCAACATTTTGCGTCTTACGCACCACCTTCGATTATGCGTTCTCTATTCCTGCAAGCTGTGAAAGTGCATCACATTTAATGAAATGGAGGGCGTTATGAAAAACGCAGTGAATGAGCGACGCAAACGAGAAACTCTACCCGCACACAAGTCACTTCCCAATTGGCTCCTTGTTTTTTGGGCGACCGTCTGTCTTCTTCCCGCCACGGTTTTTTCACAACCGGTTTTCACAGGAAATGTTGAAGCGGACTTTGGCAAGCTGCCCAGAGTGGTGACAATTTCCGACCCAGGCGGCAGAGACGTCTTGGCGACGGCTTCTAACGCTTTTCGCGATATAAAGGACGTACGCTTTTTCTACGACGCAGCAGGAGACGAGATGTACGTCGGCATAAACGTTTTCCAGCGCAGCGGCGCTCCGCGAAACGGGCTGTTCGCCGTGCAGTTTGACCTGGACGAAGACGGGATATCTGACGTTATCGCCGGCGTCTCTTCGCTCGGAAACGGAGAATTCAGCGTGAACCGTTTTAGAACAGGGGCTGTGTCAAGCGATCTATTTGGCGCGGCGCTGCCGGAGCACCTGGGCGTCGTTTCCGCCGGTTCGGGGGATCAGCCGGATATTGAATTTTCCATCAAAAACTTTTCATCGCTCCCGCTTTCGTCTGGAAGCGACGAGAATCCGGGAACGTTTCTCTTTAACGCGCGCACCGGTTCTGACGGGAATGGCGCCGAAGCCGATTACATGCCGGCTTCCGGGCAATTTGCGCTCGCGGGGCTGGTTGCTATCGGCGGCTTTGTCTGGCATGATCTCAACGCCGACGGTCTGATTGACAGAAGCGAGCCCGGCGTTCCAGGCATTACGGTCAATGTTCTAGACACATTGGATCAGGTGATCGCGACAATGACGACAAACGCGGACGGCGAGTATGATTTTGAGATAGAAGAAGGGACGTATGTTTTAGAGTTTATTCCGCCCGATCCGGGGCTGGGTTACACCGGCTTTACCAAGGAAGTGGACGTGCCGCGAAAAAACAGCGACGTGAACCCGATCACGGGACGAACAGGACGAAATACATTTACGCCAGGGCCTTCGGTCGTCATTGATGTCGGGCTGATTTCCCCGGATTTCGGCGACGCGCCTGAAAGCTACTTCACTTCATTAACCAACAACGGCGCGCGCCATTTGCTGGACGGCATGAACTATCTGGGCGCGCAGGTCGACGGCGAGCTGAACGGCCAGCCCGGGAGCGAGGCGGATTTGGACGACAAAACCGATTTCGCGGACGAGGACGGCGTTGTTTTTCCCAATCTGTTGCTCAGAGACGGCGTCGCGAACATCGAGGTCACAACATCGATGGATACGGCCGCGGCGGATTCCGGCTACTTGAACGCTTGGGTCGATTTTAACGGCAGCGGCGCGTTTGACTCCCCGCAAGAACAAGTGTTTACTGATCAGGTTTTGAAGCCGGGAAGCAGCACGCTGCAAATCAACGTGCCGAAGGATGCCGTCGGCGCTTTTGCGTTCGCCCGATTCCGCTACAGCACCATGCCGGGCCTCACGCCGACCGGGGAAGCGCCGGACGGGGAGGTGGAAGACTACCGCATCGAAATTCTGGAAGCGCTCGAATGCACGATCACAGACATTGCGCCGCCTTCTGGCGCCAAAACGGCCAACGAAACGCAGCGAATCACTGCGATGGTGAACGTGACGGGCGGCAAGCCGGGCTACACTGTCACCGGAACCGGCACGGTCAACGGAACGCCGATTACCGTAACACACAACAGCGACGGTACAATTTCGGCGGACGCACCGCTGAATATGGGGGACAATGAAATTGTCATCTCCTGCACCGTCACCGACGCCGTCGGCAACACGACCATGTGCGAGACGACGATGACGTTGGAACGCGTCGGTGTGCCGGTGTGTGAAATCACGGACGTCGTTTCATCGAACGGGGTTGAAACGCTAGAAGATTCGACTGTCATCTCCGCTGTTTTCAGCGTCTCCGGCGGTGCGATGGCTTTTAAAGACACGACGTGCAAAATCATCGTCAACGGCGAAGAATTTCCGGTGACTCCTAGCGATTCGGGTGCATTTTCTCGTAAGATTCCGCTCAACGTGATCGGCGATGCCGGCAACGAGATTGAGATTTCCTGCACCGTGACCGATGCGCTTAGCCAGACTGTCAGTTGCGACACCGCCTTTACCGTTTTTCGCTACGACACGCTCACCTGCGAAATCACCGATATTGCGCCCCACGACGGCGCGTCGGTCAAAGACAGCATGGTGACGCTCACTGCAATGCTGAACGCCGTCGGCGGCAAAGCGACGTTTGAGAGGGGTTGCGAAATTACGGTCAACGGCGGCGCGCCGATCGCTGCGACGTGTGATTCTACAGGCTTGTTACAAGCTGAGATTGCACTGAAAAACGGCGCCAACGAAATCTCCATTTCCGCCACAATAATGGACAGCATGCCTGACAGCCTTAAACAGACCGCTTTTTGCGACAGCACAATCACTATCCATCTTGTCGATTCAGTCAATTGCCAAATTACGGAAATCGATCCGCCGAACGGACATGTGACCGCCGATAGCATGATTGAGATCACGGCAAAATTGAATATTTTCGACGGTGCGGCACCTTATTCGGCAGCCTGTACGCTCAAAGTAAACGGCGCGAAATTTCCGGCTGTCCACAATAGCGCCAACAGTACGTTTTCCGCGACCGTGCTGCTGGAATTCGACGAAAATATGATCACGCTTTCCTGTACTGTGACAGACAGTTTGAATTGCGTGACAAACTGTGATTCAACAATAACGATTACACGCGCTCCAACACCAGAATGCTTTATAACTGAAGTGACTCCAGCGGACGGCTTCGAAACGCTCGATGAGATGATCACCGTTTCCGGCAAGCTGACCATTGAAGACGGCATTCCGCCCTACGACACGACCGAATGCAAAATCAGTGTGAACGGCCTCGATTTCCCGGTATCGCCCGATACATCAGGGTTCTTTTCAGCAGAGGATCTTCCACTAACGATAGGCGCAAATGAGATCATCATTTCCTGTTCAGCAATGGATTCCATCGACCAACCCGCCGAATGCGCGGACACACTGACCGTCACCCGTTTCGGCCCGCCTGAATGCAAAATCGTTGACATCGTCCCGCCGGACGGTGCTGAGACAGCCGATGACACGATTTCGGTCAAATGGAATACACAAATTATCGGCGGCAGAGCGCCTTACAACACAAGCTGCGCCGTTATTCTCAACGGCGTGCAAGACGTGCCATTTACGCGCGGCGCGGACGGCTTTTTGTCTGGAGAAATCTCGCTAAATGAGGGCGAAAACACTGTTTTTATATCTTGCATCATCACCGACAGTTTTGGCCAGCAGACGACGTGCGATACTACGATCACCATCACCAAAGTCGGACCGCCGGAATGCGAAATCGTCGATATTTCTCCGCCGGACGGGACGGTGACGACGCAGCGGGAAATTGAAATCAGCGCTCGTCTCGCACTTTCTGGCGGAGCGTCGGCGGGAAACGCCGTTTGCAACTTTATTTTGCCGGACACGACCGTTGCGGCGACGCACAGAGCCGATTCCACATTTTTCGGAACTGTGCCGCTGAAGCTCGGCGACAATCCGGTGACGATCTCGTGCGTTTACACCGATTCGCTCGGCCAAACCACAAATTGCGACAGCACGATCATCATCACCCGCAACACCGATCTGATGTGCGAAACGATAATTACCGCCCCCGCGGACGACGATTCAATCTCCGCTCCGGACAATGTAGAAGTCGTTTTCAAACATCTCATTGACGGCGGCGTTCCGCCCTTCAGCACTGTTTGCCAAGTCAGTGTTAACGGCGGCAGCGTTGTAACTGCGACCCAATTGGACGACACTACATACTCGGCGCTTGTTCCAATTGTCATCGGTGAAAACGAAATTATCGTGTCTTGCGATATGACAGATCAAGACGGCGGCGCAGCAACTTGTTCAGACACAATTACGGTGAAAGGCAAACCGATTGAATGTCGGACGGAATTCGTCACGCTGGTCGACAGCATTTTGGCGACGCAATCAGATACGCTTTTCGTCTGCGCGGACACCGCGGAATTTTCGATTCGCCATACGGTGGAACACGCCGTCGGCACGGTGACAACGATTTGTGACGTGAACGGCGTTACAGCGACGGAAAATGACAGCGTTTTTTCTGCGACGCTGCCGCTGGCTTTGGGCTATAACACCATCGTCGCAACCTGCACAGCGACAGACACGCTTGGACGCGTTGCCGTCTGCGCCGATACGATGACGGTCTTTTCCGACATCACGCCGCCGTTCTGTGAACTTGATTTTTCGATGCACTCGGACGACAGCGCGACTGTGAAAGGCAAGATTTGGGATTATGAGAGCGGCATTGACAGCATTCAAATTCTCAAATTAATCAACCGCAATATTCGCTTCAGCGATTTCGTTCCGGGCGACACCGTTGTGACGTTCGTGTCTAAAAGAACCGGGCGGCAGGGCGGCACGAGTCTCGACATGCTGATCACCAACGTCGCGGGCTGCTCGACCTTCTGCGATCCCGTCGAGTTCACGCTTGAACCGGATTCCCTAGGCTGCCTCGTCGAAGCGACGATTCCCGATTACGACCGCTTTATCCAAATTGAAAACTATGGCGTGAGAAAAATCTCCGTTAAAATCAACGGCGGTAAAACGCTGAATTTCATCGCCGGAGATGGTGAAAACGCGGCCTGTGAGACCTATTTTATGGAGCGCAACGGTTTGACCACCTTTGAGTGGGGCGATTGTCTGGACAAAGGGGAAAATAATTTGGAAGTCACCTGCGAAGGGCCGGAAGGCAGTTATGCGAAAGTTCTGATCATCGATTCGCCGATCACGCGAACGATTACGGCAATTTCCGACGAGCAAGCGGAGCCGGAAAACAAGTTGATTCCAATAGCGTTCACGCTGCACCAAAACTATCCCAATCCCTTCAATCCTGAAACGACGATCTCCTTCGACGTTCCTCCGGGATGGGCGGCGCCGGTGAAATTACAGATATTTAACAGCGCCGGTCAGTTGGTTCGCAAGCTCATTGACAATACTTACGCGCCCGGATCGCACTCCGTTATCTGGGACGCGCGCAACGATCATGGCCAGGTCGTCGCGACCGGCGTGTATGTTTATCGAATCGTTTCCGGCAACATTAGTATAACTCGACGAGCGGTTTTAACCAAATAAATCGGTGAGAATAGCGGCGCAAAATAAAAATGCGCCGCTCACTTTTTAGTTCGATGATTCGCTGTCGTGGTTGTTCCCGCGGTTTCAGGAATGGAAAAAGAAGGGGGCGGAGCCGGCGAGAAACGTTCACCCTAAGTGCTTTTTCGCTGGCGTTTCCAGGCTACGCCGGTGAGAATGACTAGTGTGATTAAGGTGAGGGGCAAGGCAAATTGCAACATGATCCAACTGAATTGCGGCAGAGCGTCGTGGCCAGATGCGTCTAGAATCAAATATGCAGCGTATGCGGCGTAATAGACGAGAAACAGGAGCCCTTCACGACGTCCCATGCGATAGCCGGTAAAAAATATCGGCAAGCAGGCTGCTGCGACGACTATCATGACCGGTATGTCAAAATTCAAAGCCGCTGGAGCGACGCTTATTCCGTTCGGCGACGCGGCTCCTGAAAGTCCGAGAACCAGGAGAATGTTTGAAATATTACTGCCGACAACGTTGCCGATGGCAAGGTCGCGTTCCTTCTTAACGACAGCGGCGATACTAGTGGCGATTTCCGGCAATGACGTCCCCAATGCGATGACGGTCAAACTGATCACCAATTCGCTGATTCCAAACATGCGTGCAATTTCGGTCGCAGCATCGATTAGCAGCTCGGCGCCGAACACAAGCAGAGCAATTCCCACCACAATCCCCGCGCCCCAATAGATGAAGTTCGCAATTGATTTCTTTGGCGCTTTTTGAGGCGCGCCGTTCTCATTTTTGAGGGCGTTTTGGCGTTTATTTTTGCGAAGGAGCCAAACGGTATAGAGCACGATCCCACCAAACAGGACAAAGCTTTCCACACGAGAAATAACCCCGTTAAAAGCAAACAAATAGAGCAGCAATGAAACGCCGATCATGACCGGCACGTCAATCTTGACGGTTTGCCGTGAAATCATCATTGGCGAGAGCAGCGCCGAAACGCCGAGAACGACAAGCACGTTCATGATATTGCTGCCGATGACATTGCCTAAAGCAATATCGGGCTGCCCTTTTAGCGCTGCTGCAACGCTGATGGCGGTTTCCGGAGCGCTCGTTCCAAGAGCGACAACGGTTAGGCCAATGACCAAAGCCGACAATCCAAGCGCCTGGGCTAATTTCGATGCATATCTGACGAGTAAATCAGCGCCTGCGACAAGCAGGACAAACCCTGCAATGAAAGTAAGTAATAGCATTCAATCAGGGGTTAAAATGTTGGGTTGGCGATGCGGGACTTGAAGAATACGATACGCATTTTTCGCGTGACTTGGGCGGGCTTTGTTTCGTTGAAACGATGTAGTTTTTTAACGATTTCTGCAACAGCGGCCTGATCTTTGGGTTTGCTTTCATCGCTGGAAGCATTCCGCGCAGCGTCGCTTATTCCTTGAAGATCTTCTTCAAAAACAGCGGCTGATTTTTCTAGCAATTCCGGCATTTTGGTCTCGTCCAGGCGCCAAACCAGCATGTTACGGCGCATCAGCCTGGCAATGTTCCATTCAAATTCGATGATGTGCGACAGTGCAGCGCGTTCTGACCAGATCAAAACGAAATAAGGCGCCGATGCAATCCGTTCACCTACCTTCAACGGCCATCCTTTTTGTCCGTAAATATCCCCGGTTTCGTAATACGTTTTTACCCCGGAAGCGGCCACCAAAGCAGACAACTGGTCGGCCTTTTCCCGATCTTCCCTGTTGTGGCTGATAAAAACGCTCATTTTTCCAGACATGCCTGATATTGTTTAATTGTCTCTTCCAACCCAAAGTATAAAGCGTCACATACAATGGCGTGACCGATAGAGACTTCTTCCAGGTGTGGGATTTGTTTGCGAAAATACTGCAAGTTTTCGAGGCTTAGGTCATGCCCGGCATTCAGGCCCAAACCTATGCTTTTTGCATGGTTCGCTGCCTTGACAAAAGGCGCGACGGCCAGCTCACGGTCTTTTGCGTATTGGCTAGCATAGGATTCTGTGTAGAGCTCAATTCTGTCTGTTCCTACTTCTATCGCGCCGCCAATCATATCCAAATTCGTCTCAATAAAAATTGAAGTTCGAATTTTATTTGCCTTTAGTCTTGAAATAACGTCTTTTAAAAATTCCCGGTTTTTCAAAGTATCCCAACCGGCGTTTGAAGTCAAAACATCCGGCGGATCAGGGACGAGAGTGCATTGGGCGGGCTTCACCTCTTCGACCATTTTCAAAAAATCTTCACCGGGATAGCCTTCGATGTTGAACTCAACGTCAATCGCTTCCACAATTTCATAAACGTCTGTTCGTCGAATATGGCGTTCATCGGGGCGGGGATGCACGGTTATGCCGTCCGCGC
>CAXHAT010000207.1:0-13604 GCA_964014485.1 uncultured Deferribacteres bacterium
CCCTTTTACCGCCATCGCGCCTGCGCGATGGCGGAAAAAGGGACGGCGCCGACTCTACCCACGCGCTGAAGCACGCGGCTAATGAGAACTTAACATTGTCAAGTTACTTCATCATGTACAAAAATATGATGACTTCCGCGCACTCTCGACAGATGGAACCCAAAAGCTTCAACCAAATTAACGATCTCTTGAAATCGTATGTTTTTTGACCCCGCGAGTATTTTGTCGAGCAGTTTTCGTTTTCTCATGGCTTCCTGATCCAGCGATGAGTCACCAATTTGGCTGAAATATTTCAATGTACTTAACGATTCCGCCGTTTATAGTCAAGTTGAATGCTCGTGGGAACCGACGATCCGTCAGTTCAGTTGCAATCATCCTTGCGGCGAATATATAACACTCGGTCGCGGTTCAAATTCACGGATTGAACAGCTTGTTTTTGTGAGCGGATCGATTCCCGTTGTTTTGTTGGTTTTCTGCGGTTACAAGTGAAGCAGGACAGAACAAGATTTGAGAATTCGTTGTTTCCCCCAAGAGAAAGCGGGATGATGTGTTCGATGGTGAAGTTCACATACTGCCAGATTTCCGACGCATGGCAGTACTCGCACAAATAGTTCGCGCGTTTTCTGACCTGTCTTTGTATGTTGGCCGGAATCTTACGCCGCATTGCTCTCGATTGTCTCCCCAACAAAAGCATTGCGCGTCAATCTGTTCGTAAAACTCAAATAGTCATCGAGTTCTTCATAAAGAGAAAGCTCTTTTTCTTCTTCGCTTGATAACGTCGTTTCTTTTTGTTTGAACAACAATTTTTCGATCCGGTTTTGGATCTTCGAAGAAGCTTTGAAAACAGGGACGCCCTCGGCCAATTCAATTCGTACAGCTCTTTCCGCCGGCAATGATTTTGGCAGCGCGTCCAAATGCGGAATTCGTTTTTCAGCGAACATTTTGCTTTCCCATCGTTTGCATTTTCTCAACTCAAGTTCAACATAATTATATACTCAAAAGAAGTCAACAACAAAGCAGAAACCCGGCGACCGAGTTTTCGCTGCGCCGGGATTACCTCAACGCCGTCAATCCAAATACGAAGATTCCGTTTGCACCGCCGGAAGCAAGGAAAGTGAAAATCACTGTGTACGACGTTACCGGGCGCAAGGCGCAAGGTCGCGACGCTCGTCAATCGCAAATTTGGTCAGGACGTTCACGAAGTTGAATTCGCGCCGCAAGCTTTGTCCAGCGGAACCTGTTTCGTCGAAATGCGCGCAGGCAAATTTCGGCAAACGCGGAAGATGGCGTATGTGAGGTAAAGTTTTGAAATAGTGAGTAATAAACGTCACGGACGAGTGAATTGTTGATTCCGGAAGCGGGTTAGATTGTCAAGGACTTGAGCCGAAGGGTGTTGATTTGTTTGCTCGTCCTAAACGCATTTGAGGTAAAATGGTTGTTTTAAGAATTGTATTTCTTGGCTGATGCAGTTTGGCGGTATAATATGAAGGATACCGCGTTAGGAATATGGCCAAGCCAGGAAACCCATGCGTGTATGAGGGCATTGAGAGAGCGGGCTTTGAACAGGTATTTTTTGCTCATTTTTAAATAGGCGCGTACACCCTCGCATCGCGACGAACATGAAGTCTTTTGCTCCGAACGCCGGGAAATCACGCATCATCGCTGGTTCGCTCATTTTCTTTTCCACTTTGATTGCGCTGATCGGCTGTGAAATTATTCTCCGACAAACTTTCCTCCAAAACTACTATTTACGCCCTCCGCATTTCTCGACAGTCTTCAAGCCGAACCATCAAATCATGCCCGGAATCATTGGGCCTTCCGAGTTTGTCACAAATTCAAAAGGAATCCGCGGCGATGAATTAACGCCTGCTCACACCTACAGAATTCTGGCAATTGGCGGAAGCACAACGGAATGCCTTTATCTGGATCAAGCTGAAACCTGGACGCAGTTATTGCAGGATTCGCTCAACAAATCCGCTTTCAATGGCAAGTTGTGGATCGGCAATGCCGGTGTGAGCGGTCACAACACCAGACATCATCTCACGGCAATGCAATATCTGCCGTTGGAGAAAATGCGAATCGACGCCATTCTGGTTATGGCGGGCGTCAACGATTTTTCCGTACGTTTATCGCGCGGTGAAAATTATGACCCGGATTTTCTCGCTCGACCGGACGCTGACGCTGCGCTGCTGCATGACACTTTTAGAGGCAGTCTCTACGCCGACCCGGATATGCCGCTCTTCAAAAGAACCGCAATTTGGCACGTGATGCGAAAACTCAAGCATATCGCCGGGCAGGAAAAAGTTCAAGACAAGACAGGAGAAATATACCTGACATGGCGAAAACACAGAAGTGAAGCGAAGACGATTCTAAACGAACTGCCGGACCTGTCCGCTGCGCTTGAAGAATATGCGCGCAACATCAACCGGATGATCGATCTTGCCCGTCAAAAGTCTATCCAACTGATTTTTATGACGCAGCCGTCGATGTGGCGGGCTGATTTGACCGAAGAACTGGAGTCGCTTTTATGGTTTGGCGGTACAGGAGATTTCCAGAGACAAAGCGGCAACGCCTACTACTCGCCGGGAGCGCTGGCGCGAGGTATGGAAAAATACAACGAAGTTTTGCTTGAGATTTGCCGAAAGAGAAAAGTGGCATGCATCGATCTGGCCTCAATTCTGCCGAAAAACGCGTCAGTATTCTACGATGACGTTCATTTCAATGAAAACGGCGCAAGAAAAGTGGCCGACATTCTGGCAAAATGTTTTCTTGGCAAACTGCTGAACGCCACAGACAGCGGCTCTTGACCGTGCGCAAGGAAATCCCCGACGAGCAGCGCGGCGCCATTGTAAAATATCTCGGACGGCAACTTTCTCTCTCCGCAAACCGCCGCAGGCTTTTGTAAGTTCTCTATGTCTTCGGCGTTGAAAAAGGGAATTTCAGCGCTTGCTGACAATGCCGCGATTGATCGCCCGTTGCCGATAACCTGTGAACGGTTGTTCTTCTCATGGGGGGCGCAATCCGGGGGCATTTTTCTTTTCCTGAAACGGATTTCCATCTTCATTTTTAAAATTGATTCCGCGCGGAATCAACATCGTTTTGGTGTTGGTTTGGAATGCTCCGGCATTCTTTCTGAAATTCAAATTACGAGCCTGTCCGGCGCGCTTCCTGTTTGACAGCCGCCGTGCAACAGCGCCTCGGTGCGTCGATTTCTCAAACTGCGCTTGCGCTGACACGGGAATCGTACGCCCTGAACAACCTTAGCGCGCTTACCGGCTCAAATCCGTCATGCACAACCTATGGAGCTGCATAATGAGACGAATCTTTTCTCTCTCTTTAACCATTCTCGTTGCAACCGCCGCTTTTTCGCAGGAAATTACTATGAAAGACGCGCAGGATAACATTCTAGCGCAGATTCATGACGAAGGTTCCGCGGGGTCATTCTTCCTGCCGCTTGGCTCAACGCCCGGTTCTTTTTCCAACAAACTCTACAACATCGGCGGTACTCTGTACTGGAACGGCCAGCAGATTCAAACCGGCACAGCCGCCGGAGACAATCTTGGCAACCACACCGCAACCCAAAATCTCGTGCTCGGCAACCACTGGCTTTCCTACAACGCCAACGGCGACGGCCTGCAAATCATGAACTCAGCAGGGCTTGTTCGCATTGACGGCGATCCGGTTTTTTGGCCAAGCATTACTGCACAAAACGGCATTTATCTTGGCAGACGAGCAGGCGGGAATCACGCAATCAAAATTGCGACGTATTCCAACAATGGTCAGGAAATTCCAAAGCTCGATTTTGCAAACACTGACGCGGATCATGATTTCCGACTAAGCTTGGAAAGCCAAAAATTCAACATTAGCGCCAAGAACACGGGGACTGTTATGGCGATAGATAAAAGTACCGGCAATATCGGTATCGGCGGTGTCACTGATCCACAGGTTCCACTCCATATTACAGGCCCGGGGCGAACGTGGGCGACTTTACCGAAAGAAAACGGCGTTTATTTGGGATTTCGAGGCGGCGTTAACGGACGCACAGCGGCAATCAAGCTGGCGTCTTATGGTGGAGGACCTCTTCTGGATTTCGCAAACAATCATCAGGACTTTGATATGCGCCTTCGTTTGACTGAATCAACATTAGAATTTATCCAAAACGTTCATGATGCAAACATTGTTCGTTTTCGCAATCAAACGGTTCCTGGTTTTACAGGTACCGGCACAGGGGCTCCGGGTTTGACTATTCGATATGCGAGCGCTTCGGGAGCAGCCAACGCTGTATTTGACAATGAAGCTGGCGGCGGTATTTTGTTTTTTAGCAATGGGTCGGAAATAGCTCGCGTTCAAAGCAACGGCACATTTCGTCCGCGTGAAAACGCAAATCCGGCAGCCGGTTACGAAGCTGATCTTGGCAGAACTAATCTTCGATGGGGCACGGTCTGGACGGTCAGTGGCGTACAGGTGCTCTCCGACCGCCGGGCGAAATCGAACATTCGAAACCTTGGTTACGGCTTGAGCGAAGTCATGCAATTGCGCCCGGTTTCTTACTCTTACAACAATCAACCAAATGGTCGTAAAAAGTTAGGGTTGGTCGCTCAGGAAGTGCAAGCCGTCGTCAACGAAGCCGTTACTGCAGGCAAAAATTCCGAAGAAATGATGAGCATGAATTACACCGAGTTGATCCCCGTTCTCATCAAAGCGATTCAGGAGCAGCAGGCGGAAATCGAAGCGTTGAAAAAAGCTTTGAACCATTAATCCCAGGGGGACGACATGCAAATCATTCAAAAAAACAACGGACGTCCGCTCCCCGTCCTGCTGTCTTTTCTGCTTTTGATCGCTCTGCCGTTAGCGGCGATGGCGCAGGTTTCGCTGGTGATCGAATCCGGCGGCGCACTGGAAGTCAACGGCGGCATGAAGATCGAGCTGGGCGGCGACTGGAGCAGCAACGGAACTTTTGAAGCGGGCGACGGCACGGTCGTGTTCAACGGCTCCGGTCAGCAAACCATTTCCAACACTTCCCCGACCGCATTCAACAATCTCACGGTCGATAAAGCCGGCGGCGATCTGGTCGCCGCGAGCGATTTCACCGTCGGCGGCGCACTCACGGTCACGCAGGGCGATCTCGATCTCAACGGTCAGATCATCACCCTCGACGCGGACGCGCTGTTGAGCGAAACGGCGGGCAACACCATCAAAGGCGCGACCGGTTATCTCACCACCACGCGCACGCTGGGCGCGCTCACCGCCGAGAATGTCGGCGGGCTGGGGGCGGAATTGACTACGAGCGTGAGCCTGGGTGAAACCGAGATTCGGCGCGGCCACGGCGAGCAGATCGGCAACGGCAATGAGAGCGCCCTGCGCTATTTCGATATTTTGCCAACCACCAACAGCGGCCTGAACGCAACGTTGGTTTTTCACTACGACGAATCGGAATTGAACGGCCACGCCGAGTCGAGCTTCGCGCTCTACCGCTCCTCGAACGACGGCGCGAGCTGGACGCAGGAAGGTGGTACGCGCGACGAAATCGGCAACACCGTCACCCTCGCCGGAATCGACGCTTTCTCGCGCTGGACCGTTTCGGCGGAAGACCTGGAACCATCTGCTGAGATCAGCAGCTTCACCGGCACAGTCACCACGGCCTGCACCATCGAACTGGCGTGGACGACGGCTACGGAAACGGACAACCAGGGCTTCCACCTTTATCGCAGCGCGACCGAGACCGGAACCTACGCGAAAATCACGGCAACCTTGATTCCCGGACAGGGGACTTCGACAACGCCGCATGATTACACCTACGTCGATCCCAACGTCGCGCCGGGCGACACTTGGTGGTACAAGCTCGCCAGCGTCGATCTCGACAACAACGAAGGCCTGACCGGCCCGATCAGCGTGGAGATTTCGGCGGACGCTTTTCCGCTGCCGACCGCGACGGTGAGCGGCGGCGGTGAAATTTGTCCCGGCGGCACGGCCACAATTTCAGCGGCGCTTACCGGAACCGGCCCGTGGAATCTCACCTGGAGCGACGGTTTTGTCCAAAACGGCGTTTCGGCCAGTCCGGCCATGCGCGACGTCAGCCCGGCGGCGACCACGACTTTTTCCGTGACTTCGGTGACCGACGCGACCAACTGCTCGAACGGCGGAACCGGCGACGCGACCGTCACAGTCGATGATTTGCCGATGGCGACAGTCAGCGGTGATGCTTCGATTTGCACCGGAAGTTCCGCCACGATTTCCGTTGCGCTGACCGGAACCGGACCGTGGGATCTGGTCTGGAGCGACGGTTTCGCGCAAAACGGCGTTACCGCCAGTCCGGCGACGCGCGAGGTTTCGCCGACCGAAAACACGACCTACGAAATCACCTCCGTCACCGACGCGAACACCTGCGCGAATTCAGGAACCGGCAGCGCGGCGATCATGGTGGTGGAAAATCCAACCGTTGCCGAGGCTGGCCCGGATCAGGAATTCTGCGGCAGCACGGTGACGCTGGCGGCGAATGCGCCGAGCGTTGGAACCGGCGCGTGGAGCGAGGTTTCCGGCGACGGCAACGGCTCATTCGCGAACGCCGCCCACCCGACGACGCAATTCACTGGCACGCAGGGCGTGACCTACACTTTGCGCTGGACGATTTCGAATTCACCCTGCGCCGATTCCCAGGACGAGGTTGAAATCAACCTGATTCCCGAAGTAACGACGGCGGACGCGGGCGATGATCAGGCGGTGTGCGGCGTTTCGACCGATTTGGCGGCCAACACGCCGTCGGAAGGAACGGGCGCGTGGAGCGAAGTCTCCGGCGACGGCATCGGTTCTTTCAGCGACGTCAATGATCCGTCGGCGGAATTCACCGGAACACAAGGCGTGGTCTACACCCTTCGCTGGACGGTTTCCGCGCCGAATTGTCCGGATTCCGAAGATGACGTTGAAATCGATCTTCGCCTCGATCCCACGACCGCCGAGGCCGGGCCGGATCAGGAATTCTGCGGCAGCACGGTGACGTTGGCGGGGAATGCGCCGAGCGTTGGAACCGGCGCGTGGAGCGAGGTTTCCGGCGACGGCAACGGCTCATTCGCGAACGCCGCCGACCCGGCGACGCAATTCACCGGCACGCAGGGCGTGAATTACGTGCTGCGCTGGACGATTTCCAACGCGCCATGCACGGATTCGCAGGACGAGGTCGCGGTCAATCTCTTGTTCGCGCCCACGCCCGCGAACGCCGGGGCGGATCAAGCGCTGTGCGGCGCTTCAACCACGCTGGCCGCGAACGCACCGACCGCAGGAACCGGCAGTTGGAGCGAAATTTCCGGCGACAACAACGGCGTTTTCAGCAATGCCGCTGATCCCAACGCGACCTTCTCCGGCACGACGGACGTGACCTACACGCTGCGCTGGACCATCTCCGCGCCCGGCTGTCCTTCTTCCACCGACGATGTTGAAATCCATTTCGCCGCCGAACCGACGGAAGCCGCGGCCGGCGCTGACGTCAACATTTGTGCGGACGAAGCGACGTTGGCCGCCAACGCGCCAACGGTCGGGCAGGGAACCTGGAGCGAATCTTCGGGGGACGGCAGCGGCAATTTCGCCGATCCCAATGATCCCGAAACGACCTTCACGGGAACTTTTGGCGTGCTTTACACGCTGCGTTGGACAATCTCGAATCCGCCCTGCGCCGATTCCCGGGATGAGATCACGGTCATGATTTTCCCCGGTCTCTCCATCGATCTCGGCGACGACCGCGAGATTTTCGAGGGCGCGGACGTGCTGCTCGGCGAATCGCTCACCGTCACCGGCGGAACCGGCGACCTGAGCTACGCCTGGACGCCAACCGACGGCCTCGACGACCCAACCAGCGCCAATCCCTTCGTCACTCCCGCCGCGACGACGACCTACACGCTGGAAGTCACCGACGAGAACGGCTGCGTGGCGGTTGATGAGATCATCGTCACTGTTAAAACCAATGCTGATGTGATCACAGATCAATGCGTGGAAATTCAAGCTTTGATCGATGATCCTGAAACGCCGGAAGATGCGCTTGAATATTTGGAAAAAGCGAAAGAAGCTTTGGAAGGTGCTCTCGGCGCAGCAGATGACGATGAAATCGAAGATATGTTCGGAGAACTGAGAGATGCGGCTGAAGAACTGGAAGAAGCACGGGACGAACATGCCGAAACCGATGCGATAGCGAGCATACTGGCCGATCTTGCCAAACACATTGCTTTAGAAAAGCGGGACGAAATCTTTGTTTGTAATCCGAACCCATCCGGTAATTTAGCAAATGGTCTTACTGACGGCGATAATGATATAACCGAAGGAGACGATGAATACAGTAGGGCATATTTCGGTGATGCAATCAAGGAATACGAACAAGCTTGGGAAGATTATCGAGACGCGATTGATGATCACTGTGATGAATTGGCAAAAGTCACAATTCTGGGAGTGGCAGAAATCGAAGCCGAGCTTCCAACGCAATTCACCCTGCATCAGAACTATCCCAACCCCTTCAACCCGAGCACGACGATTCGGTTCGATCTGCCGGAGGCGGAGGCGGTTTCGCTGAAGATTTTCAACAGCGTCGGGCGGTTGGTGCGCACGCTGGCGACGGGAGATTATACCGCGGGCGCGTACAAAATCGTTTGGGACGCACGGAATGACGCCGGTCAACGTGTTTCGAGCGGCGTTTTTATGTATGAATTACGAGCCGGGTCGTTTGTCGCGCAGCGCAAGCTTTTGTTGATGAAATGAGCTTTACCGTCGGTTATCAGCTTGTTTTGGGGCGTGATTAATTTGAGGATCACGAGAAAGCGCGGCTCGGTTTTGGGCCGCGCTTTTTTTATGTCAATTCTTGCGGAGCGAGTTAGGCGGCTTGCGGGAAGGCCAGGCTGATTCGGGGCGGTCAGATTTTTCCTTCATACAAATCCGCTATGGGGAAGCACATTTCGTAATCGTTCCAGTTCAGGTTGCCGTAAAGAATGCGAAACTTTCGGAATTCGTTCACATCGCGGTATTTTCTGAAGAGCGGGTGGCGCGCCTTGTCAATAAATGGTTTGAAGTCTACGATTGTTTCAACGCCGTCACTAAACCATAAATGCAAACGCAATTGGTCTTTGTATTCCGCTTTGACGATTTCGATCAAATCCGTATCGCCATTCGAAATTTCTGAAATCCTGATGTTTTTCATTTGAGTCTTCGGTCGATCGTTTGAGACTTTATTTTTTTGCCGAGAACAAAGAAGTCAATCCATCTTTGAACGATTTCGTCGGCGTGAAGCGTTACCAGTTTCTT
Source organism: uncultured Deferribacteres bacterium (assembly GCA_964014485.1). Lineage (GTDB taxonomy): Bacteria > Zhuqueibacterota > Zhuqueibacteria > Zhuqueibacterales > Geothermadaptataceae > CAXHAT01. The sequence goes on from CAXHAT010000207.1 coordinate 9,280, forward strand.
GAAATTATCGAGTTGTTTTCGTGGTAATTTTTCTCTGCCGCGAACCGGCTTGAACACAATTTCGATGATCTCGCCTTCTTCGATAACAAACTCCGCTTTCATTTCACAGTCCTGAAAACGCCCATGCACATGGACCGGCTCATGTTCATTGGCGAAGAAGAAAACCACCAAGCCAAAGTATTCATATCAGTTTTGGCATATTTATTCTTCGTCTTGTGTGTATTTCTCTAATCATCATTTGAAAAATGTAGTCGATCAACGCTCTAAAATCAAATTATTTCTTAAAGTGAAATTTGCGGCGTATCAGGTCATTGCAATGAGTTGTCGAAAGCGGAAGCGGTAATGCTGACGATTTTTAACAGCGCCGGGCGGCTAGCGCCACGCTGGCGGCGGGGGATTATGCCGCGGGCGCGTACAAAATCGTTTGGGACGCGCGGAATGACGCCGGTCAACGTGTTTCGAGCGGCGTTTTTATGTATGAATTACGCGCCGGGTCGTTCGTGGCGCAGCGGAAATTATTGTTGATGAAGTGAGTCTGTCGGCAGTTAACCGTGAGCTGTAAATAGTAGTTTTTTTGGGAGCGATTTATAGATCATGAAAAGCACGGCTCGGTTTTGTACGGGGCGCGCTTTTTTGTCTATATTCTGGCCGTCGAATCTTATCCTTTTGTCTTACCAACGTCTCTTATTGAATACAATTTGCCCTGAGTCCGAATGAGCAAACGATCTCCTGAGATCGCCGGGGTTGCTTGGGTAAATTCGTCGAGGCTATTGGTTCCAAGCAATTCGAATTCCGGGCCGGCTTTGATGACAAAGGTTTCGCCTTCTTCATTGATGACGAAAATTTTGTCGTCGTAAGCCCACGGGGAGGCAGTGAAGTTTTTCGCCCGTTTGTGAATTCTTGTGCGGTACAATCGTTCGCCGGTTTTGGGATCGAATTTGGCAAAAATCCCCGAATCACTGAGACTGTACAGTCCCCCTTTGTAGAGCACCGGCGTAGGCAAGTATGTGCCGCCCGCAACCCGTTCATACCAAGCGACGAATTCATTGGAAGTCGCGCTGTCCGGCGGCGTAATGTCTCCCGAACCGCCAGAGCGGATGGCAGTGATCGGCTTGTTCTGCTCGCGACTCACGCCTGAGGTCACGTACAGCAGACCGTCACGGGCGAACGGACTTTGGATGGCCATGCTGGCAAACCGTGACATGCGCCACAATTCTGCGCCGTCCAAATCGTAGCTAATGACCCAGCCGGGACCGTGGGTGACAATCTCCGTGCGAAGATCGTTTTTCCAGACAAACGGCGTTGCCCAACCAGACTTGATTCTGGCGTTGCCAAGCCCTTCTCTTGGCGTGCGCCAGAGTTGTTCGCCAGTGTTTTTGTCGTAGGCGGCGATGAAGCTGTTTTCTTCATTGTCGTTAAGGATAAACAGCTTGTCGCCGTGTAAAGCCGGTGAAGCGCCGCCGCCGAAGTCGAGATAGACTTTGTGCGGCTCAAGCTGCGTTTTCCAGAGTTGATTGCCCTTGAAATCAAAAGCATAAAGTCCCTGAAACGCGACATAAACATAAATTGCCCTGCCATCAGTGATCGGCGTTTCGGATGTGTAGCTATTCTTGCGGTGCCGTCCGACCGGCGGCGATCCTTCAAAAAATTGCGTTTTCCAGACAAGCTTCCCGTTTTCCAAATGGTAGCAGAAAAGCCAGTATGTGAGCTCGATTTCGTCGGGCAGTTCGTTTTCTCTCTCCGTGACCTTTCTCATCAACTCTTCCCCTTTCACGCCCTGCGCCTGAAGTTCGGCAACATATTCGTTGGAGAAATCAACGCCCAGCGAGGGCTTTTTCATCGCCTTGTCGCTCATGGTTGAAGTCACGAAAACTTTGCCGCCCCAGACTATGGGCGATGACCAGCCAAGCCCCGGGACTTCAGCGACCCATTCGACGTTTTCAGTGGATGACCATCTGTTCGGCAAATGATGATTATCGCTGACGGGAATTGCATTTGGCCCGCGAAATTGCGGCCAGTTTTCTGGAGAGAGCGCCATGTTCTGGCCGTGAACTGCACTTGTGACTAGGCTCAAAAAGATTATTTTGAGTAGGAAAACAAAGAGAAACGAATGTCTGGATTTTGGGGAAATCATAAGGTGTGGCCTCTTTAATTCACTGTGTTTGGCAAGTCGGGCAGTAAAACGAACTGCGTCCGGTTTGGACCATGCGTTCAATCGGTGCTTGACAATTCGGGCAAGGCTCGCCTTCTCTGCCATAGACGGCAAGGGTCAGTTGAAAATAGCCGGTTTCACCCTTGCTGTCAACAAAATCATTCAGTGTCGTACCGCCTTTTTCGATCGCGCTCTGCAGTACGGCGCGGATTTCGTCGAACAGTTTCGTCCATTGCTTTTTGGAAAGTTTGTTGGCAGGCGTTTTCGGATGGATTCGAGCGTAGAAAAGCGCCTCACTAGCGTAAATGTTTCCAACGCCGACCAAAAACGACGCGTCCATCAGCAGGTTTTTAATCGGACGTTTGAGCTTGGAAGCTTTTTCGTAGAGTGATGCTGCGCTCGTAGCATCCGCCAAAGGCTCCGGCCCAAGATGTGCAAATCTCGCGTATGTTTCGAGTTTTGTTGCTTCGACAATTTCAACCATGCCGAATTTTCGCGGATCGCGAAAGCGCATTTCAACGCCGTCCGTGAAAAAGAAACGCAAGTGATCGTGTTTCTGGGGCGCTTGCTGTTGCGTTTTAATCAACAAATTGCCGGTCATGCCGAGGTGAACGATAACGACCCAATCGTTAGATAAATGAATACACAGATATTTAGCGCGCCGACCGATTTTTACAATCGTTCCGCCTTTTGTACGCATCGTCAGAAGTTTTTTGTCGACAGGCCAGCGCAATTTGATTTGGCGGACTTCAAGACGTTCAATGGTTTTTCCAACGATATTTTTCTCCAGCCCCCGTTTGACGGTTTCGACTTCGGGCAGTTCCGGCATTAGGTCTCCTTGAAAATAATTATTGGGCGTTTGTAGTCTCGATCTATCATTACATTCAGGGCAGATAATGATTTGCACGAATTAATGATGGGGCAATAAACTCTTTGGTGTGCATATTTTCAAGCAAAAGGCGGTAGTTGTATTTTGCAAGAAGCGTCATCATCGTTTGTTGTTGATGGGCGATTAGTTTTCTGAGTTTTTGATAATTTTCTTGGCTCTATATGAATTTGTGTGGGTAACGTTATTCGTTTTGTATTTTTTTGAAAAAACAGTTTGACATTAAGGTGTAAAGTTGGTTATAATTGTGGCCGCAATTTTTGCGGATTGTTCTTTGTAAATTGAAGCGTGCGATAGTGATTTCTTGAGTTTTTTTATTTGAGAATAAGAGATTAAACAACGAAGAGTTTGATCCTGGCTCAGGACGAACGCTGGCGGCGTGCTTAACACATGCAAGTTTAGGGGAAAGCGGACTTCGGTCTGTGAGTATACTGGCGAACGGGTGAGTAACGCGTAGGTAACTTGCCTTATGGACGGGGATAACTTCGGGAAACCGTAGCTAATACCGGATGACGCTTTTTTGTTGATTTCAAAAGAGTTAAAGGCGGTCATGATTCGTTGTGATCGCGCCATGAGATGGACCTGCGTCCCATTAGCTAGTTGGCGGGGTAACGGCCTGCCAAGGCGACGATGGGTAGCCGGCCTGAGAGGGTGACCGGCCACACTGGGACTGAGATACGGCCCAGACTCCTACGGGAGGCAGCAGTGAGGAATATTGGGCAATGGGCGCAAGCCTGACCCAGCAACGCCGCGTGGAGGATGAAGCATCAAGGTGTGTAAACTCCTGTCAGGCGGGACGAACGGCCATAGTGTGAATAATGCTATGGATTGACGGTACCGCCAGAGGAAGCCCCGGCTAACTCCGTGCCAGCAGCCGCGGTAATACGGAGGGGGCAAGCGTTGTCCGGAATCATTGGGCGTAAAGGGCGAGTAGGCTGGCTTGTAAGTCTGAGGTGAAAGTTCGCGGCTTAACTGCGGAATTGCCTTTGAAACTGCGAGTCTTGAGTGTGAGATGGGAAAGCGGAATTCCCGGTGTAGCGGTGAAATGCGTAGATATCGGGAAGAACACCGGTGGCGAAGGCGGCTTTCTGGCTCATAACTGACGCTGAATCGCGAAAGCGTGGGTAGCGAACAGGATTAGATACCCTGGTAGTCCACGCTGTAAACGATGGGCACTAGGTGTTGGCGGAATCGACCCCGTCAGTGCCGGAGCAAACGCATTAAGTGCCCCGCCTGGGGAGTACGGTCGCAAGATTGAAACTCAAAGGAATTGACGGGGGCCCGCAC
>CAXHAT010000208.1:0-13407 GCA_964014485.1 uncultured Deferribacteres bacterium
TCGCGCACAGCCCCTGGATTCCCGCCTGCGCGGGAATGACGTAAAAGCAACGTTTTCCTAGTGCTGCTTGAGAAATTTCCAAGAGTGCGTAACATCAGTTGGCAAAAACCCTCGCCTACTGCATACTCTCGCTTCCTGAACGAATTAGCCACAGCTTTTTCTGCGGCCCGGCAAAATATTGCGCTTTGCCGTTTTCGTCAATGTAGGCGTCCTCTTCGCGCGACATGCGCACTTTTTGGCCGCCCCACTCCGGCACCGGCGTACGCGAATTAAATTCAATCGACCAGAATTCTGACTTGCGCACCGGCTCGCGCGGGTGCCGACCGTAACGATCCGGCCAGTCCGGATTCGCCCAGGCGCCGATGCAGTGCACCCAATTTCCCTGGACATGTGAATAAACGCTGTTCTCAATGCCCGCAGCCTTGCCCTTTTCCTGCGCCGCGTCCCGGACTTTGTGGCCAATCGCTCCGGCGTTTAATTCACCGCGCACAATCTCGCACATTTGGGCCGACTGTTCGAACGCTTTTTGCAATCCGGCGGGCGGCTCGGTTTCTCCCGGGCGAAGAACGTAGGCCATTTTTTGCTGATCCGTGACCAAGCCCATCATTTTGACGCCAAAGTCAACGTGCAAGACGTCGCCGGGCAGGATGACCGGATTTTCCGCATCATCAACGCCGCCTTCAACGCCTTTTCTTTGAATATTGAAACTCGGGGCAAAATTGAAGTCCAAGCCCTGCCTGCGCCATTCGTCAACCAGCCAATGATGCAAATCCATGAGTCGGGTTTTCCCGGGCGTGATCACTTCATTTGAAAACGCGCGTCGCAGCATGTTCCACGTAATCCAGCTTCCATCGCGCTCAATTTCGTGTTCTTCCGCCGTCCTGTTGCTGACATATTCGATGAGCATGTCTTCCGCCGGAACCATCTTTTTTTCGTATTCCTTGCCAACCGCTTCGACCAGAAACTTTTTCATTTCTATCGTCAAGCCGTCCGCCATCGGCAAGGTGCGCGACTGATTGACGGCGATTTTTTTCGGTTTGCGCGCGTCGAAATATTTTTTGATGTGCGGCGACAGGCCTTCCTGACCGTAAGGAATGATCGTATCGTAGAACAATTTGATGTGTCCGCTCTGGTGCGTGCCGATGATGGTCGTTTCCAGTCCTTTTTCGCCTGCGTCATAAAACAGGTACGCGTTGCGGTGGCCGTACCACCCCGTCACGCCGTTGGCGCCAAAAAGATCGAGCATAGGGTCAGGATTAAATTCGCGGCTCATAATAATCCACAAGTCAATGTCGAATTTGCGCATCATTGGCAGCAGATGCGTTCTCATTTTTTCCGCTTTCACCCGCCACTCGCGCTCTGTTCTTTCTTGCGAGTACTGCGCTTGAACAACTGAACCGAAAAATGTCAAAAGACCGAAAACGATAATTCCAATGAAAAGTGTTCTGCGATTCTGCACGATGGATATCCTCCTCAATTTTCGAAAATTTTTTCGGCTATATGCTGCTTGGAACGAGAAATTTTTGATAGGATTAACGCGATTAACCGGATTACCTTTTCTTAGCCCGATCTTTAGAATCGCTTCGATATTCGATCCCGTTAATCCAGTTGATCCCGCCAAAAAAAAGCGGCAGCCCGCTGAGTTCGATATAAGATGAGTTTCTTCGTTTACAAGGTCAATTTCATTTTTGCTGGTTTAAATATACGCTCGTCCGTGGTTCTTAATTCAGGACTCACGTGTAACGGAATCGCCGCCTGATTTAAAACGTCGCGTTCCAGATCAACGCCGGGCGCGATTTCAACGACGGTCAACCCTTGCGGCAGAAGCTCAATCACGCAGCGTTCGGTCACGTACGTTACTTTTTGTTTCGTCGCAACAGCGCGCTTGCCGCTGAAAGTCACGTGTTCCACTTCGGGTACAAATTTCTTAACTTTGCCTTCCTCCAGAATATTCAAACGCCCATCCGAAAGATCGAGCTTCAATCCGCCCGCTGTAAAATATCCGCTGAACACGATGCGCTTCGCGTTGGCCGTGATATCAATAAATCCGCCGACGCCCGCAGTGACATGCGGCTTGGCGGCCAACTGCGAAACGTTCACGTTGCCGTGCTGATCCACTTGCAAAAATGACAACATGCTGCAATCAAAGCCACCGCCTTGAAAATAAGTAAATTGATCCGGCGACGGCACAATAGCCTGTGCATTTGCTGCACAGCCGAACTGAAAATCCAGCAACGGCATGCCCCCAACCGCGCCTTGCTCGATCACCCACGTCACGGCGTCGTCCATGCCTTCTTCCAGCAAAATGCGCGGTACGAGCGCCGAAATGCCAAAACCGAGATTGACGGCCTGTCCTTTGCGCAATTCCATCGCCGCTCGGCGCGCCATCACTTTTTGCGGTCCCCATTCGATGGTGGAAAAGTCAGACTCACGAGTACGAATCTCGCCGCTGATCGCCGGATTGTATTGCGTCTGCGTCGTCTGCATTTGTTCGGGATCAGCAACAATGTGATCGACCAAAATGCCGGTAACGCGCACTTTTTGCGGCGGAATTGAGCCCGCAGCAACAACGCGCTTCACTTGAGCAATCACAAGTCCGCCGTTGTTGCGCGCCGCCAAAGCTTGATCGTAAGCGCCGAGATAAGCGCCCTCGTGCTCCATCGAAATATTGCCGTTTTCGTCCGCCGTCGTGCCGCGAATAATCGCAACGTCGATTGGAATTGACCGAAAATAGAGCCATTCGTCGCCGTCAAATTCGACGCGTGTGACAAGATATTCTTCTGTAGCGGCGTTCATTTTTCCGCCGTGTTGACGCGGGTCGAGATATGTGTCCATCCCCACTTTCGTAAGTACGCCGGGGCGATTTGCCGCAGCTTCGCGATGCATGTGAAACAAAATACCGCTTGGAATGTTGTACGCTTCGATTTGATTTTCCCCAATCATGCGCCAAATCTTCGGCGACGGCATGGAAGACGGCCCGCTGGGGAAAGAACCGGCGATGACGCGCTTGAGCAAACCCGATTTGGCCAAATGATCGACGCCGTCAATGCCGTACATATCCCCGGCGGCAATCGGATGAATCGTGGTCAAATTTCTTGGCGCGCCTTCTTCATCAAATCTGGCGCCGATGGCCGCCAACATCGCGTCCGGGCAGCCGAGGCCGCTGGAAGAACTGATCGAAACCGTCGCTGCGTTCGGGATTAATTCAGCCGCAGCTTTTAGAGATAAGATTTTGTTACGCATAGCGCACCTTCACCGCACGCCCCGTTTTTGTCGATTCCAAAACGGCCAAGGCAATCGCCAGTGACTTGACGCCGTCCAGGCCAGTCGCCCACGGTTCCCCTTCGCCGCGAACGGCGCGGTTGAAAATGCGAATCGCGTACGTGTACAGATCTTCCGGCTCTCCGAGATCAACTTCTTTCGTTTCGCCGCCTTTGCGCAAATAAACGCGCCCAATCGGTTTCTGCGTCATAACATTTTCCGCGAAAAGCGACCCTTCCGTGCCATGAATTTCCAGCCCGGTCGGGGCGTTGCCGATCGTGAAAGCGTCGTGAAATTGCGCCAACACGCCGCCACGAAAACGCATCACGCCCATCACGGCGTCTTCAATTTCACCCTCGCCCATGCCTTGACGCGCCGAAAAAGCCGTCACTTCCTCGACTTCATCCTCAAGCACAAAACGCAGCGTGTCCGAATCGTGGACGGTGATGTCTAAAATGACCCCGGCGCCGGTCTCGGGATTATTGATGCGCCAGGTTTGCAAAAACTCCGGCAAAAAAACGGCGTGAAAAACCCGCGCCGCCAAGGGCTTTCCAATCGCGCCTTCTTTGACCAAGCGCCGCAACGCGCGATGCGTAACGGCGTTGCGTAAATGATGATTCGTCGCCATGACCACGCCCGCTTTTTCGCACACGGACAGCATTTCTCGCGCATCCTGAAGCGTAAGCGCGAGGGGTTTTTCGCACATCACGTGCTTCCCGGCGGCGGCGGCGGCTAAAGTTTCCGCCTTGTGCTTCTCGTTCGTCGTGCTGATGTAAACAACGTCCGTGCCCGGATCATTAACCGCTTCATCGAGCGAATTGTAGGATTTGGCCAAGCCATTGTCTTGCGCGTATTGCTTGCCGCGCTCAGGCGACGTGCTGTAAACGCCGACAACTTCGCTGTCGCCCTGCGCTTTGATCGCCGGAATCATGTACTCCCGCGCAATATTGCTTGCCCCGATCAGTCCCCATTTGAGGATTCCGTTTTTCATTTCCCGTCACTGAAATTTATAAACTCGCGTTTTTGGATTTATCGAGGCGGAAAATGTAAAGAGAAATTAGTGCGGAGCAACCGGGATTGTACGGAAATTTATAAGAAGAGATGGAACTGTGGATTCGAGAAATTGTTGATTTGAAGAATGACGCGTTGTTGCGGCCGGGGGTAACTTGCAAGTTTGGGCCAAATTGCCTGCTGAACAAAAAAAGCCGAGAAACCAGCGCGTGGTTTCTCGGCTTTATGCTTTTAATTATCCCTTAAAACCGTTGATTCACCTCATCATCATTGATGAACCAATGATTTTCCTCCATGCTTTGCAATGCTTGCGCGCTACGCCGCAGCCAAAGCCCTCGAGCCGACAAGGCGCAGATGATCGCGATAAATGCAGTGATCTTGCACGACCTTAACGCCTGCTGCCGCGAGTTGCTTGGCGGAGCTCATGCTCGTAATGCCGCTCTGCATCCAGACAACGCTCGGCTTCTCGTTCATTTCCAAAATCTCTTTCGCATGATCCGGTACGTTTCCCGGGGCACGGAAAATCAAAACCACGTCAACCGGCTCATAAAGATCGAGTACGGAATCGATGGTCTTGGTCCCAAACACCTGATCGAACTCAGGGTTGATCGGAAAGACTTCGAACCCGTTTTCTTTGAGATAAGCAGGTACGCTGTGTGCCGCTTCGTGTAATCGCGTTTCGTCCTTAATGCCAATGACGGCAATCTTCTTAGCAGAAAGCAGAATCTCCCGAATACTGTGATCGTCCTCAACCAGATTGTCATGCCAGGTCATCGTTCCTCCTTTTGACTTAACATAGGGTGATTAAACGAAAAAAGCCTGGAAGCGTATTTCTACAATGCTTCACAGGCTATGATTTACTTTGTCAGCGAAAATTGTTTTTAACACCATGTCGCCAAAGACCTTGGGTTAATAAGTTCTCATTTCACAATTCCCCCAGCGAATTTTATATCAGGCCGCTTTTTTTGCCGTCGTTGTCCGTTTTTCGATATATGTCTTCAAAAAATTTGCGCTGTTGTGCAACTCACTGCCATTGCCGTAGAGTAAGGTTACCGGCCCGTCATTTGCCATCGCACTGATCGCATCTACAGCTTCCGCCTTGTCAGGACGGTTGAGTTCCTGGTCATAAAGTTCTTCGAATTGGGCCCATTTTTCAGGCGAGCCGTAAAAGCGCCAAAGGTCGTAGGAAGGCGCAACTTCTTTGTTCCATTCGGTAATATTGACAAATCTGGTAAAAGCGCCGTCCGTCCAGATTGGATCAATATAAATGCGTGCGCCGTCTGCGCTTGAGTGCTTTTGATTTATATGTTTAACTTTAATATTCATATTAATTTGAATGCAAGAGACCAGCGTCTGAGATAAAAAAGGAGTGTTGATTTTGGAAGAGATGAATTGGGAGAAAATCGGAATTTTCGAGAAGGAAAAACCGTCTTGTCATTGCAATCAAAAGATTAGAATGCTCGTCGCTCACAACCGTTGACAGGGCCAATATAGCAAAAGACGCCCCGTTTGGCAACAGGATTTTCAACTAAAATTAACCTGTTTTTCACACGAGATTGAAAATACAGAAATTACGGCGGATTTCAAGTTCTCCCAAAGCGCTTGTCCATTTCTTCAATCGAAATCTTGCTCATGACCGGACGACCGTGAGGGCAAAAGTAGGGCGTTTCCGCGGCAAAAAGCTGATCCATCAAAGCTTGAATCTCCGTGTCATTTAATCCGTCCCCGGCGCGCACCGAAGTGTGGCACGCAAACGTTTTCGCAATATTGTCGCGAATCTCGAGCTTGTTGCGTTTGCCGCGCTTAAAATCATCGATCATGTTCTGCATCAGGCGATCATAATTTTTGATCTTGATGTTCGCCGGAACGCCCTCGATAGCAACGGTTTGTTTGCCAAACTCTTTGACCATAAATCCGATTTTCTCCAGGAACGTTTTCATCTCTGAAAAAACATGAAAATCATCGATGCTTAACTCAACCATAATCGGAAACAAAAGTTTTTGCGAAACGGGTTTGGCGTTCTTGAATGCAGTAAGCGCGCGCTCGTACATTATGCGTTCGTGCGCTGCGTGCTGATCAACGATGAGCAGCCCGGCGCTAATCGGCGAGACGATATATTTTTTGTGTAACTGCCAAACGCTTTGCTTGGTAAAAACGGCGGACACTTCTGAGCTGGGCGACGATTCGCCGGGCGGCGAAGGTTTCTCAGACATCCAGCCGTCGTCGTTTTTGGGCTCAGCCGGAAGTTGGAAATTCATCTGATTTTCGCGCCCCGGAAAGCGCGGCGATTGATAAAAATCTTTTTGTGTGATCTCCGTTGACGAGAAAGGGTTCAATCCAGCAACGGGCTGACCTGCGGGTTTCTCCAGGTTTCCGTGCTGCGACCATTGCTCCAGCGGATGCGCCGGAACGTTTCCAGACGACTTGTCAAATTCGGGAATCACATCGGCCGACCGCAGGCCGTTTTTTACCGCGCCGCGAATGAGCGAATACATCAAGCGGTCGTCCGCAAACTTGACCTGCATCTTCGTCGGGTGAACATTCACATCCACACGCGTCGGATCAACATCGAGGTTCAAAACGTAAAGCGGATAGCCGCCGTGGGCGAGGATTTCTCCATAGCCGGAAATAACCGCGTGATTGAGCGATCTGTCGGTGATAAAACGTCCGTTTAAAAAAAGAAACTGCTCGCCCGAATTGCGCCGAATCGTATCGTGCGTGCCGACAAAACCGTTGATTTTGATCGCACCTGCGTCGTCGTTCACTTCAATGAGCAAATCCTTGACGCGTTTGCCCAAAACGCTCACAATGCGCTCACGCGGCGGCTCTTTGCGCGCTTCCAGAATCAACTGCCCGTTGTGAACAAAAGTGAATTGGATCTCGGGATAACAAAGCGCAAATCGATTCACGGCAAGCAGACAATGGCGATACTCCGTGGAGTCGGCTTTCAGAAATTTCCGACGCGCCGGGGTATTATAAAAGAGGGACTTGATCGAAATACTTGTCCCCATTCCGCCCCCCGCCGGACGCTCTTCAACGATACGCCCGCCTTCAAGTCGCATCTCCGTTCCCGCAACTTCACCGTTTTGAACGGACTTGATTTCGACGCGAGAAACCGAAGCGATGCTCGCCAACGCTTCTCCGCGAAACCCCAGACTTGCAATGGTCTCCAGGTCTGCGACGGATGAGATTTTGCTGGTCGCATGTCGTTCAAAAGCCAGCTTCATGTCTTCTTGAGAAATCCCAAAGCCGTTATCGACAATCCGAATTAAATCCGATCCGCCTTTTTCCAGCACAACGGTTATCTCGGTCGCTCCGGCGTCGATTGAATTTTCGACCAGTTCCTTCACCACCGAAGCCGGACGTTCCACAACCTCGCCCGCGGCTATTTTGTTCGAAAGATCAGGCGGCAGGAGCTTTATTTTTGCAGGGTGTTTCATCAAAACATTTTTTTCTTGCGAGGGGTGATTCTTTCCGGGGAAAATAGCCATTGAAGTTGATGAATACAAGTCTTGAAGGGCGGGCCGCTGAAAAGCGAAAAACCGACGACGCTGCTTTAGGCAACGCCGCCGGTTTGGTTGAGGGGCGTGGTTTTAAAGACCGTCATCTCGCGGAAGATGAAATCGAGGACGGTTCGGAATATAACCACGATGAGGGAGCCTGGAGTTTAGAGAAGAACGTTTGTCGTAACTCGGCTTAGCCCGGTCAAAGATACGCTCCCTTTAGCGCCCGATTGTTTCCGCTCACGGGTCTGAATATTTCGTCGTCCGAGACGGGCTCGGGATCTTCATTCCACGTATTGTCGATTGGCTTCAAAGCAACGCTGCGCGGCTTTTCAAATTCGGCGTCGTCTATCGGCGAAGCTTCTAATTCAGAATCGTCTTCGGCGTTCTTTTGCCGACGATACAGCACGAAAACCGCGCCAAACAACACCGTGCTAATTCCCAGAACCAGCGGCCAAAACAGCCCTGAAGAGGTTGCGCCGCTTTCAACAACGCTCTCATTCAAGCCTTCGTCGGGAACCGCGCCCGGGGTCACAATTGATTCCGCAGGCAAGCCGGTTTCACCGGATTGCGGCGTAAAGGGTTCGCTTTCTTCTAACATCGTTTCAGTTTCGGCGACCGCTGGAATCTCAGTTTCCGCGCCGCTTGCAGATTGCGCTGGAATTTCGTTGGCGGTTCGCCCGGCAAATGCGGCGGCTTCTTGCTCTGTTTCAAGCGAGGCCATCGTCAATTGCTCGCTCATAATTTCGTTGACGATAGAAAAACGATTCGTCGCGGAAATCTCCTGAATAGCGGCAAGGCTAGGCAAAACAATGTGCTCGCCGGGATAAATTCGATTGGCGTCCGGCACACGATTGACAAGCGCCAGAGCGCGCCAATAATCCGCATCGCCGTAGTAAGTTTTAGCCAAATCGCTCAAGTACTCGCCGTTCTGAATAACGTGAACGCGAGGTTGATCCAAAAACAGGCGGTTGCCTAAAATCGCCCCGGCGCCGCCGATGGTAACGATTGCGAGGGCGGCAAGAACGCCGCGATAAAAAGTTCGCATTTGACCCTCCTTATGGAAAAATACGTTTCACCGACAGGGTAAATTTACTTGCCCCTGTTCGGCTTTAGTCAAGTTGCAGCCTGAAAATACAAATGCGGCGCCACAATGAAATCGAGTTCAAAACAGGCGTTTCTTGGCGAAAAAATGCAAAGCGGCGCGTAATATTTACTCGTTTTTCTCACGGCTGGATACTTTTTACATAGTCGAAATGAACCTCCCGCCAAGTCGAAGTTACGGCTACATGATCATCGAACGGCCCATCTTGTTATGTAACTGATGTTGCGCACGCCAATGCATCGCTTATTGCTCAGACTTGAACATGGTTTCATTAGCACCGGGCTCAAGCCCAATGTCACTAACTTTTCGTGTTTTTGAACTCAAAAATTCTGGGCGACGACTACAGCAAAGACAAGCTAAAGCTTGAACTACAAACGACAGTGCTTTTCTTACGCTCAGAACAGGAGAACGCACGGTGGTTTGTAGTTCAAACTTCAGTTTGTTTGAGCGTGATCAAAGCAAAAGTTAGTGACATTGGGCTTGAGCCCGGTGACGTGGAAGGCGCTCATTTTCATCCCTTCCGCCGCACTGGCGCGGCGGAAGGGATGGGACGGGCGTCTTCAAAAATCTCCGCTCTGAAGAATGGAGCTAATGAGAATCAAAAAGTTGCCTGCGGGCTTTAATCGCGCGCGCCAAACGGCGGTGCGTAACATCAGTTATGCGATCAAACGCGTTTTTGTAATCGGCGTTTTGAGGCGAAAGCGCTTGATCGTGAACACATACATGTAAATCTTTTGCAAAACAGAGCAGCTTTCAAAAAAGAACGATTCTAAAAATGTCCATCCGAATTTATGTAACCGGCGGAACCTTCGACAAAGAGTACGATGAAATTAACGGGCAACTCTATTTTAAGGATACCCACATCCGTGAAATGCTCGATCTCGGGCGCTGCCGTCTCGACGTCCAGATTCGCACCATTATGATGGTCGATAGTCTTGAGATGAGCGACGCAGATCGATCATTGATTATCGAGAATTGCCGTAAATCAAGCGAAAACAAGATAATCATTACTCACGGAACGGACACGATGGTCGACACCGCTTGTTTGCTGGCCGAGCATGTCAAAGACAAGACCATCGTGCTGACCGGCGCGATGATTCCCTACGCTTTCGGCAGCTCAGACGGCTTGTTTAATCTCGGCAGCGCCTTGTCCTTCGTGCAGGTTCTGCCGCCGGGCGTTTATATCGCCATGAACGGCCGCTGTTTCGAGTGGGATAACGTCAAGAAAAACCGTGACCTCGGAAGATTTGAACAACTAAAAAGGGACGCTCAGTGAAACAATCGATTACATTTTTTCTCCGTTCTCAAAGACCCTTTCTGCTCGGAGCTATCGTTTGCATTCTTGCTTTTGGCACGGCTCGCGCCGAAACGTGGAAGCTGTACTATCTCGGCGGACAATCGAACATGGACGGCTACGGCTACATCAAGGATTTACCCGCTGATTTGAACACGCCGATGAAAGGTGTGATGATTTTTCACGGCAACACCGCCAAAGACGGCGATCCGATTGACGGCAAGGGCGTGTGGTCGGTTTTGAAACCGGGGCACGGCGTAGGGTTCGCCTCGGACGGCGTGATAAACGCTTACTCGAACCGATTCGGCCTTGAGCTGACTTTTGCCAAAAGGTTGCGGGCGTTAGACCAGGAGTCGAACATCGCCATCATCAAGTATTCTCGCGGCGGCACTTCAATTGACAAAGAAGCGGCGGGCAATTTTGGCTGTTGGGAGCCCGATTTTTCCCAGAACAACGGCGTCAACCAGTACGATCATTTTCTCGCCACGGTGCGAAATGCGATGGCCGTGCGGGATATTGACGGCGACGGCCAGGAAGACACGCTCATTCCTTCGGGGATTTTGTGGATGCAGGGAGAAAGCGACACCGCCTACACGCAGGCAATTGCGGAACGCTACGAGGCCAATCTTAGGCGACTCATGAACTTAATCCGCGCCGCTTTTCGCATGGATGACATTCCCGCAGTGATTGGAAGAATTTCAGATTCGGGACGAAACGAGAGCGGGAAGGTGTGGAAATTCGGTGAAATCGTGCGGCAAGCGCAGGCTGATTTTGTGAAAGAGGACGGCTTCGCGGCGCTGGTTACCGAGACGGACAATTATCAATATTCTGATCCATGGCATTATGACAGCGCCGGATACATCGATCTCGGTAAACGCTTCGCCGAGACGCTGCACAGTTTGCTTTTAAAAAGGCGTGGAAATTAGTTTGGGGAAATGGGAGCGCGAGGCTTCGCGCCCCTACATTTGGAGATTACTGGCCTACAATGTCTTCGAGAATTTCGCGGGCGCGCTTGCTTCCGTCTTTCCCGAGGAGGCGCACGGCTAATTTGCGAACTTCGATGTTAGCATCGTTTTTTGCGGCGTAACCAAGCAGTTCCACCGCTTCATCGCTGCGACGAAATTTGCGCAATTGCCGCACGGCCTCGTAACGTACAGGCGCACTGTCGTCATTTCGGAGCAGCTTGCGGATCGTTCCCAACGCTTCGTCATCGTTTTCACGCACGGCTGCGCGCAATGCGGAAACGCGCAATTCTTCTTCGTCGGTCAAGTCGCGAAACGCCCGCGATCCGCCTGAACGTCCCGACCATCTGCTATAGCCGCGCCACTCGCCCAAATGCGCAATTTCCGGAACTTCGACATGTATTTCGGGGATTTCAGGGAGCTCTATTTCCAAAGAAGGCATTGGAGGAATGTGCGGTATTTCAACATGAATCTCCGGGATTTCGATATGTTCGAGGTGGCGCAGAGAAACTTCCAGCGCTTCCATTGACTCCTCGAAGCCGCTGAACTCGAAGTTAAATTCAGGGATTTCGATCTCCGGGATCTCTATTTCCGGAATTTCGATGTGGGGAATTTCAATATGCGGGATTTCGATTCTTGGAATCTCAATTGGCGGGATGTGAACAAAATGCTCGCCGTTGGAATATACATGTATTTTACGTTTTTTCTTCTTCTCTCTTTTTTCCTGCGCAACGGCAAGAATCGCGACGCCAACCAGAATCGCGGAAATTCCGATGATTAATCTTCTGTTCATGTCCAATCCTCCAGGCAAGCAGTGTTTGGTTTATCTGGTGATATTCTCTTCGACAGCGCCATTTCCCAAAAGGTTTACTCGTAAATGTTATGAATCTTCATTTTGATCATTTTGTTGATCGTCAGATTTTCGAGGCCTTTGTTTTTAAGGTCTTTCGCAAACGAAGGGGTGACGCCGTGAATTCTCATCGAAACGAGATCACTCGGCGAAATGTTGCGATAACCTAGATCGGCGAAATCTTCTACAAAACCCGGGGAAACGCCGTGGATTTTGAACTGGACGAGTTTGTTAGAAGCCAGATCATCGTATCCCGCCTTTTTCATGCCTGCCACAAAATCAGGAGTGACGCCGTGAATTCGGAATTGGACAAGTTTGCTCGATGATAAATCTTTGAACCCAAGATCGTGCATATCTTTGACGAACTCCGGTGAAACGCCGTGAATTTTGAATTGTACAAGCTTACTCTCGGAAAGATCATCAAAACCAGCCGTCTTCATTTCCCGCACAAAGTCAGGGGAAACGCCATGAATTCTGAATTGCACAAGCTTGCTCGCGTCCAGACTTGCATACCCCAATTCTTTCATTTCTCTGGCGAATTCCGTCGAGACGCCGTGTATTTTAAACTGCACGACTTTGCTCAGGGCCAAATCATCAAAACCCATGTCGCTGAGTTCACGCACGTATTCCGGCGAAACCCCGTGGATGCGCAATTGCACCAGCTTGTTTGAAGGAATGTCTTTGTAACCGGCGGCGTTCATGTCGCGCACAAAATCTGCGTCAACGCCGTGGATGCGCATGGCGATCAGTCGGTTCAACGCAAGATCGGAATAGCCGACTTCCGCCATTTCTTTGATGAACGCCCTGCTGACGTCGTGCATCGTTAGGGTAAATAATTTTTTTGTATCGACGTCTTCATAACCGCTGCGTTGCAATTCTTGTTTAAACGTCTGATTTGGCGTAAAAACGAAATCGCCGATTCCGCGCCCGTTTTTGAACAAGCCCGTGAATTCGATAACGCCGGCGTCGCGTCTCAGATAAAAAGTTCTTTCCTCCGAAGCTTCCGCAGCTATGGAGTGATCAATACCCTCGAATTCACGAAATCGTATCGTTTGTCCCCACCTGCCGTCGTTGTTTCGCCAGTCAAGTTCAATACTCATCCATAAGCGGGTGCGCTTGACTTTCGCAGTCCATTCCCCTTCAAGTGTTTCCTGGGCGACAAGCGGAAGCGCCATCATTAGGACAAACACAGAAACTAATACGCGTTTCATCTCTACTCTCCATTTTTAAAAGAAACTTTCCTTGGGAGTGTGAAAGCAAGGCAAGCCTTGCACTCCTTCTTTTTAGCTCGTTGCCGTTCCGAAACGGTCGGGACGGCAACATAATTTGTTCTCGTAACTGATGTTACGCGCGCCAATGCATCGCTTGTTGCTCAGACTTGAACATGGTTTCATTAGCACCGGGCTTGAGCCCGGTGACAT
>CAXHAT010000209.1:0-13308 GCA_964014485.1 uncultured Deferribacteres bacterium
GAGTATAAACGCATCAAAGCCCGACTTCTTTCAAAATTAGGTTGACGCATATGCGACGATTCGGGATGGCGTTTGGAACTTGTTGTTTGGGATTTAAGTTTTGCCAAAACTTAAATCAACGGCAATTCGCTTTAAACCGGATGCAAACCGGGAAACTCCAGTCCGGTGCGTTCATCTAGGCCGTGCATGAGGTTGAACGCTTGCAAAGCTTGCCCGGCGGCGCCTTTCATCAAATTGTCGATGGCGCTGATGGCCACGAGCCGCTTGGAGTACGGGTCTTTTTCAAAGCCAACGTCGCAGTAATTCGTGCCGGAAAGCAGTTTCGGCTCCGGATAGCGATAGTGCCCGTCGCGCTCTTTGACGATGCGGATAAACGGTTCCGCGCCGTACGCTTCCCGATACACTTTCCAAATATCTTTTTCGGCAAGATTCTCTTTCAAAAAAGTGTGGCAGGTCGCCAGCACGCCGCGCACCATATCGATGGCCGTCCCTGAAAAATGAATTTGGATTTCACGCCCAAAGCTCAACTCCTGGATCATCTCCGCGACGTGCCGGTGGCCGGTCGGCATGAAAGACCGCACGCAACCGCTGCGTTCCGGGTGGTGCGAAGCCCCGGAGGCGGCGTTGCCTGCTTCGCTCGATCCGACTTTAACTTCAACGATGGTTTTGTCCGGCTCGACAAGATCGTTTTTGAACAACGGATACAGCGCAAGAATCGTCGTTGTGGCGTTGCAGCCCGCGCTTGAAACGAGATCAGCATTTTTCATTTCCTCGCGATGCAGTTCGGGAATGCCGTAGACGAATTTTTTGAGACTGTCAGGCTGAGCGTGCGGTTTGCGGTAAAATCGTTCGTACAACAGCGGATCGTTGAGCCGGAAATCAGCGCTGAGATCGATGATCTTTCCCGCTTTTTCGCGATAAACGTCGACGTCTGTCATAGAACGCCCGTGGGGCAGACACAGGAAGAGCGCGTCGCAAGGTTCCAATTCCGCAAGAGAGCAAAACTTGAGCTTGCTCAATTTGCGCAGATTGGGGTGGGCTTTGTAAACGAATTTGCCGTCGAAGCGCTCGGACGTCGCTTGCTTGATTTCGACGTGGGGGTGAAAAAGCAGCAAACGCAGTAATTCCCCGCCTGCGTAGCCGGAAGCCCCGGCGATGGAAACGATTGTTTTTTTCATAAACGGAGTTTGCGAACAAAATTGTTGTTTGAGTTGTTTTCTGCCCTCTGGCGGCGATGTTTTTCAAAACGCAGAGACGCAAAGGACGCTGAGAAACCAATTTTGAAGGATCAAAAACATCAGTTATTAAAACTCTGCGAAGCTCTCCGAGCTTTGCGTCTCGGCGTTAAGTCACAAGTTCGAAAGACTATCCTTGATTGACGCCGGTTCGCCAATGTTAAGCGGCTCCGCCGTTTTTTTCAACCCGGATCACGTAATCGACGATTTTGGCCGGGATGTCGACGCCCGTCGTTTCGATGCTGTTTTTGAATTCCATGGTGTAGTTGATTTCATTGATCAGAAAACCGTCATCGCTTTCAAAAATATCGACCGCGACAATGCCGCCGCCGACGGCTTCCGCCGCGCGCAGGGAAATGTCGGCAATTTCGTCGGTCACCTCGCATTTTGAAGCGACTGCGCCGCGCGCCGTGTTGGTGATCCAGTGCTCCGACGTGCGGTAAATCGCCGCAACGCACTCGTCGCCGACGACGAAGCTGCGAATATCCCGCCCATGTTTGTGAACGTATTTTTGAATATAAAAAATGGAATGGTGGTAGGTGCCGAGTACGGTTTTGTGCTCCAGCACCGCCTCAGCGGCGTCGCGGTCGTTAATTTTCGCCAGCAATCTTCCCCACGATCCGACCGCGGGTTTTAAGACGACGGGATATCCCAGCTTTTCGATGGCTTGCAAGGCCGTTTTTTCGGTAAACGCGACCATGGCTTTTGGCTGCGGAATGCGTCGTCTGGCGAGTGCGTCGGAAGTGAGAAGCTTGTCCCCGCAAATCGTCGCAACTTTTGCCGTGTTGATGCAGCGAATTCCAGCGGCTTCAAAAAGGGTGAGCGCGTGCAAGGCGCGGGAGTGGTTTATACTGCGTTCGAGCACAATGTCAAGGTCGAAACGATCATTGCCAAGATCGAAAATCAACGCGCGATCATCGATCATCACCAATTCTATTTCTTTTCTGGCTTTGAACGCTTGCAGCAGCAGTTTTTCGTCCTTGCGCAAGACGGAGTGTAAAAAACCGACTTTCATTATTCGCCCCAATCCTCTTCGGTTTGCGGCGCTTCAGCAATTTCGAACGGCTCCAGTTTAACGACTTCAAGTTCCGAGCCGCAGTCTTCGCATGAAATCAATTCCGATTCAACGGTATCTTCAACGCGTTCGATTTCCGCCCCGCAAACAGGGCATTCGGCTGTTTTGTTCATGATGATTTCCTTTGTTTTGAAATGAGCGTACCGTCATATTTAAAGCGGTCATTTATTGAAAAACCGCGTGATAAATTTACTTTGCGTAAAAACTACTTAAACTCGGCAGGTTGAGCAAGACGATTGATATGAAAAAAGTAAAAAAAGCCGTTTTCCTTATTTTGTTGCTTATCATCGCCGTGTTTGCGTTTGGACTGAAAACTTACCACGACGCCGGAGAGTTTAAAACGCTTGATTTTCATTTTGACGGCGAGAGCCGCGTTGTTGGCGGCCTGTTGAGTTCGGAAGATATTACGATCGATTACGCGAGTGGACGCGCGTTCATTTCTTCAGCAGATCGACGTTCACGTTGGTCTGGAAAAGCGCCGCAGAACGGTGATGTTTTTGTGTATGATCTCGGTGCATTGGAGAGCGGGCAAGCAACGCCCTTGAACTTGAACCTGCAACTCTCGCACAAATTCAATCCGCACGGGATAGACGTCTTTCGCAATGAAGCCGGAGAGCTCACGCTGTTGGCCGTCAACCATAATGAAAACGGTCATTTTATTGAAATTTTCCGGGAGCAAGACAGCTTGTTCGTTCACGAAGCTTCCATCCGGGATTCGTTGATGCACAGCCCCAATGACGTTGTCGCCGTGGACGAGAATCGGTTTTATGTGACAAACGATCACGGAAACGTGACGGCGTTAGGCAAAACGTTTGAGGATTACTTGCAGCTCAATAGATCATACCTGCTTTACTATGACGGAGTACGTTTTCGAAAAGTCGCCGAAGGTTTCGCCTATGCGAACGGGGTGAATATCAGCCGAGACGGAAAATCTGTTTACGTTGCGGCAACGGTTGACGGCGAGATTTCCGTTTTTGATCGGGATTTGAAAAACGGCGACTTGCGTCTGATAGAAAAAATCGACCTTAAGACCGGCGTGGATAACATCGAAGTCGACGAGAATGGAAACCTGTGGATCGGCGCGCACCCGCAGATGCTGACATTTATCGCACATTCGAAAGATGCGAACGCGCTCTCACCGTCACAGGTTTTTCGTTTGGAACGAAACGCAAACGGCGAATTCAGCGCCGCAGAAATCTATCTCGAAAAGGGAGAAATGCTTTCCGGCTCAAGCGTCGCTGTGGTTTATGGCGAGACGTTGTTGATCGGCGCGGTTTTCGATCCGAAGTTTCTTGTGTGTAAAATGAGATAGTCGATCAACGTTTTATTGCGCCTCAGGTGGAGGTAGAAAAGTTAAGCCGTATTTCTTGCCGATTTCCTGAACTTTGGCGCGATCCAACGGCGCGTCTTTGGGCAACTGATCCACTTCTTCGAAGAATTGTTCAAATCCGCCTGGCGTAATGGTGTTCAGTAGCTTGCCAGTCGTTTCGCCGATATTGCGAAAACTATGAGGGATTTTGCGCGGCAGCACGACAACCGCATCCTTCGAGACGACGACGGTTTCGTCGCCGTACTTAAATTCATATTCGCCTTCGACGACGTAAAAAAGCTCGTCTTCGTTTTCATGGACGTGCGGCGGCGGTCCCCCGTTCGGAGGCGTAGAGCTGATGATCACTGAATACTGCCCGTTTGTCTCAGCGCTCATGATTTTTCCGGCGATTTCCAGTCCGAAAATTTTCCAAACCTTTCCGGCGTTTCCAGCAACGACAATCGGTTTTTCAATTAATTTGTAGCCGGAGAATTGCTCAAATCCGTCTGATTTTGGTTCTGTATCCGGCGTATCGCAAGCCGTCATGACAAACACCGAAAATAACGCCGGGATAAGCGAGCGCCTCAAAGGCTTTTTTGAAAACAAGTTCATAGTCCAATCCGGTTGAAAATTCGAAATTTAAAGTCTCCGGTTTCCCGTCACTGTGGGCTGTCCAAAAACATAGTCTCTGAATGCAAGGCATACAATATGTCGTAGGGGTTCAATATTTTGAACCCCTACATATGGTGTAGCGCATCAAAAATATTATGTTTTGAGACGCCCCCACTCAGAAAAAAGAATTATTCATTCGACGCGAAGGATGAAGAAGAAAATTTTGTTTAAGTCCAAACGTTCTCGCACATATGCCCGGCACAAATTTTTTCTTGTTCATTTTACCGACGACATGTAGATTGACGCATGTCTAAAAAATATTTTATTGGCGTTTCAGGTTGGTCGCACCCAGAATGGAAGGGCGCATTTCTGCCGGAAAAACTTAATCCGACCATTTCCGAACTTCAATTTTATTCCAGATTTTTCAACGTTGTCGAAACGGCGACGACATTTTATCATCCTCAATCAGCGGACGCCTCGCGACGCTGGCTGGAAGAAACGGCGCACAGGCCGGACTTTCGATTTGTCGTCAAGTTGTGGCAGAAGTTGGTTGAAGAACAAAGCCCGTACGAGTTAGAAGACGTTCAGCGCGTTTGTTCCGGCTTGGACGTCTTGCTGGAATCGGGGAAATTGGGGGCCTTACTTTTAGCGTTTCCCGCCGCCTTCGATTTTTCTCTTGAAAACAGATCATGGCTTTTTCGATTAAAAACGACGTTCAAAAAATACCCCATTGTCGCGGAATTACAGCACGCGTCCTGGAGCAAGAAGGATGCACAAATATTTTTAGGCGAACAAGCCGTGCATAGACTTGAATCGTTTTCAACCAAGCACGTTGAAGATGAAAGCCACGGCACTCAAGACGTGCGTTTTTTCAGGTTGGCTGGACTCAATTCCGATGAAAGCGAGTTGCGGGAGTTTCTGGCGGAGGCGAGTAAAAGTTTTGCAAATGAAAACTTCCTTGTTTTTAGCGCAGAGAGCGGCGTTGCGTCGGTGAAGGCGGCGTTTCAGGCTCGTGCTGAAATTGAAAAGCAAAAGGTGGTTATGCCGAAAGAAATGCTTTTGGCGGAGCCGGATTTATTGGAAATCGGCATGACGGAACACACGGATCAGCTCGATTTTTTCGATGCATTCACGAAGCGGCCTTGATCGTGTTGAGTCTGAAAACGACAAATTTCAGGCAGACAGTTATCGCTTTACTTTTTTAGACGCAACTTTTACATTCGCCCTTGATATTTTTTGTGAAAAGGAAAAGGACTGCCTGTAGATTATCCAGATACCGGACAAATCGATTGGACGCCAAACTCAGATTAAGGAAGTAAACAAGTGAGTACCTCAGAAGCTGAATTCCAACCTGCGGAACTGGAAACAACGACGAAAGTCAATGATATTGTGATTCATGTGGCGACCGTCAACGGTTCAGGCAGCCAAAGTTCTAACAACACACTGCTGCGCTCCATTTTTCAAATGGGGATCCCAGTCAGCGGCAAAAACCTTTTTCCTTCCAATATTCAAGGTCTCCCAACCTGGTTTACAATCCGTGCGAATAAGGATGCGTTTATCGCCAGGCGCGAAAATGTTGACTTGCTCGTTGCGATGAACCCGGAAACGGCCCATTCGGACTTATTGAAAATGAAGCCGGGCTCAATGGTCGTTTATGACCAGCCGCTTCGCCTCGATTCTTTACGCGAAGACGTGGTTTTCTTTCCGGTGCCTTTTACAAAGCTTGTCACGCCGATTGTTGACAAGCCAAAAATTCGAAAACTTGTCCGCAATATGATCTATGTTGGCGTTGTCGCGCGCATTCTTGATATTGAAATGGATGAAGTTAAGGCCGCGCTGGCAAAGCAGTTTTCCACGAAACCCAAAGCGGCTGAACTCAATTTCAAAGCAGCTGAGGTCGGGTATGAATTCGCTGAGAACAACCTGCCCTCGCAAAAGCAACATGCGCTGAAGCGTATGAATGAAACGGCCGGAAAAATTATCATTGACGGCAACGCCGCTGCAGCGCTTGGCTGCATGTATGCAGGCGTAACCGTCGCGACCTGGTACCCGATCACCCCGTCATCTTCTCTTGTCGAATCATTAATCGGCTACATGCAAAAGCATCGACTTGATCCTGAAACAGGCAAAGCGACTTTTGCCGTTGTACAAGCGGAAGACGAACTTGCCGCGCTTGGCATGGTCGTCGGCGCCGGCTGGGCGGGAGCGCGCGCAATGACGGCGACTTCCGGGCCGGGAATTTCTCTCATGTCTGAATTCAGCGGGCTGTCCTATTTCGCCGAAATCCCCGCCGTTGTTTTCGACGTTCAGCGCGTCGGGCCGTCCACGGGCTTGCCGACCCGAACAATGCAGGGCGATTTGATTTCGACGGCGCTGCTTTCACACGGCGACACAAAACACATCTTACTTTTCCCTTACTCGCCGGAGGATATTTTTGAAATTTCAGGCCTTGCGTTCGATTTGGCGGAGGAGCTTCAGACGTTGGTGTTTGTGATGACCGACCTTGATCTGGGCATGAATAATTGGATGGCTGATCCGTTCGAATATCCGGAAAAACCATTCAATCGCGGCAAAGTTTTGGACGCGGAAGCGCTGGCTAAACTGGAAGACTACGGGCGATACAAAGACGTTGACGGCGACGGCATTCCATACAGAACGCTGCCGGGAACGAAGCATCCGAAAGCGCCTTATTTTACGCGCGGAACAGGCCATGATGAATATGCGCGCTATACGGAAGACAGCGTCAATTACAAGAACTCGCTTTCTCGGCTCGAGAAAAAGTATGAAACGGCAAAAACGAAAGTTCCCAAACCGGTCGTCGAGACAATGGACGGTGCGAAAATCGGGATTATTGCCTGCGGCACAAGTCATTGGCCGCTGGTTGAAACCCGCGCCGTTTTAAACGACAAGCACGAGATGAAAACGGATTACATGCGTCTTCGCGCCTATCCGTTTACGCAAGAAGTCGTAGACTTTATCGACGCTCATGATCGCGTTTATGTCATTGATCAAAACCGTGACAGGCAACTGCTTTCTTTGATGCGAATGGATTTCCCGCCGGAACGAACGGCAAAGCTGCGAAGCATTCGCCAGTTTGACGGTATGCCGCTTTCAACGGATTTTCTGATCAGCGAATTTTTGGCAAACGAAAAGGAATAGAGCATTATGGCAACGGAAATTAAAGACAAAACCAAAACGCCGCCGCGCCGCCCTGGAAAAGTAAATGGAATCGGTCTCGATCTCAAAACTTACAAAGGCTCAAAGACAACGCTTTGCGCCGGTTGCGGGCACAACGCAATTTCCGAGCGTATTATTCAAGCGTTCCATCAAATGAACGTCGACCCTTACGACGTGATGAAATATTCCGGGATTGGCTGTTCCAGCAAAGCGCCGACTTATTTCTTGAATCCCTCGCACGGCTTCAATTCAGTGCACGGGCGGATGCCGTCGGTTGCGACGGGCGGGATGGTGGCGAACCGAAAAATGCTTGGTCTCGGCGTTAGCGGCGACGGCGACACGGCTTCGATTGGCATGGGGCAATTCGTTCATCTCATGCGGCGCAATCTGCCGTTTATTTATATCATTGAAGACAACGGTTGCTACGGCTTGACCAAAGGCCAGTTCTCCGCAACAGCGGACATTGGCTCCAAAGCAAAATCCGGCGTGATAAACGAATATCCGCCGATTGACACTTGCCTGTTAGCGATTGAACTCGGCGCGAGTTTTGTGGCCAGAAGTTTTTCCGGCGACAAAAAACAGTTGCTGGCAATTCTCAAGGCCGCAATCGCACATCGCGGCACGGCAATGATCGACGTAATTTCGCCGTGCGTTACATTCAATGACCATGACGGATCGACTAAGAGCTATTCCTACGTGCAAGAGCACGAAGAGTATTTTGACGAAGTCAGCTTTGTGCCCTATTTTGAAGATATTTCCATCGAATACGACGAAGGCGAAACGAAGAGCGTCACCATGCACGACGGCTCGACGCTGCTTTTGAGCAAATTGCCCGGCGACTACTCGCCGAACAATCGCTCGCAGGCCATTTCACACTTGCATGCGTCACGGGAACGAGAAGAAATTGCGACGGGCGTTTTTTACGTTAACCCGGAAATGCCCACGCTTTTCGACGTACTCAACATGGTGGATGAGCCGCTCTATTCGTTGAAAGAAGATCGCGTGCGGCCAAGCCGGGAATCTCTGCAAAGCATTATGGAAAGTTTGATGTAGTTGCAAAGACCGCGCTTATTGACTTTGAAAGCCTGTTCAGAAAAAACTGGACGGGCTTTTTTTGTTGGTTGCAATCAACGCCTTCTAGTGCGATATTGCATGAACAGATGTTGCATTCTCAGGTATTGGCCGCCGTTGGTCAAATTTGCTCGACACTATAAAATGATAGCTGGGTGAGAATTTGAACATACCTTACGAAATCATTCTCAAGAGCCTGATTGCCGGTATTTTTGCGAGCTTGGCTTGCGGACTCGGCGCGCTTCCGCTTTTGTTAAAAAGATTTGATCTAAAAAAACACACCGGCTTGGGCTTTGGCCTGGCGGGGGGATTAATGCTCGCCGCTTCAGTTTATAATCTCATTTTGCCGGGGCTGACGCTCAAAAAAATGGAAATCACAGTGTCGCAGGCGGTTCCAGTGGTTAGCGGCATTTTGTTAGGCGCGGTGTTTCTCTCGCTCACGGAAAAATACTTGTCGCGTGAACGTTTGGAAACGGCGTTTTGGAAAAGACTTGGCAGCAAAACCGAAATTCTGATTTTTGTTGCGATGGCCGTTCACAGCATACCGGAAGGCGTCGCGGTCGGCGTGGGATACGCCTCGGACGAAGTGCATCAGGGAACTCTTGGAACGCAATTGGCCATTGCTATCGGCATTCATAATATTCCAGAGGGGCTGGCGGTGGCGATCCCGATGCGTGCTGCCGGAGCAAGTATTCAAAAATGCTTCTGGGCCGCTGTTTTGACGAGTCTGCCTCAACCCATCGCCGCAGTTCCAGCGACGATTGTCTCCTGGTTTTTCCAGCCGCTCATGCCGGTCTTGATGGGATTCGCCGCCGGTGCGATGATTTTTTTAATCCTTCTTGAACTCATCCCGGAAGCGCTTGAAAACGAAGCACCCAACCGTATTGCCTGGGCCGCAACCCTGGGGTTTTGCATCATGCTTCTTGTTCAGGTCGTTTTGTAAGAACCGCGCCGCTTGATTCTAATAAGATTGCGAAAAGAAAAATAGGGGAGAGTGATGATTGTTGATGATGAGACATTTTCAATAACACGGTTCAAATCCAACTTTTTCAATGCTCCCGCCGAGCTTCAAGTTTATGCAATCTTTATTTGCATCATCAGCCTGACAAAGTACGGTTTTATTTATGTGCTCCCGTCTGAGATACAGCAAAGCTTTTTCCTGAGTTTGAAAGATCATGCCGGCATTGCTTATCTTTTCAGCCTGTTTTGGGCGGGCCATTTGATCTACACAAAAAGAAATTTTTCGCGCCTTATCTTGATTGTTTTTTTGACCCTCCCGCCAATATTTTTTATCTTCTCTCAATTCAAGAGCGGGCATGTTCCAGCAGCGCAAGAAAACCCATTGCTTTGGATCTGGCATTTCCTCATACCAGCAGTTTGGATTTGCCTGCTTGCGTCTCCGCGAATAAGCAGATTCTGTCTTCCATCGAGACTTTGGCGGTAGTGTTCTGCCGCCGAAAAGCGAAATTATTTGAAGCGTCTGGAGAGAAAAAATGGATGACCTTGATCGATTTATCGAAGAACTAAAACAAACGGACTCGGCATTTGCAAAAAATTTTGACGAAGGCTATAAGTTGTTCAAGGTCGGCGTTATGTTAAAGCAAGCCAGAATAGAATCAGGACGAACGCAGGAAGAAATCGCCAAAAAGCTGGGCGTTAAAAAATCCGCTATTTCGCGTATAGAGAATCACGCTGAAGAAGTCCGATTGTCAACCCTTCATAAATATACAGACGCTCTTGGGAAATCCTTACATGTTGTGATTCAGTAAAGCCGAGAATTCAGAACGCCGATTAACCTCCAAAATTCCGCTTTTCCAGCCCTCCGATTGTAAACTTACCAGAATGCAAATTTGACAACCGCGAACTGACAGCACCGACTTTTCCCATGAAAACTCTCATGATTGCGCCGCAGCCGTTTTTTCAGCCGCGGGGCACGCCGTTCAGCGTTTTGCACCGGCTCAAGGCGCTTTCCAAACTCGGCTATAGCATCGATCTCGTGACTTATCCCGTCGGAGCAAATGTTGAGATCGAGAACGTGCGCATTGTTCGCTCCGCGCCCGTGCCGGGAATCAAGAATATCGCCATCGGCCCGTCGATCCCGAAGATTTTTCTCGATATTTCGCTTTATCGGAAAGCCGTGCAACTGCTCAAACAGACAAAGTACGATCTGCTGCACACGCACGAAGAAGCCGGGTTTTTTGGCATTCGCTTGAGCAAGAAATTCAACACGCTCCATCTTTACGACATGCACAGCAGTCTGCCGCAGCAGTTGAACAATTTCAAATATTCGAACTCCAAATTACTGCTGTCGGCTTTTGAAACTCTGGAGAAAAAGACCATCGAAAGCGCGCAGGCGGTGATCACCATTTGCCCGGAACTGCGTGATTACGTCGACACGAAGTTCCCCGGGAAATTCAACAAACTGATCGAAAACGTTGGCGACAACAGCATCGTTTTTCAGCGCACACCCGATCTTGAAAACTTGAAGCAGCAATTCAACATCAACGGCCAGCCGATCATTCTTTACACAGGCACTTTTGAAGCTTATCAAGGGCTGGAATTGCTGATCGAATCGAGCAAGAATGTTTTACAAAAGGCCAAGCATCTGACGTTTTTAGTCGTTGGCGGGAAGCCAGAGCAGGTGGAAAAATATAAAGAGCAGGCGCGCGCCGCCGGGGTTTTGGAGAATTTCATTTTCACCGGTCAACGTCCGCCGGAAGAAATTCCGGTTTTTATGAACATGGCCAGCGTCCTGGTTTCGCCGCGCATCGAAGGCAATAACACGCCGCTGAAAATTTATTCATATCTGCGATCTGGCGTGCCCATCGTCGCGACCAATCATTTGACGCACACGCAAGTGCTCAACAGCGATGTCTCGTTTCTGACCGAAACCACGCCCGAAAGCTTCGCCGACGGCGTCTTGAGCGCGGTCGAAAATCGTGACGCCGCGAGCAAAATCATCAAACAAGCGCAAGCGCTGGCGGAGCGCGAATACAGCTACGAAGCGTATCTCAAAAAAACGCAGGAAGTCTACCAGCATCTCGAAAGAAAACTGTAACTGTTGGAATGATGGAATAGTGGATTACTGGATTGTTGGAATTTCGTACGGACGCCCATTGATCCAAAAATCCAACACTCCATTATCCCATAAATACAAGATTCCAAGATTCCAAGGTTCCAAGATTCCAAGATTCCAAGATTCCAATACTCCAACTTTCCAGCAAAGAGAACCATGTGCGGCATTGCCGGATTCATTCATAAAAACCCCGACCAACCTGCTTCCGAGCCGACTCTGCGCCGGATGTGCGACGAAATTACGCATCGCGGGCCGGACGAAGACGGTTACTTCGTCAAAGAAAACGTCGCCCTCGGCATGAGAAGGTTGAGCATCATCGATCTCAAAACCGGCCAACAGCCGATCCCCAACGAGGACAAAAGTGTCTGGATCGTTTTCAACGGCGAGATTTACAATTTCCCCGAATTGCGCGCGGAGCTTGAAGCGAAGGGTCATAAATTTAGGACAAAAACTGACACCGAAACCATCGTTCACGCCTACGAAGAATGGGGCGAGGACTGTCCGAAGAAACTCAACGGCATGTTCGGCTTTGCGATCTGGGACGAGCGCAACCGCCAGCTTTTCATCGCCCGCGACCGCGTCGGGATCAAGCCGATGTACTACTTTGACGGCGAGAAGGATTTCGTTTTTGGCAGCGAACTGAAGGCGCTTCTGAAAGTCGATTCCGTGCCGCGCGAAGTGGATCGCGAAGCGCTGGATTTGTTTTTGACCTATGAGTACGTTCCCGCGCCCTACAGCATTTTGAAAGATGTCAAAAAACTGCCCGCCGGTCACACGCTCACGCTGAAAAACG
Organism: uncultured Deferribacteres bacterium; assembly: GCA_964014485.1. GTDB lineage: Bacteria > Zhuqueibacterota > Zhuqueibacteria > Zhuqueibacterales > Geothermadaptataceae > CAXHAT01. The sequence goes on from CAXHAT010000209.1 coordinate 12,349, forward strand.
GCAAGACGCGACTGCGGCAGTACTGGGATTTGCGCTTCAACGAAAACGGCCGCCCGCAAGCGGAGTTGCAGCGCGACTTGATCGATATTTTGCAGGATGCAGTGAAAATGCGCCTGATCAGCGACGTGCCGCTGGGCGCGTTTTTGAGCGGCGGGATCGATTCCAGCGCCATCGTCGGCCTGATGAGCCGGGTCATGGATCAGCCGGTGAAAACCTTTTCCATCGGCTTTGAAGATTCGAGCTACAACGAGCTTGGCTACGCCCGCGCGATCGCTGAACATTTCAAAACCGATCACACCGAATTTATCATCAAACCCGACGCGCTGGAGCTGACGGAAAAACTGATTTATCACTGCGACGAACCCTTCGGCGATTTTTCGATTTTCCCGACCTATCTCGTTTCGAAAATGGCGCGCGAGCATGTCACGGTCGTGCTTTCCGGCGACGGCGGGGATGAGCTTTTCGGCGGCTACGACACGTACGTCGCCGACCAAATGGATCGCCTCTACAAACGCTGGGCGCCGTCATTTGTGCGGCGCGGATTGATCGCGCCGGCAGTCAATCTTTTGCCGCCGACAGATAAGAAAAAGGGATTTGTCAATAAGTCGAAGCGCTTTGTGGAAGGCAGCAATTTGCCGGACGATTTGCAGCACACGCGCTGGATGACTTTCCTGGTCGAGCAGGAAAAACAAGCGATGTATCACGCCGACTTCGCGCACAGTCGCAGCGGCAATTTTGCCTTCAATTTCATGCGCGACTACTTCAAAAAAGCGACGACTCGGGATCGCATCAACCAGCAGTCTTACGTTGACGTCAAAACTTACATGTGCGACGATATTCTGGTGAAAGTCGACCGCATGAGCATGGCGACGTCGTTGGAAGCGCGCGTGCCGTTTCTCGACCATCGTGTGGTGGAATTTTCCGGCACGGTGCCGGGCGGAATGAAATTGCAGGGCAAGA
>CAXHAT010000210.1:0-13155 GCA_964014485.1 uncultured Deferribacteres bacterium
CCATAAAAATGGTTTGCGGACACGCCCAACCGCACCAAAGCCTTCCGAATATCGCCGTGAACAACAGGACAAAAACGATAAAAACGATGCTAATGAGAAAAAACAGATGGAAATCCTGCGGCCAAAACACAATGCCCAAAATGACGAACTTTCGTTCCAAAAAATTCAGCAAAAGCAAAGGCTCGCCGCCGATTCTGATAAACGGGCCGCTAAAAAAAACCGCCAACAGAAACAGGCTGACCCAGGTGCGCGCATTGTAAAAACGACCCCGCGGTTTTTTGGGGTGAATCCAAATCCGCTTGCCCTTCTGATCCACCGTTGCAATGTGATCACGAAAGGCGCTGTTTTCATCTGACGCGTTCGGCGATTTCAACGGCGCGGCTGGTTGTATGTTGGGGTCATTTGCGATCATAATGCTGTCCTTGGGGCTGCTTCGGATTTGGCGGTTCTGAGCCGTGAATGCTGTGAATGTAGCTGGCGACCTGTTGAATTTCTTCCGGGCGCAAATAGTTCTTCCAGGCGATCATGCCCTTGGCGACAACACCGTTTTGAATCACGCCGACAATGCCTTCAAAGCTGCCGTCGCAGTTAAGCCAGTTGTTGTCGGTTAAGTTCGGCCCAATGCCGCCCTGTCCTTGCGGGCCGTGGCAGTTGGCGCAATTTTTCGTGTAAATGCCTCTGCCGCCGCTCAGGGCTGAGGCGTCGGAGAGCAATTTAAAAGAGAAAGTTTCTTCCGGCGCAGCTTGTTCTTCCTTCGGCGCTTCCGCCGCCGTTTTGCCGCCGCCCTGCGCAATCATCAGCGGCGTAACGTCGCGCTCCGGCGCGTGGTAAGGCGAATGATAAGCCAGCGCAACGGCATTTTTGTTGGGGTCTTTCCAGTTCGGATCGACGGATTTTTGATATTCCGCGTCCGAGAGATCGCCGAAGCCCAAAACGTGAAAATAAAGCACGTAGGCGATCGACCAGATAATGGATATATAAAACAAGTTCAACCACCACGGCGGCATGCGATTATCCAGTTCACGGATGCCGTCATACTCGTGATCCATCAAGTATTCATCGTAGTTGGTAGTTTTTTTTGAATTCATTTTTACTCATCTCCAGATAGAACGTATAGTTTTTTCTCGTTCCAATGCTTCGCGTTGGAATGCACTTCCGACGCTTTGCGTCGAGCGTTTTAAAATGCTTCGGCTTCTGTTGAATTGATCGTCGTGCTTGAATGGACGCGAAGCGTCCGGGCTGCATTCCCACGCAAAGCATGGAAACGAGAAGAATGCTGCTGACTCCATTAATCCAATATTCCACTAATCCAATGCTCCAACGCCTTCATTCTTCCAACGGCAGCTTTTCAATTTCCTTCACCGTCTTTCTGTCCAGCGTGATCACCCAAATCAGAACGGCGGCGAAAAATACGGTAAAAATCATCAGCGAAATCATCGGAAAAACCTCCACGCCGGTTATGCTTTGTAGAACTTGTTTGTACATGTTTCTTTACTCTTAAATGTTCTCTGGAGTGTTGGAATGGTGGAATGGTGGAATGGTGGAGTAATGGAGTATTGGTAGAGATGTCCCATCAATCCATCAATCCATCAATCCTTCACTCCAAAATTCCACCACTCCATCCGCTCAGTCCGTCTCGGGCGCTGTGACGCCCCGTTTTGGTTGAATATCCGTGCCAAGCCGCTGCAAATAAGCGATCAGCGCAACGATCTCGGTTTTGGGATCAATCGCAATTCCAGCTTCTTGCAAACGCGCTGCAACTTCTTCGGCTTGTTTCATCAATTTTTCGTGCGCCGCCGCCTGAAAACCTTCAGGGTAAGGCACGCCCAGAGTTTGCATCGCCGAGATTTTCGATTCCAGATCGGAGGTATCGAGTTCGTCCTCCGCCAGCCAGGGATAAGGCGGCATGAGCGAACCAGGCGACATCGTCGTCGGATCGACCATGTGCGCGTAGTGCCAGGCGTCAGGATATTTTCCGCCGATACGGTGCAGGTCAGGCCCGGTTCGTTTCGAGCCCCAAAGATGCGGATGATCGTAGACAAATTCTCCAGCTTTGGAATATTCGCCATAACGCTCGGTTTCCGAACGGAACGGGCGAATCATCTGCGAGTGGCAATTGTTGCAGCCTTCACGAATGTAAATGTCGCGGCCTTCCAATTCCAGCGGCGTGTATGGCTGCACGCTTGAAATCGTCGGAACGTTCGATTTAACCAGAAACGCGGGGATCATTTCAACCACGCCGCCGATGAGAATAAGCACGGTCGTGGCGATAAGGAATTGCGCCGGACGGCTTTCGATCCAGCGATGCCAGTAGGATTTTTCGGCGGCGCGATCCGGGCGCGGATCCATGGCCGGCGCTTCGGCGCGCTCATCTGCGATCAATGAGCCTTGTTTCGCCGTCCGGTAAAGATTGTATGCGCCGATGACGACCCCGGCCAGGAACATTGTCCCGCCAAGCGAGCGCGTCACATACATCGGCACGAGTTGGACGACTGTTTCGAGAAAATTCGGATATTGCAAGAAGCCATCGGCGGTGAATTCTTTCCACATGAAACCTTGCGTCAGCCCCGCCCAATACATCGGAATGGCGTAGAAAACGATGCCCAGCGAGCCGATCCAAAAGTGGAGATTGGCCAAATTCTTCGAGTAAAGCTTGGTGTTGAAAATGCGCGGCATCAGCCAGTAAAGCATTCCAAACGTGAGAAAACCGACCCAGCCAAAGGCGCCGACATGCACGTGAGCAATCGTCCAATCCGTGTAGTGCGTCAGCGCGTTGATGCTTTTGATCGAGAGCATCGGCCCTTCAAAAGTCGCCATGCCGTAGGCAGTGACCGCGACGACCATCATCTTGAGCACCACGTCTTCCCGCACGCGATCCCATGCGCCGCGCAAGGTCAGCAAGCCGTTCAACATGCCGCCCCAGGAAGGTGCGATGAGCATGATTGAAAAAACGGAACCGAGCGTTTGCGCCCAGTCCGGCAGCGCCGTGTAGAGCAAATGGTGCGGCCCCGCCCAAATGTAGATGAAAATCAACGCCCAAAAGTGGACGATGGAAAGCTTGTAAGAAAAAACCGGTCGGTTGGCGGCTTTGGGCATGAAATAGTACATGATGCCGAGAAACGGCGTTGTCAGGAAAAAGGCGACCGCATTGTGACCGTACCACCATTGTACCAGCGCATCCTGAACGCCCGCAAACATTGAGTAACTTTTGGTCAAACTGACTGGAATCTCGAACGAGTTCACGATGTGCAGCACCGCGACCGTGATCGCTGTGGCGATGTAAAACCAAATCGCGACGTACATGTGCTTTTCCCGCCGCTTGAAAATGGTGCCGAACATGTTCCAGGAAAAAATCACCCAAACGACGGCGATCAGCAGATCAATCGGCCACTCAAGTTCCGCGTATTCCTTGCTGGTCGTATAGCCGAGCAGCAGGCTGACGGCGGCGAGTACGATGATCAACTGCCAACCCCAAAAGTGCAGTTTGCTCAGCGTGTCGCTGTACATCCGCGCCTTGCAGAGACGTTGCAGCGAGTAATAGATGCCGGTAAAAAGCGCATTGCCCGCGAAAGCGAAAATCACCGCGTTGGTGTGCAGCGGACGCAAGCGGCCAAAGGTGAGAAACGGCAGATTGAAGCTCAGCGACGGCGCGTACATTTGAATCGCGATAATCACGCCCACCAACATGCCGACAATACCCCACAAGGTTGTTGCAACGGCGAAGTTTCTGACGATTCTGTTGTCGTAGTGAAAGGTTTCCATTGCCATAAAACTAGTTCTCCTCGGATTGATCCAAATTGTCGACGTCGTCTAGTAGAATGCGAACAGACGGTGTGTAGGTATCGTCAAACTGGCCGGATTTTGCCGAGAAGAGAAACGCGAGAAGAAACCCGGAAGCCAGCAAAAGACTGATGATGATGAGTAGGATTAGGACGTTCATATTTTTGTTTTTATAAATTTTAACATCTCGTCACGACGGTCTCCGTCGTGATGTATACTCGGACGCTCTGCGTCCGGTCTGACTCGTTTTAAGTTCACGGGACGCAGAGCGTCCGAGCGTGCGTGACCACGGAGACCGTGGTCACGAGACCAATTTTCCAACAATCCAATACTCCACCACTCCATTCTCACAACCCCGCCCGTTTTGCGCGCCATTGCGTTGCGCCGGTGGCGAAGGCGACGACGGTGATTGAGCTGATCGGCATTAGAATCGCCGCGATGAGCGGGGAAAGATTGCCGGTGATCGCAAAGCTCAACCCGACGATGTTGTAGAGAAACGAAAGTGTAAAACCGGCTTTGACCACGTTGGTCGATGATTTTGCGAAACGCAGCAGCTTGGGTAAATCGCGAAATCTTTTTGCGTCGAGAATGGCGTCGCAGGCTGGGGAAAAGGCGTGAATGTCCTCGGAAATCGCCACGCCGACGTCACTTTGTTTGAGCGCCCCGGCATCGTTCAGACCGTCGCCGAGCATGAGAATTTTTTCACCGCGCCGCTTCTGCAAATCGTGGATGAAGGCCATTTTTTGTTCGGGCGATTGCTCAAAGCGCAGCGTTTCCGTTTCTCGGGCTTTGCCAAAAATCTTCCGTAATTCGTTGATAGCACGCGGTGCGTCGCCGGAAAGCAGCGAGACGGCAAATTGATCTTTCAATGCGGCAATCACGTTTTTCAAACCGCCGCGCCAAGCGTGCTGAATGCGAAAGTAGCCGCGATAATGGCCGTCGATTGCGAGATGGACGCGGGTTTCGGAACTGTTTTCGTTTTGAATATTTTCCGTGAGGTATCGCGAATTTGGTGTGTTTGAGAGCGTTGGTTTACCCACCCCTGACCCCTCCCTGGAGTGGAATTGGGCGACCGCAAAGCGGTCGCGAAGATTCCCCTCCGGGGAGGGGGTAGGGGTGGGTTCCGCGCACTGTTGTTTCTCCCGAAAGCTCTCATTTTTAAGATGTTTATTCGAAAACTCTACTCGTGACGTATCAAAGTTTTCTGCAACCCACGCTGCGCTGCCGAGCTTGACGCTCGAACCTGACGCAAGCCCAACCACGCCGCGTCCCGGCATTTCTTGAAAATCGCTGTTTTTGAGAAAATCATTCACGGAAAGCGCGCTGACAATTTGGGCGCTCAAGGGATGGCTGGAATTCGATGCAACGCTGGCGACAACTTGTTTCTCGAAATCACTGAGATTTTCCGGCGAATCCGGCGCGGCGACAAAAACGGCGCGGCTCTGGTTGTTGCGGGTAATCGTCCCGGTCTTGTCAAAGACGACGTGGTCAACCTTCGCCAGACTCTCGGTGACGTCCGCGTTTTTGAGATAAAAATGATTGCGCCCGAAAATTCGCATGGCGTGACCGAACGTAAACGGCACGGTCAACGCCAGCGCGCACGGGCAGGCGACGATGAGAATGGCGGTAAAAACACTGATCGCCGACTCCGGCTTCAGAAACGCCCAAAAAACAGCAGCGATTGTCGCGATGGCCAGAATTGTGATCGTGAAGTATTTCGCGACAACATTGGAGAGCGAGTTCAAAGCGCTGTTTTTCGCGGTTTTGAAAACATCATGATTCCACAATTGCGTCAGGCGGCTCTGGGAAACGTTTTTGAGAATGTGAACGCGCAGCGCCTTGCCGTGAACGCGTCCTCCCGCCAAAATTTGCTCGCCTTTTTTGTGCTGCACGGGATCGGATTCACCAGTGACAAACGCATAATCGACGGCGCCGTTTTCAGAGAGCAAAAGCGCGTCCGCCGGGATCAATTCACCGTTGCGCACGCGAATCATATCGTTGATCTTGAGCTGCGTCAGAGGAATGGACTGCTCGCCGCTTTCTTCGATCCTGGTGACGGAAATCGGAAAATAGGATTTGTAATTGCGCTCAAAAGAAAGTGCGGCGTAGGTCTTCTGCTGAAAGACTTTTCCGATAAGCAGGAAGAAAATGAGTCCGGCGAACGAATCAAAATAACCGGGGCCTGTTTGCGTCACAATTTCAAACAAGCTTTGCCCGAACAACGCAACGATTCCGAGAGCAATCGGAACGTCAATATTGAGAAATTTCTGTTTGAGGCTTCTGAAAGCGGAAATGAAAAAATCCTGCGCGCTAAAGAACAACACTGGCAAGGCAATGACAAGGTTTAGCCAAGCGAAAAACGTTTTAAAACCGGGAGAAAGATCCATACCGCCCGCAAGGTATTCCGGCAAGCTGAGCAGCATGATATTCCCAAAAGCGAAACCGGCAACGCCGAGCTTCAAGGGCAGCCTGGCATTGCCGGTTTTCGGAGCCTTCACGCCCAGATGTTCCAAGTTCAATTGCGGCGCATAACCAATTGAATCGAGTAATTCAACAATTTTGCGTAATGACGTCTCGCTCTCACGGAAAACGATCGTCGCTTCTTTGGCTAAAAAACGGACCCGGGCGGAGGCTATGCCCGGGTCCAGTTTGTGGAGGTTTTCCAGCAGCCATACGCACGCGCTGCAATGGACTTGAGGAATGTGAAACGTGACGCGAAAAGCGCCTGGTCCAGCAGTCGCAAGTACGGCTTCCCGGACTTCAGAAACCTCCAGAAATTCCCAGCGGTTGTCTTTTTCCGCTTCTTGCTTCGTACCGGGGTGCGATTCCAATTTATAGTAGGACAGCATGTTGTTTTCGGCGAGTAGTTGGAAAACCAACTTACATCCCGAGCAACAAAACATCCTGTCGTTATGATAAACTTGTTCCGCGCAGATCTGACCGCAATGGAAACACAATGCCGGTTCCGGCCGCATACCTGTTTTACCTGCTCCAGACAAAAATTCCGCTCCCTCTCGTTTCTTCTGTTCGCAGCATTCACAGCTTTCCCACGTGCATTCACTAACATCATGCCATCCTGTCCCCTGGCTTAATGAATTGCCGATAAAGTCTTGTTTCTAAACTTATTAACAAAATCCTTCGCCGCATTTTTAGCGATCCGCCCGTTCTTAAAAGCCGGAATTTTAATTTTGCTTTTCTTGGGTTTGAGAAAATATGGTCTGGCAGAAAAACCCCCGACAAAGCCAACGAGTTGTTTTAAGCTTTTTAAAAGCAGCGCCTTAGGATAGATACTTGCGTTATTTTTTTGCTTGAAGCTCATGGCGTCCTTATTGATGTATCTTAGAAATTGAAGAGGCTCCAAGAGAGCATGTAGGAAGCCCTCCGATTTGTCATTCCGCAGGAATCCATTTAGGTCGCCGGGTAAAAAAATTCCTTCTACTTCGAAGGAAGAGATTTAAAAAAATGCTTCCAGCGTAAAAAATAAGGGTTTCCTAGATGCACTCTAATACAAAAACCCAAATCATTAGTCGGGACGAGAGTGACACACGCAATGGAACATCCGTGGAAGAAATCACATCAAGAACAAAAGATCCTGCTGTGCGATCAAAACCGTGAGTTCGCGAACGTTTTACAGAAAGTATTGTCGCGATCCGGATATCGAAGCTTTCTGGCTTACGACCTTTCAGAAGCGCATCAACTGTTAAACCAAATTGATTTTGATTTGATGCTTCTTGGTTTAAACGGTCGGCAAATTGAATTGACGACGCTCGAGCCAATTCGAGACTTAACGGAAGTCGTAGACGTCATTGTGACCATGCAGTTCAGTGAAGATAGATTGAAACAAAATTTGATTTTGTCGGGGGTTAAGAAGGTTTTGGCAAAGCCAATTAAAAAAGACGATCTTTTGAGCGCGATTTCGTCATCGCTTAAGACGAAACGCGCTGATAACAAATACTCTATAAACGGGAAGGAGCCCGCAAGTCATGAAAAAGATCAAACCAAGACGTGCGGATGAAGTTCTTGCAGAGTTAACCAAATTGCTTGACATCAAACCGGTCAAACGCTCCCCCCTTCCTTCCAAGGGCGGAAAGAAAATGCCAGATCCAAATTCAGAGAATTTACCGGCTGATATCAATTTGCAGAGATTGCTGTTGTGGCTAAAAAATGAATTTGGCGAAGCCCGTATTAAAAAATTTGTAAGCGTATCGGCTCGCCAAAAGGCCGCTTCAAATGCACTAACCGGGTTGAAAAGGATGCATACGGAGTGGTCCGTTGAAATGGAGATTGAACGTTATCCGGAAGGACATTTCTTAGGTTAGGAGTATGTTTGGGAAGTCCCTGGCTTGTCATTCCGTAGGATTTTTTTTTAGGCCGCCAGGCATAAACGTTCCCGCAATTTTTGTGGAAACGTTTAAAAAAGAGGCTTCCAGCGTGACAATTTGGGGCTTTCCAAATACGCTCCAAGTATGGTTTGCAGCGATGCTTAATAATTTTGCCTGATTACTGCATAGCCCTTTTCTTATAGCGATTCTCAAGGGTTTGGCTGTTTGCGTTGGCTCTTATCGAAGCTGTTATCTTCTTGATCGGAGCGGCTATTCATACGGCAAGAACTATTGCCTTATCAATAGCACCTCCCTGAAAGCCGGGGCCGCGTTTATCCTGCCTGCGAATGTAATCTTGGAAAATTTTTGCAAGAACCGCTGCGTTTTATCTATGGCCGCTTTTTTGCGTTGCGGCGGAAAAATTCGCGACCGTTTTGGGCGGATTCCGAAGCGGTTTGGTTGGAGAGAGACCAGAACGAAAGGAGAATGAGGAAGATGCTATTCACCCAAAAGGAGAAAAAAGAAATTCGTGCGCGGCTTGCTGAAATGCAAGACCCCGTTGAAATTGTCAACTTTACCGAAATGTTTGAAAGCGTTTTTATGCGAGAAACACGCGAAGTTCTTGAAGCTCTTACAGAGTTTTCAGGCCGCGTTAAATTGACCAGCCTCGATTTTAATGACGATAGCGACTTAGCTTCAAAATATGGCGTAGGCCAGTTGCCGGCGACTCTTTTGATCGGGGAAAAAGACTTTGGCGTCCGATATTACGGCATGTTGACAGGCTTTCAATTCCGCACGCTTTTGGACGATATTCTCATGATCTCACAGGGCGACTCGGGGTTGAAAACTCAGACAAGGGCAGGGTTAAAACAGATTGAAAGTAAGACGGCGGTTGACGTCTTCGTAACGACCACGAACAAAGCCGGAGCGCATGACGCCAGACTGGCCCATCAATTTGCAATGGAAAATGATTTCATATCATCAAATATGATTGAATTCTCAGGATTTCCTGACTTGGCGCAAAAATATCAAGTTTCCGATTCCCCCAAAACGGTGATTAACGGCTGGGGCATCCCTTATGAAAATATGAGCGAAGAGCTGCTATTATCCGAATTGACGCGATGCGCAAGTTATCAGATGAGCACGCTTTACTAGAAACAACCCGCGTGCTTAAGAAAGAAAGTTCTACCTGCTTCCCTCCCCCGCAAGACGCCCAACGAGTGTAGGCAAAACTCCCTGCAATGCCGCATTTGTTGGGCGCTTGTTTTTTTACCGTGAACAAAAACTTTATTTTATGATCAAAATCCGCGGATTCACTGGGTAAAGCCACTCCACCCCGCGATCCGTAACGAGAGCGTCGTCTTCGATTGGGATGCGCACCTTTTTTCCGCCCCATTCTTCCGCAGCGGTATAAGCAAAAAATTCAATGGACAACAAGTTCGTCGGCTTGACTTCAAACTGCAGGCGCACAGGATTAAACCAGGCAATCGAAGGCCCAATGCCATGCCCCAAATTTCCCACGGAATGACAGCCGACAATAACGTCAGTCACCGAGCGATCTGCTGAAGGCTTGTTGAATTCCTTCATGACGGAGTAGCCCGCTTTTTCGATATTGGCGTTAATTCTGTCCAAATTCGCCTTCGCCGTCAGGCCGGGCGTTATGCTTCGCTTCACGACGTCGCGAACTTTGAGCGCAACTTCAAAGGCGTTGCGAAAGCCTTCGGGCGCTTCCGTTTCTCCCTCCCGCAAAACGTAAGCAACGCGCTTCATGTCAGTGTAAAAATTGAGGTAACCCACGCCCCAGTCGATCATCAAAAGATCGCCGCGCTGAATAATGCGATCAGTTGAAGTAGCGGCAATTCCTTCGGGGCCCGTGACGTAAACCGAAGGCATCCCAAAAGAAGTGCCGAGGCCGTTCTCAAATTGCTGCTCTGACATCCACCACGCCACGTCTTCCAAAGTCGTGACGCCCGGCGTAATCACTTCGTTTGAAAAAGCGCGTTCGGCAATGTTGCGCGACATTTCGCCGGCTTCGCCAAACGCCACGATTTCGCTGGCGACGCGACGAGAGCGGAAATCTGAAACCAGCTTCTCCGCTGAAACAAGGCGCCCGCCATAGGTTTCGCCAAGCGTTTCAACCAAGTATTCGTAGCCGGTGTGTGAAAGTCCGTCCGCCCCGCCAATAGTTTTGGACATGTTGACGCCGATGCGCTTGGGATCACGTTCTTCGACGAACGACTTGAGTTCGTCCTTACCCAAAAACATGTCATAAGCGCCGCTTTGCTCAAGGTGATAACCGGAAATTCCAAGCACGGCGCGCTCAATGCGTTCGCCGCCTCGATCCGTAAAAACATAGAAACCAAAATTGGAAGTGTAACCATGGCCAAGGTCTGGGTAGAGCGGTTCGTAATGCCCCTCCTTGATCATCGTAATCCACATATCGATGTTGTTTTCACGCATCGCTTCCGGCAATATCAGATCAAATTTTTCTTGCCGAATTTGCGCCATGCGCTCCCAGCGCCGCCGCGCTTCCTGAGCCGATAGAGATGACGCGATAAAAGCAAAGGCCATGAACACGAAAACAAATTTTTGAAGGGTGCGCATCCGAAACTCCATTCTAATCTTAAAACCGCCGACTTCTGCTTGTGATGAGAATGAGTATAATTTTCAACGCACGGAGAAACAATACAATTCTGACTTTCGAGAGCTATGGCTTGAAACGAGAAACCGTTTTCCCAAGCAGAAAACCGGCAAACAAGGAGAGCATCACACCCAGGCCGAGTTTCATGAAAACGTCCCAAGTGGGTGAGATTTTCAGGTAGGAGTCTTTGGGATCGTCGGGGTTGTAAAAAACTTGCAGCACCGTCCCTGTCGGGAAAGCTTTGACCACCTTGCCGGCTGCATCCTGCCTGCTTCCTTTTCCCCCAAAAGCGGGCAGGTTCATATTTGAAACGCCGGTCAACGTGTCGCCCTGAATAATGTATTTGTACTGAATTTTCGGCGCTCTGTCACGCTCGGATGAGACAACAGACGAAATGATTTCACCGGAAACTATCGGCCAGGATTTCTTCAACTGCGCTTGCGACAACCCATCCGCGCCCAACCAAGTCAAAAAGCCGCCTGTTATCAAAATGGCGAGGGACAAGAGCAAAAATCTGGAAGTTATTCGAGAAAAGCGACGATTTCGGTGGAACACGGCGGAGATGATGAACGAAAAAAGCGGCGGAATAACAATTGTGGAAAAAATCAAAATTCAAAAATCCGAAGAATTATGCGTAGGCGCCGGTGTGTGCGGTTTCATTCTTGGCCAGGCTTTGAATAACGCCGGGCGCGATTTGTTTGTGCGCTTTTGTCAAAAGCGCCTCAAACGCGGCGGGGTTTTTATCTCGCAAACGTTTGAGAAACCAGGCGAGGCCTTGCTGAACGCTTATTTCAGCGTCATTCAGCACTGGCTCAAGAAATACGAAAGCGTCATCGGTTTCAAGCAGCACTCTTTCTTCAAAAGTCTGAGGGTTAAGATGAACGAGGCTGACTAACGTGGAGCGTCTCCGCCAGACGTCGCGGCTCCTGAGCCACGGCGCCATGCGCTTGACCAAGCCCGGCGCTTTAGCGAGCGCAACGGCGCGAACATGGCCGAGCCAGTCCGCCAAGACCCAATTATCGAGACTGTTCGTCCAGTGGTCTAACATGCCCCAAAGGTGCGCGTCAACCAAGTCTTCGGTGGCAAACATCAATTCCAAAGCGATGAGGCGCGCTTCAAAATAATCGCTTTCCCATAAATCTTGCAGCAGATTTAGCCAAACAAATTCTTCTTCCGCGGCGGGGAGCAACGGTTGCAGGGCATGCAGAATTTCCAGCAACTCCTTTCTCTCTACGCCGAGCACGTCTAGCTTGGTGCCGATATGATTTTTAAAAATCGCCGCTTTTTCGGCGTCTCTTTTGGCTAAAAGTGCGCGCTCAATTTCTTCAACCGAGAACTGACGCATGGTCGTCTCCTCAACGATAAAATCACTGGATGCCTTTCGGGCGCTCCCTGCCCTGTCAAATGATGCGACTAAAAATATAACATTCAACCGCCGCAATGCAATCGAATTTTTTGTACAATTTGGCCGTCAAACCCGCTCATCGCTCCCCTCTGCAGACGCCGCCCGACGTCCGTAGATTAGATGATTGTAGTCTTAAATCGTAGAGGTTTTTATCAGGACATAATTCAACAAAAGGAGTTGCACCTCATGAAAAAACTGATTTCCGCGCTCGTTATGCTCGGTCTGCTTTCTTCCTTCTCTTGCAAAAGCACGATTTCGGGCACTGAATCCGAGCCGCCAGAAATACCGACCTTAGACGCAATTACCATCCCTTCGCCAACGGGTTTGCCGGCAGGCATGCAATCGCAAATTGCCACCGCGAATACTTTGGCGAGCTTTGGCTATACTTACCTGAGCGCTGTTACGGACGTTGACCCAACCTACGAAAACGGCGTTTGGACCTGGCAATTCACCAACGGCGATTTGACCATCACCGTAACCGCCGCTGAACAAGACGATTCGACTTTGAATTGGACAGTCGTCGTTAACGGCAGCGTACCGAATCTCGGCCAGACGTTTGACAACTGGACGGCGATCACCGGCACAAGCGCCGCTGACGGCACGGACGGTTCCTGGACAATTTACGAATTGAATGCAACGACGGTCGCCGGTACGGCAACATGGTCGACAGACGATGAAGACGTTGTCACGATTGGTTTGGTAAGCAGCATTGTTTCGGTAGATTTCACCTCGACTTCCGACGGCAGCGCCGGAAACATGCAAATTTACCAAAACAGCGTAAAAACTTTCGAGGCTGAGTGGACGGCTTCCGGCGGAACCTGGACTTCATACAACCAGACATCCGGCGAACAGGCCGACACAGGCTCCTGGACAAATTAGCATTCCAAAAATAGTTTAAATAACTGATGTTACGCGCCAGCTATGAAGCCAAAGAAACTCCTGTTAAAGTCAGTCCCGCGCAGGCGGGAATCCAGGGGCTGCGCACGATTGACTGGATTCCCGCCTGC
>CAXHAT010000211.1:0-12996 GCA_964014485.1 uncultured Deferribacteres bacterium
AACGCCTTCGGCGTAAGCTTTTAAGCGTTTCACCCACACAAAACGACATAGAGCCAATATTTTTCTACGATCGCTTACGAAAATCAAGCATAACTTTTGATCGCGCGCATGTAGTTGGCGCGTTCGAAAGCGGCGGGTTCGGCGCAACGACGCTGGCTCATGACGCCTTGCATCTGCTGCACCGATTCGTAGTCATTTTTTTCCATCCACAGCCGCATGTCTTCCAAAACTTTGGCTATGTGCGAAACGCCGTTCTTAAGCAGCGCCGAGGTCATCATCGTCACATTCGCGCCCGCCATCAGCATTTTCAAAACGTCTTCAGCGCTGTGAACGCCGCCGGTTGCGGCAAGATCGGCTTCGATTTGACCGTAGAGAATCGAGATCCAGTGCAGCGGCAAACGCATGGCCTGCGGTGTGCTCAGCAAAACATTTGGCACAACTTGGAGCTTTTCCAAATCCATGTCCGGCTGGTAAAAGCGATTGAACAGCACCAACGCATCCGCGCCAGCCGCCGATAAACGCTTGGCCATCCACGTCATCGCACTGAAAAATGGGCCGATTTTAAGAGCAACCGGAAAATTGACGGCCCCTTTCACCGCCGCCAGCGTATCGAGATACATTTGCTCGATTTCGTTCGAGTTAGTGTCGGGGTCTGTGGCGAGATAGTAAATATTTAACTCTAGAGCGTCCGCGCCCGCTTCTTCGATCATTTTCGCGTACCTGATCCATCCGCCCTTCGAAACGCCGTTCAAGCTGCCGATCACCGGAATATCCGTCGCGTCCTTCAGCTTACGAATATGCTCAAGATATCTTTCCGGCCCGGTCATGTAGCGTTCATGAATCGGGAAGTAAGTCAATGCTTCGGCAAAAGTGTCCTTGCCATGCACGAGAAAATGATCGAGTTCTTCCGCTTTGTGAATCATTTGCTCTTCGAAAATCGACTCCATCACCACCGCCGCGACTCCGAAGTCTTCCATTTCGCGTACGATTTTGAGCTCACGTGAAAGCGGTGAGGCGGAGCAAACAATCGGGTTTTTCAGCGTCATGCCCAGGTATTTAGTTGTTAAGTCCATTTTTCACTCTTTCACTGTTTTTGGTTTTGGATTGACTGACTCCTATTTCTCAAAGTTCCGTGACTGCAGATCGCGCGTCGCCCGGCCTCAGGACATTTCATTGGCGTCCACGGCAAAATGCGCCTCGAGGTCTCGCAAAGTATTCTCTCCGGTTTCTATATCTCGGATTATGCAGCCTTTTTCCAGAATTGCAATCCGGTCGCAAACTTCCGTCACGTGATTCAAATCGTGGCTTGAAATCAGCATGGTCATTTCTCGTTCAGCGTGCAGTTTTTTCAGGAGATTTTTGAGTCGGATGACGGAAGTCGGGTCGAGATGCGGAAAAGGTTCGTCCAGGACAAGCACGTCGGGGTTCGCCGCCAGCGCCGCCGCAATGCCGACTTTCTTCTGATTTCCCTTCGACAGCTCCCGGATGTACTTGTTTTTCCCGATGATTTCACCATTAAAAAACTCTTTAAAAACGCCCAAAGCGACATACGATTTTTCCTTTGAAAATCCGTGCAGGCTCCCTAAAAATTCAAAGTATTCTTCAGGCGTCAGAAAGTCGATCAGAAAGTGTTCGTCCAAATATGAGCCTGTGTAGCTCTTCCAATGCTCGCTTTGTTTAACGTTCACGCCGTTCGAGCTAACCAGACCGTCATCCGCCTGGATCAAATCCAAGATGAGGCGGAAGAACGTCGTTTTTCCCGCGCCGTTGTTGCCGACCAGCCCAAAACATTCTCCTTCTGCAATCGACAATTCCGGGAGGTCTAAAACTGTGACGCCGTCATAGATTTTCTTGAGATTTTTTGCTTCAATCATAGCCACGCCTTTTGCTCAATTTTTATTAAATGATGTTACGCACGTCGCAAACATAAGGAGTGCAAAGCTTGCTTTGCCTTTCACTCGCCGCCGACAAGAAAAGCGGCGAATTCAGACTTCTTGGCGCAGAAGTTCGAAAATATCCGCAACTGAATAGCAAGGCAAGCCTTGCACTCCATTTTCTGTACGATCCGCGTAACATCAGTTATTAAATGATGTTACGCGCTGCCCGAAACAGAATGTGCCACTTTGTTTCTCCCTAATTGAGAACCACAGTTGAAATTGAGACAGCCCAAACACCGAAACGCTTGTTTCGGTCATTCCCACACAGGCGGGAATCCAGGGAGTTGGCGCCATTTTCTGGATTCCCGCCTGCGCGCACGCGCGATAAAAAGAATGTGGATAACTTGCACCTTGTCCCAGAGGGACATTCGAAAATAGCCAGCCAATTCATTGGCTGGACTGAAGTTACGCCTGATTTCCATAAAGTCCCGCAAGGGACGGTTGAAGTTCGGCGCCGTGTAAAAATCTCAGTCGTCCCTGCCGGGACTTCACTCGAAACACGGCTGATTTTGCCCCGCCAATGAATTGGCGGGCTAGTTTCAGTCGTCCCGCTGGGACTGATTTGAGTTATCCACATTCTTTATTATCGCGCGTGCGCCTGCGCGGGAATGACGTAAAGGCAACGCTTTTATTTAATCGCTACGTTATCAAGCGGGCGCGAAACACCAGTTAGGAGGCTTCTCTGAATCCGGCGGCGATTTTATATTTTTGTCTGAGAAACATCGAGACGGTCAGATTGAGAAGCGGCCTGGCAAGCAACAATCCAATCAGTCCGATAACGCCTATCGCCAGCACGCCTGCGTACGGTTGATTATTAAGTTTGAACGGCAGATAAATCAGAATTGGAATAATGATCAACAACAGAACCATGAAAAATTGCTTCGAATCCTTACCCTGCATGCTGAAAGTGCTCACGTCCAGATCAATTTTTTGTCGATTCAAAGTTGCCTTCATCAAGAGAAAAAACGAATTGACGCCGAGGTTAAAAAGCAGGACGGCGGTGTTCAGGTACAAGATATCCAGCCCAAAGTAAGCGAAGGGCGTCAAAAGCAAATAAAGCAGAAGGCATGAGACAATCATGATGACAAGCTTTGCTTTGAAGTACAAATACGGATTTATCCGCCTGGTGATGATCGTGTCAAAATACCCGCTCTCCCAGGAAAGAATAAACTGACCGTAGGTGATCATAAACATGCCAGTGAAAAACACGCTCATATAGATGAGCATAAACTCATATTTTCTATACTCTTCCATCCCAAAAAACATAAATCCCAAGAGCAGAATGGTCGGGCTGAGATAGAGCGTCGATTTGAGTCGTTTGTTGCGCAAAATGAGCTTCAACTCCAGCGAAATCAGTTCACCGAGACCTCCGAATCTGTCAAGAAACGTCATTTGCTCGCCAACGTCGCCGCGCGTTTTTTCTCTGACGCCCAAATCATCAAGGTAAGTGTGCGCTTTTAGAAATCTGAAGTTCAAGCCGTACAGACACGCCAAAAGAACTAGAGGCCCCAGCAGCAAAATCTTGTTTTGAAGCACGCTGCCGAAGATCGTCGTCGAAAGTTCGGAAAGTGAAAAAATGGCGAACTGGTCAAGCAAAAAAATCACGACGAGAACCGCCAGGAAGGCAAAATGCGTTTTGGGGTGAACAAAGTTTTGTCTTTTGATATAAATCGCCAAATAGCTGTTACAAAGCAGCATAATAAAAATGGTCGCCAGCCAAATCGCCGCGCCGCCCTGCGAATCAGCGGCGATGATTTTAACTGCGAAAGGTGCGGCCACGAGCAAGGGCAGGAAATTGAACAAGCTCCAGAGTGATTTTGACAGCAGAAAGTGCGTCACCGTCGACGACTTCACCTTGAGATGCAGGTATGGCCGGATAGAAAGGCCAGGGACTTTTTGCAGCATGAGCCGCATCAAAAGATCAACGCCGAAATAGTAGAGCAGGAAGCTATTGAACAAGACGGTTGGGCCGGATTCCGAAGCGCGCGCCGCGAGAAGCCTGTCAAGGTAGAGGCCGATTGCGAGAAGGTTCAGCGCCACCAGGAAAATGAGCAGTCCGAGAAAAATATTGGCAACGATTCTACGCTGCCAGACAGATGATCGAAAAAATTGCTTCCATTGATGGACGACAAGCCATTTTATCATTTTTATTGCTCGCTTATTTTTGCAGGCGCGGGCTGTACGCTAGCGCAATGGGCGCCAGGTCTTTTTCGGCGTAATTTTACTGCCGGCCGCAAGTTTCACCACAGCGCCAAAGGCGTCGTTTTCGATATTTGCTCGTCGGTATTAGAGCAGGCTTCAGGTCCAGCAGCAAAATATTGACTTCATTACCAAACGCAAAACGTGTTCCAGAGCGCCAAAACCGACGCCGTAGTTGCTGACGATGATCCAGCCGCTTTTTTCACCAGTACGACTTTTGCATCCCGACGGCGGTCTTTTATAGTCTTTCCCAGAATTGAGAATATTGCAATCCCTATTTGCAATATCTGCGAAGAATAGTCGTCTTCGTCCATACTGATATTTCATATTATGATCTGCTTTACTACACTTTCCATAGCTTGGTCTGGATGGCCCGGTGATTGCATTCCGCAGGTCAATTGTCGCTTTTTGGTGATACGCCAGGCGCTTTGAGCACGGACGCAAGGAACCGAATTAATCAGGTAAAACTTGGACGGATAGCATGTCGTTAATTCTGACCGCGATCGCGACAATGGCCGGCATTACGCTCGCGCTGGCCAGTCTGCTGGTGCTGGCGAATCGAAAGCTTTATGTTTATGAAGACCCTCGCATCGATGTTGTCGAAGACATGCTTCCCCATGCAAATTGCGGCGCGTGCGGATTCCCCGGATGCCGGCCTTTCGCCGAAGCCTTGGTGGGAGGAAAAACAGAACCTGCCAAGTGTACAGTCAGTTCGGAGGAAGGCCGCGTTGCCATTGCCAATTACCTGGGCGTGGACGCGGGCTCGCAGGAAAAAATCGTTGCGAGACTGGCGTGTGCGGGCGGCGTCAACGTCGCGCGGATGCAAGCGAGATATCAGGGCATGGAGTCCTGCCGGGCGGCGGCGCTTGTTTCCGGCGGCGGCAAGGGATGCTCTTGGGGCTGTCTCGGCTTTGGCGATTGCGAAGTGGTGTGCGATTTTGACGCGATTTCGATGACTCCGTGGTCGCTGCCGGTGGTGGACGAAGCCAAATGCACGGCCTGCGGCGATTGCGTGGACATTTGCCCGAAAGACCTGTTTTCACTGCATCCGGACAGCCGCCGTCTTTGGGTCGCATGCAAAAGTGAAGAGGCCGGTGACGAGATTCTCGAAGAATGTGAAGTGGCCTGCACTGCCTGCGCCCGCTGCGCGATGGACGCCCCAAACGGCCTGATAGCCATGCAAAACAACCTGCCGGTCGTCGATTATTCAAAAAATCATACATCCCAAGTTCCGATTCAGCGCTGCCCGACAGGTGCGATTGTGTGGCTGGAACAAAACGGAGAGATTATCAAGGGTAAAGAAAGCAAGAAAATTGTTAGGCGGAGTGCCAGGCCCGTGGCGTCGACGCTTTGACTTTATCGGTCTCCATAATATTATTAACTGGTGTTACGCGCAGCAAAGCATTTCCGAGACTCAAACGCAAACAGCGGCTCGTTCCCAAACTCCAGTTTGGGAATAGAAATGGGCTCGAAACTCCGGTTTCGAATCAAAGAACTCACTCGAAACTGGAGTTTCGAGTGCAATTGCGTTCCCAATCCGGAGATTGGGAACGAGAATAAAGGGGAAATCCAGACGCTTCGCGCCTTTGGTTGACGCTTATGCGTGCAGGCAGGAGCGAGTATGACATTTTTCGTAGTTGAGTATAAATTGGCGGTTTATGAGTACAGGTTAGAATAACCCCAAATAATGGATAAGCCTTTGGTTTCTCTGAATTTCTCAAATTCGCATAAATTTTCACCAGCACGACGAGTAAACCTGATTTTGCTTGTTCAGATCATTGCATTTGCGTTTTCTTTGAAGTGAGAAGTTCGCTTACCCGTTAATTTGAGAAGATTCATATTTCGGAAATTTCACGTTTTAACCAGGGATGAGCAGCATGTCGAAAGCCAAAAAACAATTTAAATACCCCGGAACGCGCGCGGCGATGGACGGCAATACCGCGGTCATCATGTGCGAACGCGAATCGTCGGACGCCGCAGGCGCATACCCGATCACGCCGTCGACGCAAATGGGCGAATACTGGGCCGAAGCAGCCGCAGCCGGACATCTCAATATTTCAGGCCGACCTTTGATCTTCATTGAGCCCGAGGGCGAACATGCCGCCGCTGCTGTCACTGCCGGGATGGCGATGACCGGATTGCGTGCGGCTAATTTTTCCTCCGGTCAGGGCATTGCCTACATGCACGAATCGCTGTACGCCGCCGTCGGCAAGCGCTTGACCTACGTGCTCAATATCGGCGCGCGGGCAATGACAAAATCCACGCTGAATGTTCACGCCGGTCATGATGATTACCACTGTGTGGATGACACCGGATTTTTTCAGCTTTTTGCCAAAAACGCCCAGGAAGCGGCCGATTTCAACATCATTGCCCACCGCATAGCGGAACTGGCGCTGAATCCCGGCGTCGTGGCGCAGGACGGATTTCTGACCACGCATCTGATCGAATCGGTGCAGGTGCCGGAACGCGACTTGATCGCGGAGTATCTCGGCAAGCCTGACGACATGATTGAAACGCCGACGCCGGCGCAGCGATTAATTTATGGCGATACGCGCCGCCGAATTCCAGAGTTGTGGGACGTCGACAATCCGATGATGGCGGGCATCGTGCAGAATCAGGACGCCTACATGCAGAGCGTAGCTTCCCAGCGCCCGTTCTTTTTCGATCATCTACAGGAATTCACGGATCAGGCGTTCGAAGAATTCTACGCCCTGACCGGACGCAGGTATGGCCGGGTACAAACTTACCGCGCAGATGACGCCGAATATCTGATTCTCGGGCAGGGCAGCATCATTCCGAGCGCTGAAGCGGTGGTGGATTATTTGCGTGAATCGAGGAAGATCAAAGTGGGCGTGGTGAACATGAGCATGTTTCGCCCCTTCCCTTCTGATCTCGTCGGCAAAGTTCTCAAAGGCAAAAAAGCGGTCGCCGTGCTCGAGCGACTCGATCAGCCGCTGGCGGAAGACCTGCCGTTGATGCGGGAAATCCGCGCGACTTTGAGCAAATGTCAGGAAAATGGTCGTGCGGGGAAATCTCCCCTGCCCTACCCCGCGCTTGAGAGCTTTAAAAAGGCCGATGACGCTCCGGCGCTCTACTCCGGTTCCTTTGGCATGGGCAGCCGCGACTTACAGCCGGAAGGTTTGATTGCGGCGGTGGAAAACATGCTGCCAGACGGTCTGCATAAGAAACTGTTTTATCTTAGCATCGACTTCATTCGTGACAAGCCGTTTACCCCGAAGCAGGCCGTGCATCAGCAGAATATTGAAAAAGACTACCCGCATGTGAAGCAGTTGGCGCTTCGCGGCAGCGAAAATCCGAACTTGATGCCCAAAGACAGCATCACGGTGCGGTTTCATTCCGTCGGCGGCTGGGGCGCGATGACGACCGGTAAAAACCTCGCGATGACGTTGTTCGACTTGCTTGGCTACCACATCAAAGCCAATCCAAAATACGGCTCGGAGAAAAAGGGCCAGCCGACGACATACTATCTTTCCGCGGCGCCGGAGCCGATTCGCATCAATTGCGAGTACCACTACGTCGACGTTGTGTTGTCGCCGGATCCCAATGTATTCGAGCATACGAACGCTCTGGCCGGTTTGAAAAAAGGCGGCGTGTTCATCATCCAGAGCGATCAAGGCGCGCCGGAAAAAGTCTGGGCGGAGATTCCGTACGGCTACCGGCAGATCATCGTGAAAAACGAGATCAAAGTCTACTACATCGACGCCTTCAAAGTGGCTCGTGCGGAAGCCACTGATTCGGATTTGCAACTGCGGATGCAGGGCATCGCTTTCCAGGGCGCCTTCTTCGCCGCTTCGCCCGTAATGCAGCAGGCAGGCCTGACTGAAGCGGAGTTGTTCAAAGCCATCCATGATCAGCTTGAGCACAAGTTCGGCCACAAAGGGGCGCGGGTTGTGGAGGACAATATGCGCGTCGTCCGGCGCGGCTTCGATGAAATCCATGAGATTCAAAACAAGCCGCTCAACGCCTCCAATGGCAAAGCCGAAGCCGCGCAGATTGAGAAAATGCTCCCCCTCATGCTCAAACAACAGCCGCAGAGCCAGGCGCCGCTTTCCGATATTCACCGTTTCTGGGAACAGACCGGCAATTTCTACGCGCGCGGCATGGGCAGCGACAACATTACCGATCCGTTCATCGGACTGAGCGTAATGCCTGCCGTCACCGGCGTCTTTCGCGACATGACCGGCATCCGTTTCGAGCATCCGGTCTGGGATCCGGAGAAATGCACGGCTTGCGCCGCGTGCTGGACGATTTGTCCTGACACAGCCATCCCGGGACTGGTCAACGATCTGTCTGAGATTCTGGACACAACCGTAAAACGGGTGAGAAAGAACGGCCATGCCGTGAAGCTGCTTCCCAAGGCAACCCGCGTGATGGAGCAGAAACTGCGATTGCTCTTTGCCGAAGCGAAGGAAACCGATCCGGTGCAGGATTTGATCGGCGAGGCGATTACGCAGACCAGCGTCGACAGCACGTTCCCTGACGCAGACAGGGATGCGCTAAAGCAGGAATTGGAGTGGTTCAAGGAGGAAATCTGGGACTACCAATTTGCCCTGTCCCGGCCCTACTACACCGTGCGTGAGAAGAAACAGGCGGGCGACGGCGGACTCTTGAGCATCACCGTCAACCCTTACACCTGCAAGGGTTGCATGGAATGTGTGGCGGTGTGTGATGACGACGCGCTTAAACCTGTTACTCAGACGAAGGAATCGATCGACCAACTCCGGCAGAATTGGGATTTTTGGCTTGATCTGCCAAACACGCCCAAAAAATTCATTCGCGTGGACGATCTCGAACAGGGCATCGGCGCGTTAGAAACCATTCTGCTGGACAAACGCAACTACATGTCATTGATGAGCGGCGACGGAGCCTGTCTGGGCTGCACCGAAAAGACCGTGATCCATCTCTTCACCGCTACGATAGAAGCGCTCATGCAGCCGCGCATTGAAAAGCACGTGGTGAAACTCGATGATCTCATCCAGCGGCTCGAAAAGCACATTCAGCAGAAGCTGCTCGGCGGCATGGAGGTCACCGATCCTGCGAAAATCGGAAGCGTCCTCGATCAGTTCCAAGGCAACGATTTGACGCTTTCCGGGTTGGCGGGAAAACTGGAACAAGAACGAGGCGGCGATCCCATCGATCCGGCCTGGCTGAGACGGGTGACGCAATTGGTTGCGAAATTGAAGCAGTTGAAATGGAAATACACGGAAGGGACGACCGGCCGCGGACGCGCCGCGATGGGCATTTTGAACGCGACGGGCTGCACTTCCGTTTGGGGCAGCACCTACCCGTTCAACCCATATCCGTTTCCGTGGGCGAACCATCTGTTTCAGGACAGCACTTCCATGGCCATGGGCGTGTTTGAAGGTCACATGGCCAAGATGGCCGAAGGTTTCTCAGCCGTCAGAATGGCGGAGCTCGAACTTAGCGACGAATACAATTCCGAAAAACACGACGAGTTCTTTTCCTACTTCAACTGGCACCAGTTTACGGATGAGGAATGGCTGCTGTGCCCGCCTGTTGTGGCCGTTGGCGGCGACGGCGCCATGTACGACATCGGCTTCCAGAACCTTTCCCGCATGATGGCCTCCGGCAAACCGATCAAAGCCTTTGTGGTCGATACGCAGGTCTACTCAAACACAGGCGGCCAGGCGTGTACGTCAGGCTTCATCGGTCAAATCTCCGACATGGCTCAGTACGGCAAAGCCATCAAAGGCAAAGAAGAACCGCGCAAGGAAATCGGTCTGATCGGCATGGCGCATCGCACGACATATGTGCTGCAGAGCACGAGTGCGCACCCCAGCCACATGATCGAGGGATTCGTCCAGGGCTTGACGGCCCGGCGACCGGCGCTGTTCAACATCTTTTGTCCCTGCCAGCCGGAGCACGGCATTGGGGACGACATGGGACAGCATCAATCAAAATTAATCGTGGAATCGCGAGCCTATCCATTGTTTCGCTACAATCCTGAAAACGGTAAAACGCCGCAGGAATGCTTTGATCTGGAAGGCAATCCCGCCATGGATGAGAAGTGGCCGAAATATACGATTCACTACCTCGACGGAAAGCGTGAGAAGACGATGGAACTGCCCATGACTTTTGCCGACTACGCCGTCACCGAAGTCCGGTTCCGCAAGCATTTCCGTAAAGCGCCTCCAGACACGTGGAACGATAACATGGTGCTCCTGGCCGACTTTCTCGAAATGGATGAAGATGAACGAGAAGGCAAATTCCCTTACATCTGGGCGGTCGATCCGGCGCAGAATCTCATGCGGCTGATGGTCGCCAAGCCGATTGTGGAATCCTGCGAAGAACGCATGGATTTCTGGGCGATGCTAAAGGCTCTCGCGGGCGCCGAGAGGAAGGCCGAAGCGGCGGAAGACCAGACCGAAAAAATACGCGCCGAAGTCGTTCGGAAAATCACTTCCGGGCTGTTGCAGCTTGCCGGAGGGAACGGCGCCGGATTAACCGCGCTGGCAGAATTACCTGTGACGCCAGAAGTCGCTCCTGCTGCAAGTGAGGCCGCAACCGGGGCTGAACCCGCGAGCGACTACATGGCCCCTTGGCTGGAAACGGAAGAATGCACATCCTGCGATGAATGCATCAAAATCAATCCGAATATTTTCGAATACAATGGCGACAAGAAGGCGTTCATCAAAGATCCGAACGGCGGGCCGTATTCCGACCTCGTCAAAGCAGCGGAGAAGTGTACCGCACAGGTAATTCACCCTGGTCTTCCGGCAAACAACTCGGAGAAGGATATCGAGAAGTGGATCGAGCGTGGGAAGAAGTTCAACTGATAGCAATCGACGAGAAACCAGATCACAATGCTCAAAGAACAGCCTGTGCGCCCGGTTGAATTGATTAAGTCTATCGAATATCAGACCGGCGCCGTCGTCAGCAAAACGCTGGTGAAAACGAAAACCGGCTCGATCACGCTCTTCGCATTCGATAGAGAACAGGAGTTGAGCGAGCACACAACGCCTCATCATGCGTTCTTGAATGTCCTGGAAGGTGAGGCGAAAATTACAATTGCCGGAAATTCACACCGACTGCAAGCCGGACAGGCGATGGAATTGCCCGCCGGAGTCCCACACGCCGTTGAAGCTGTTGATAAATTCAAAATGCTGCTAATAATGCTGAAGTCTTCTGAGTGATTTCCGAGCATCCGCCGCGGATTGAAACCCGCGGCTAAGTTGAAAAATCGCCTGAAGGCGGCTAAAATCACAGCCTGCTTTAGCAGGGTTAAACAGAATTAGCCTGACGGTTCAACGTCAGGCGGAGTGCTGGCAAAATGCTGAAGTCTGAAAAATAGATGCTGTCACCAATTTTCACCAAACGGAAAAGTTTCGCCCACGGAGTACATCCCCCGGAGGCCAAAAATGAGACCAACGGCGCTCCGATCAAGCAGTTTCCCTTCGCACCGGTGATGGTGATCCCGCTTTCGCAGCACATAGGCGCCCCGGCAAAACCGATTGTGAGCGAAGGGCAAGAAGTTCTGCGCGGCCAAATGATTGCCGAGGCGGACGGGATGGTCTCCGTGCCGATGCATGCTCCGGCCTCCGGTACGGTGAAGAGAATTGCTTTGGCGCCGAACGCGGCAGGAAAAATGGTGCAGAGCATCTATCTCCAACCGTTTCCCGCCGCTGGTCAGGAAGTCAACGAGGGCGACCCGTGCGATTTGGAATCGGCTTCTCCGGAGCAGATCATCGCCGCAATTCAAAACGCGGGCATCGTCGGCTTGGGCGGCGCTGCTTTCCCTACGCATGTGAAGCTGAAAATTCCTGACGGCAAATCAGTGGATACGCTCATCATCAACGGCGTCGAATGTGAACCGTATTTGACGACCGACCACCGGGTGATGCTCGAGCAGAAGGAAGATATTTTCACCGGAATTCGATATGTCCTCAAGGCGTGCGGGGCGCAGCGAGCGATCATCGGCGTCGAAGCGAACAAATTGGACGCTGCCGACGCTCTCAGGCGCGCGGCTCCGGCAGGCGATCCGATTTCCGTCGAAGTCGTTCAAGTGAAATATCCGCAGGGCGCGGAGAAAATGTTGATTACCGCGTTGCTGGGCAGAGAAGTTCCCTCGGGCGGACTGCCGATGGACGTCAACGTTGTTGTCGTCAACGTAGCGACGGCAGCGGAAATTGGCCGATTGCTGCCGCACGGACGAGGCATTCAGGAGCGGGTGATTACCATCACGGGCCCGGGCGTGAGGGAGAAAGGCAATTACTTGATTCCTATCGGCACGCCGCTGCGCTTTGCGTTGGAGCAAATCGGTTTGGCGAGCAATGCCAGCCGAGTTTTTCTCGGCGGCCCAATGATGGGCGCAGCCGTCTCCAGCCTCGATATTCCGATCACAAAAGGAACGTCCGGCGTCGTCGTATTCACGGAAAATGAGGTGCGACGCATCCCGAACCGCGTGCTGCCGTGCATCCACTGCGCCTATTGCGTTGACGTCTGCCCGCTTTTCTTGAACCCGTCAAAACTTGGTATTTTGGCAAAATACGCCGAATACGACGAAATGGCGGCGCATTATCACCTGATGGACTGTTTCGAATGCGGCGCGTGCTCGTACGTCTGCCCTTCGAACATCCCGCTGGTGCAATATTTCCGCATGGCGAAGGGCATTGTTCGAGAACGGAAAGCGGCTTGAAGTTATTGTTTTCTTGAGGCCCAACCCGGAACCAATCAGAAGCGATCATTCAATCTCATGACTTAACGCAGAGATGCAAAGGTCGCAGAGCTACGCGGAGTTTTTTTAACACAAATATTGGAAACCCTATTAGACCTTATGTTCAGTTAAGCTTTTGATTTTGTTGTACTTGATTATTTTGGG
>CAXHAT010000212.1:0-12843 GCA_964014485.1 uncultured Deferribacteres bacterium
CGCCCGCTGAGATCGTCGCGCTGCCGCCCGCGCAAGTCGATGCGTCGGCCACGGTGACGCTTGGATTTGAAACGACTGTGACTGTTGCACTGCCCGCAGAAGTCCCGGCAAGATTGACGTCACTCAGCGAAGTAATGGTATAAACGGTCGTGTTCGTCGGGCTAACGGTGCGCATCACCGGGCTGGCGGTTACGCCGTTTTGAACCGCGCCGTCCGACCAAGTAATGTTCCATGGAGAGGCGCCGGTCAATGCAGCAGAGATTGTCGTCGAGCCGCCGGAGCAAATCGTCGCGTCGCCGCTAACGGTCGCAGTAGGCGGCGTGAAATCATCATCGGTGATCGTGGCCGTCACCATCGTCGTCGCTCCGACTGTTGCGTTCACCAATCCGCCGGTATTGATCGAAACTTCGACAGTTTCGTCGCCTTCAACATCGGTATCATCGACGCCGGTCAATGTCGTAACGCCGCTCGGACTGCCGGCGGCAATTGAAATGGTTGTCACTGAAGCAGTGTAATCATCTGATGCGCCAGGCCCGGCCGCGCCGCCGCCAAAAGTGAGCGGCACGGTGACGGGCAGCCCGGAAACCGCGCTCAAGGTTGCGGTCACGGTGGCCGTCCCCGCGTTTTCATCGAAAGGACTGCCCGAAAGCGACAAGCTCACTGTTGGCGTTGGATCGTTGTCATTTATATCGGTGCTCGCGGAAGTCGTCGCTCCCAACGTCAAGCCGGAGGAAGGATTGCTGATCGTGAACGTCGCGGTTTCATTGTTTTCGTCCAGCGCGTCGTCGAAAACCGCTGCCGTGACTGATCCGCTGGTTGCGCCGTCGGCAATGGTGATTTGCGTGGGCAGCGCCCCGGAAAAATCCACCGCCGTCGCCGCGCCGCTCAGAGCAAGATCGACTGTTTGTGCGCCGCTTACAGCGCCCCCGGCAGTCGCCGTAATCGTGATATTGCCGCCGTTCTCGGCAATGCTTGGCGTCGGGCTGACGCTCACGTTGACCGTTTGGGTGGGACTAAAGTTCGCGGCGTTGATATTCATGGCCATGTGGATGATGGCTTCACCATTTGTTGTGAAGTTGCTGGTAACGCTTGTCGCCCCATCCTGCGTGGTTGTGGTGTAAGTTCCCTCCCCGCCACTATCAATTGACTGACTCCCCGTACTGTGAACAACTGTTTTGCCTGCGCCGAGGGTCGTTGTCACAGTGGCCGTGTTATGAAATGCGTCAAACACCGCGAACACAAGGTCACCGTCTTCGCTGGTGACTGTCAGGGTGGAATTAATTCCGGCTGCGTTCTGTTCCTCCCGGTTCATTGCGCTGCTGGTTGGCGTTGTTTGATCCACATTTGAATAGGCAACCGCCGCCATAAATTTTTCATCAGGCACTCCTGCCCCGGGCGTCATGACTATATCCCCGGTTACAGCGGAACCGGTCCCCAATTCCAGGATATAAAAAGCATCGCTGGCAAAACCGTCCTGCTCAAACGCCACCTGGGTCATCGCTGTCCCCCCGAACGTACAATTTGTGATGCTCGTTGAGTTTGTATGCCCGACAGAGACGACAAGAAGTCGATCGGTTCCGGCTGGAACGGTGAAGCTAGACAATGTGTTGCTGGCGCCATATTGGGATGCTGGAGTCCCCAACTGGGTAACTGCTGACGGGACTGCCATTGCTGAAGTCGCACAGGCGACTATAAGTGAAAGAGCGGTCAAAATGGAACGTCCTTTCAAGAATCGTTGAAATCTATTTTTCTTTTTCATGCTTATTCCTTTTGCCATGAAGTGTTTGGCCGAAACAAATTGTCAGCTCAATTATGCAGCAACTCAACCGACGTTGATTTTATCATTACGACCGTATTATCCTGCGATGATCGTCTTCCAAATGTCCATCCTGAGAAGGAACCGCAGATGGTTTCACGTAAGTGTTTCTTGCCTCCTCAATTTCATCGCGCGGTGATTATTCGTCTTCTTCAGAGGAGCTTTGAAAACGCCAGTTGAGAATTTTGTGCATCTGGCAGGCCCGGCCTGTCGAAGCCACAAAGCCAACAAACGCTTTACCGTCTTCCAGCGCCAACTGTGTTGATAGTTCAACGTCCACGGTTAATACTGGTGTGTTGAAGTCGTTGAGAAATATGTCAAGCGTCCCTGCTTCATAGTTAATTTTGACCGTATGCACTGAGCCGTCGTTTAGATCGGCAATTCGGCTTGCGACCCCAAGCCGTGCATTCAGCTCGGTAGGTGAATTCGATGAAGTACGAAGACTGTGAACAGCGATATGGTTGCTGTTGGGATCAGCTTCTCCCGTTCTGAAAAAATCAAACTCAATAGCAATACTGTTTGAAATCCCTGCATAGCCCAACCCGTCTCCGCCACGGCCAACCGCTCTTGTATTGCCATTATGGATCAAAAAAGCCATACCTTCTCCGGCCACCCTCCGCGAGCGCAAGATCTGCAGCTGAAATGTCGTCGAAAAGCCATCCTGAACTGTCTGTTTTGCATTGAACCATACCGCCCCTTTCTGGTTTTCAGCATCAGCGGTAATTCGCATCTCGCCATCTGATATTCCGGCGTCACCAACTAAGACTAATCCGTCGGAAGAACTGAAGTCAGAGAAAGCTATTTGCGCCTGAGCCGCTAGCGGCAGCGCAATCAAGCATCCCAGAAGTGATAACTGCTCTCCAAGTTTGCGCACTAATCTGATTACTGAGAACGTGGTTGTCATTTTTTTCATATGAATCTCTCCTTTAAATAATTTGATCAGCGCCTTTAAGCTGCAACCTACTTAGGAAAATTTATCGTCGGGAGTTTGTTTTCGAATAAGTTTGAGAGATATGATGAAAGTAGGAGATGCGTGACATCTCCTACCCTATCGACTCTCACTTCATCAACAACAACTTCTTCTGGGCGGTGAATTGTTGCCCGACTTTAATCGTATACAAATACAATCCGCTGGAAACCCGCTGACCTGAATCGTCACGCGCATCCCAGGTCACTTTGTGCGCGCCGGGAGCGTAATCGCCGGAAACCAGTGTTCGCACCAACTGTCCCGCGCTGTTGTAAATGTTCAGCGACACATAACCTGCATCGACCAGATCAAACTGAATCGTCGTGGTCGGGTTGAACGGATTCGGATAATTCTGATGCAAAGCGAAATCCGTCGGCAAAGCCTGTTCATTGTTTATTGCCAATTGATCATTGAAGGCAGCGGCCTTCGGATTCTGGCAACGATCCAACGCCGAACAATAGTCTTCCCACGCCTTACGGAAGTCCTTGATCGCGTCGCCGAAGTAAGGGCCGTCAGGATCATTGTATTCTTCATCGCCGTCCGCAAGATCATTGTCACCGTCTTCGAGATCGTCAGCCACATCGCCGGAGGGCGTCGGGTCACATTCGAAGACTTCCTCTCGCTTTTCTTCGGCGACGCTGCGCGCCAGATCAGCCAGCGCGGCGGCGATGGAATCCGTGCCTTCCATTTCTTCCCTCGCTTCTTCCAAAGCGTCAGCCGCGTCGCGCAGGGCGTTCAGCATGTCTTCGATCTCATCTCCTTCGGCAAAGCCAAGCGCTTCTTCGAGGGCGTTCTTTGCGTCTTCCAGAGGCTCAATCGCATCAGGCGGCGTTCCTGAGTCGTCAATCAATGCCTGCAGTTCTGCACACTGTTGCGTGATGACCTCCGTTGAGGTCAAAGGGATCACGATCTTAAAGACATTGTCTGTACTCGATCCTGTCACGAAAACATGACCAGGGGCGCCAACCGCAAGACTAAGCGTATTTTCAAGTCCATTGCCTCCGCCGTCGCCGGAAGCGTCGATGATCTGCGTAATGGTTCCGTCAGGGGCGATCTTGAACGCATTATCGGAAGTCTTACCCGTAACGAAGACGTTGCCAAAAGCGTCGACGGCTAAGCCCGTCGCCAGTTGCAGACTATTGCCTGCGCCATCGCCGGCGGCGTCAATTATTTCCGTAATCGCACCGCCGGGCGTGATCTTAAAAACGTTATGCGAAAAATGCCCCGAGACATACACGTTGCCCGCAGCATCGACAGCGACGTCGTGAGGGCCGATCAGGGTATTCCCGGCGCCGTCGCCTGCGGCGTCGATGATTTCGGTAATAGCGCCGCCGGGCGTAATTTTGAAGACATTGCTGGAAGCCAGTCCAGCCACAAAAACGTTTCCGAAAGCGTCTACAGCAACGCCATAAGCATGAACAAGCGTGTTGCTGTTGCCATCCCCTGTCGCGTCAATGATCTCGGTAATGACGCCATCGGGCGTGATCTTAAAGGCGTTCGGGGTCAGGCCAGTTACGTAGACGTTCCCGGACGCATCTACGGCAACGTCCTTAGGTGCTAAAAGAGTATTTCCGCTTCCGTCGCCAGCGGCGTCAATGATCTGAGTGATTACGCCGCCGGGCGTAATCTTGAAAACATTGTTGGTAATTTCCCCTGCTACGTAGACATTACCGGAAGCGTCTACGGCTACACCGCGAGGAAATACCAGAAAATTACCGCCGCCGTCGCCCGTCACATCAATAAGCTCTGTAATCGTACCGCCGGGCGTGATTTTAAAAACGTTAGAGCTACCGCTTCCGGACACGTAAACGTTACCGGATCCGTCCACGACGATGCTGAATTCGTCCGGACCTTCGAATCCGTTTCCTGCGCCGTCACCGGTTATGTCAATGATTTCAGTGATGGTCTGTCCCGCTGCAGAATTGAGAAACAAACCCATCGTGAACACAACACTGCAAGTAAGCGTCAACAGTTGTTTAACTCTCCTCATGGTCTTCTCCTTCTCTGAATGAATTTTCGATACTGTCGCTTTATCAAACGTCGGACTCAAAACGGTTTACTTCATTAATAAGAGCTTTTTCTGCGCCGAAAACTGTTGACCGATTTTGATCGTGTAAAAATAAAGTCCGCTCGCCACACGAACACCCGACTCATCTCTTGCATCCCAAACAACTTTGTGTGCGCCGGGAGCGAAATTGCCGGAAACAAGTATGCGCACGAGTCGTCCCGTGCTGTTGTAAATATTGAGCGAGACATGCCCCGCTTTCGGCAAATCAAATTGAATCGTGGTGTTCGGATTGAACGGGTTCGGATAGTTTTGATGCAGCGCGAATTTGGTCGGCGTAAACTGTGAACTGTAAACTGAAGATGCATCTTCGCTTGCAGTTAACGGTTCACTGTTTACAGTTGACCGCTTACTGACCGCCGGACCAGAATAAACTTCCAGTTCGTTAACGGCGAGACTTGATTGATTAAAGCCGGTTGCGAGCAGACGAACGTAGCGCGCCGTGGTTTGCGTGAAGGTAAATTCCTGATTTCCAGAAGCGCCGCTCGTGGTCGAATAGATCGTGAACCAGTTAACGTCATCATCGGAAGCTTGGAATTCATAGCTCGTCGCAAAGCGCGAACTGTTCCACCGGACTATCGCGCGGCCAACCGGCTGCGGCGAACCCAAATCAATGCGCAGCCACTGGTTGCTGCTTACGTTTCTCGTTCCCCAAGCCGTACTCTCGTTACCATCGTTGCCGTTTGAAGCGACAAAGGATGAGGCGACGCTTGACGCAGTCGCAGGTTGGTTCAGGGCCAAATTGGTGTTGGGATCAACGCCGGAATCTTCAGTCGTCGCTGAGGCTTCGTTCGAATAGCCCGAATCGCCGACGCCGTTGCTCGCGCGGACGCGATAAGTGTAGGTCGTACTCGCGCTCAAGCCCGTGTCGTCATAGTTGGTCACGTTAGCGCCGACGGTTGCGATTTCGGCAAAATTGCCGTCGCCAGCGTGACGCTCGATTTTGAAATTATCTTCGTTGTTTGCGTTGTCCGTCCAACTCAAATCGATTTGGGAAGAACCGTTCGCCGTCGCGGTCAAACCTGACGGATCGGCGGGCGGCGGGGGCGGATCGTCCGTCGTTGCCGAAGCGTCGTTCGAGTAGCCCGAATTGCCTGCGCCATTGCCCGCTCTCACACGATAGGCGTAGGTCGTGCTCGCGCTCAAGCCCGTGTCGTCGTAGCTGGTCACATTCGCGCCGACGGTTGCGATTTCGGCGAAATTGCCGTCGCCCGCGTGGCGCTCGATTTTGAAATTGTCTTCGTTGTTGGCGTTGTCCGTCCAACTCAAATCGATTTGGGATGCGCCATTCGTCGTCGCGATCAAACCACTTGGTGCGGCGGGCGGCGGGGGCGGCGCATCCGTGGTGGCCGCAGCTTCATTGGAGTAGCCCGAATTGCCGACGCCGTTGCTCGCGCGGACGCGATAAGCGTAGGTCGTGCTCGCGCTCAAGCCCGTGTCGTTGTAGCTCGTCACATTTGCGCTAACCGTGGCGATTTCGGCGAAATTGCCGTCACCGGCGTGTCGCTCGATTTTGAAATTATCCTCGTTATTTGCATTGTCCATCCAACTCAAATCGATCTGTGAAGCACCGTTGGCCGTCGCAGTCAAGCCGCTCGGAGCGGCGGGCGGTTGCGGCGGCGCGTCCGTGGTTGCACTGGCCGTATTCGAATAGTTCGAATTCCCGGCGCCGTTGTAAGCGCGCACGCGGAAGGTGTAGGTTGTGCTCGCGTTCAAACTAGTGCTGCTGAAACTCGTCACGTTCGCCCCGACGGTCGCGATCTCGGCGAAATTGCCGTCGCCGGAATGACGTTCAATGCGGAAGCCGTCCTCGTTGTTCGAATTATCCGTCCAGCTTAAATCGATTTGCGAAACGCCGTTTGCACTGGCTGACAAGGCCGTCGGCGCAGCGGGGGGCGTGGGCGTTCCGCCGCCGGAGCAGCCATAAACTTCGAATTCGTTGATGCGATAGGTCGATTTGTTGTTTTGCGTCATGTGCAAGCGCACGTAGCGCGCGGAAGCGGCGGCGAAGGTATGCTCGTCGATTCCTTTGTCGTTCTTTGTCGCGCTCACCACAACCGTCCAGTTCGCATCGTCGGTCGAATGCTGAATTTCATAAACTTCCGCGTAATCCTTGCTCTCCCAATTGATCACCACGCTGTCCACGGTTACGATTTCACCAAAATCGACTTTGAGCCACTCAGGCACGCCGGACTGCACGTCGTCGCTGCGCCAGTAGGAATCGACGTCACCGTCATTGGTGTTTGAAGGCGGATCGTCCGGGTCTTGTGAAGAAGCCGTCATCGTGTTGCCCGAGGCCAGATTTTCGCCGGGCGTGCAATTCACCGGCGCCGCGTCGGTTGTTGCGGAAGCCTCGTTGGAGAAGCCGGAGTCGCCCTCGTTGTTAAAAGCGAAAACGCGATAAGTGTAAGTCGTTTCGGCATTCAGGCCAATGTCGTTGTAACTCGCAACGTCAGCGCCCAAAGTTGCGATTTCAGCAAAATTCCCGTCGCCGCTGTGACGCTGAACTTTGAAGCCGTCCTCGTTGTTTGAATTGTCGCTCCAGCTTAAATCAATTTGCGAAGAACCGTTGGCCGTTGCGGTGAGCCCGCTCGGATCAGCAGGCGCGGTCGGCGGATCGTCCGTCGTCGCGGCGGCTTCGTTGGAATAGCCCGAATCGCCGTTGCCGTTGCTGGCGCGCACGCGATAGGTGTACGTTGTACTGGCGCTCAAGCCGGTATTGCTGTAGCCGGTCACATTCGCGCCGACCGTCGCGATTTCGGCAAAATTGCCGTCGCCGGAATGACGTTCGATTTTGAAGTTCGACTCGTCGGAAGCATTGTCCGTCCACGCAAGATCAATCTGTGAAACGCCGTTCGCCGTCGCGGTTAAAGCGGAGGGATCGGCGGGGGGCGGCGGGTCGTTCGTCGTTGCCGAAGCTTCGTTGGAATAGCCGGAATCCCCAGCGTCGTTGGTTGCGCGCACGCGATAAGTGTAGGTTGTGCTTGCGCTCAAACCCGTGTCGTTATAGCCGGTCACGTCCGCGCCGATTGTTGTAATTTCCGCGAAATTACCGTCCCCGGCATGGCGCTCAATTTTGAAACCGGTTTCGTTGTTGGCGTTGTCCGTCCAACTCAAATCGATTTGGGATGCGCCATTCGCTGTCGCAGTCAAACTACTTGGTGCGGCGGGCGGTGGCGGAGGTGCGTCCGTCGTTGCGGCGGCTTCGTTCGAATAGCCGGAGTCGCCGACGCCGTTGCTGGCGCGCACGCGATAAGTGTAGGTCGTGCTCGCGCTCAAGCCCGTGTCGTTGTAACTGACCACGTTCGCACCAACGGTTGCGATTTCAGCAAAATTGCCGTCGCCCGCATGACGCTCGATTTTGAAATTATCTTCATTATTTGAATTATCCGTCCACGAAAGATCGATTTGCGATGCGCCGTTCGCCGTTGCAGTCAGGGTTGCGGGAGCGGCGGGCGGCGTTGGCGCTGCGTCGGTCGTGGCCGAAGCTTCGTTGGAATAATTCGAATCGCCGTTGCCGTTCGTGGCGCGCACGCGATAAGTGTAGCTCGTCGAGGCGCTCAATCCGGTGTTGTTGTAGCTCGTGATGTTCGCGGCGGTAACGGCGATCTCGACAAAATTGCCGTCGCCGGAATGGCGCTCGATTTTGAAGCCGGTTTCATTGGAAGAATTGTCCGTCCAGCTCAAATCGATTTGCGAAGCGCTGTTCGCCGCTGCGGTCAAACCGGACGGCGCGGCGGGCGGCGGCGGATCGGCCGTCGTTGCAACGGCGACGTTGGAATAGCCTGAATGGCCTGCGCCGTTGCTGGCGCGCACACGATAATTATACGTCGTCGAGGCGCTCAATCCCGTATCGTTAAAATTCGTTACACCCGCTCCAACACTCGCAATTTCGACGTAATTGCCGTCGCCGTCGTGGCGTTCGATTTTGAAGCTGGTTTCATTCAACGAATTGTCCGTCCAGGAAAGATCGATTTGTGACGTGCCGTTTGCTGTTGCAAATAAGCCGGACGGCGCCGCGGGCGGTTGCGGTGAACCGCCGGCGTTATCGCAGCCGTACGTTTCCACTTCCGCGATCTTGTAGGTCGATTTCCGATTTTGCGTCATATAAATGCGCAAGTACTGGCCGGTCGTTCGCGTAAAAACATGGGTTTCCACGCCTTCGTCGTTCTTGGAAGCGACGAATGTCGTCGTCCAATTCACGTCGTCATCGGACATTTGAACTTCGTAAGCTTCAGCATAATCCTTGTCCTGCCAGTCAATGATCACACTATCAATTTGCACGAAGCTGCCGTAATCAACTTTAAGCCACTCGGCCACGCCGGTTTGAACATCGTCACTGCGCCAGAGCGTGCCGTCGTCGCCGTCGGTCGCGTTTTCAGGATTGTCCGGCGCATCGGTTGAAAAAGCCGTCGTCGCTTTGTTCAAAGCGAGATTAACGTCCTGGTTGACGCACTCATCCGTTGTCGTCGCGGAAGCTGCGTTCGAAAAATCCGAGTCGCCGGCATTGCTTGTCGCGACGACGCGATAGGTGTAAGTCGAGGCCGGTGCAAGCCCGACGTCACTATAAGACGTCACATTTGCCGCTACGACAACAACGGTTGCGAAATTGCCGTCGCCGGAATGGCGTTCGAGTCGAAAGCCTGTTTCATCGAAAGAATTGTCCGTCCAGGCAAGATCGATTTGATACGCGCCGAACTCGTTCGCCGTGAGCGCGCTTGGCGCAAGCGGCGGCGGAATCACCTGAACTTCATCCGCGCCAATGTCGACGCGACCGTCGATGATGCGAATATCGCCGTCAAGGTCGGTTTCGTCGGCGTCTGCGACAAAAGTTGGATCACCGGCATTCACAGCGGGCGATGTTTGCGAGACATGGAAATCGGCGTTGGCCGCGTCGTCAAAAAGAGGATCGTTAAAGACTGAATTCGCGTCCTGCCCGGAGCCGGATTGGAAATCGCTAAAATTGCCGTACCAGGTGCTCTGCCAGGTAAATTGCGCGCTGCCGGCGCCCGATTCCGTGTACCAAAGGTTGTAGTCGAGCGTGTTGTTGACGTTGCCGCCTTCGGAATAGAGCAGCACGTTTTGGCCGGTGCTGTAGAAAATGTTGTTGCGCAGGTCGTTGTTTTGGGCGAACTGAATCCAGACCTCGCCGACGCCTTCGTTCAAAACGTCGTTTTTGTAGAGAACATTGTTGGTAAAAGAGCAGTTTTCGACCGAGCCAACCGTCGCGTCGTAGCCTCCAAAAACCAGCCCGGCCTTGTCGTTGTTGTAGAGCACATTGTTGCGAACAGTGATATTGCTGGTGATCAAACCCGCGTTTTCCGCGCCGACTTCGACGCCAAAATCGCATTCATAAACGGTATTGTTTTCGATCACGATGTCCTTGCCGCCGTCGACGTAAATCCCGCCCGCGTAGCCGCCGGTTCCGTTTTCGCGCGCGCGATAAACCGTGTTGCCGCGACAAATTCCGTTGCGCGCCACTTTGGTTTGATCCGGTTGCAGCCAGGTTTCGCCGCCGATGAAATCAATGCCGATGTTGTTGACGTCGCGCACGATGTTGTTGGTCACCTCAAAATCGGTGACGTTGCCGTTAATTGTGAGCGCTTCGCTCGGCAGAGGTTCGCAGTCGTAAATTTCGTTGCCGTCGATAATGATGTTCGAAATCGGGTCAAACGCCCCGCCATAAATCGTAATCCCCATGGCGTCCGTTCCGCGAATGTCGTGGATGACGTTGTTGCGAAATTCAATGTGCGAACCGGAGCCGACCATGCGAAAACCGGAGCCGTCACTCACGCCTGTGTTATTTCGAATTTCAAAGCCGTGAATTTTTATATAGCTCTTGGAGTCGATAAAAATCATGTTGTCGCCGACCACGCCCGTGCCGTCGAGAATCGGGAATTCGTTGGCGTATGCGGAAAGAACGATGTGGCCGTTAACTGCGTCGCCGCCGGTCGGGAAAATGAGTTTTTCAAAATAGGGCGAGGCTTTTTCGCGCACGGCAATCGAATCGCCGGGCTGCGCCGCGTTCAAAGCTGCTTGAATCGTGGTGAAATCACCGCCGGTTTCCGCGACAATGTAAGTTTGCCCAAAAGTCGTCGCCGAAGCTTCATTCGTCGGATCGGAATTGCCCGCTGCGTTGACGGCGTGAACGCGGTAGGTGTAGGTCGTGCCGCGCATCAGCCCGGAATCGGTGAATGAAATAAAATCCGCTCCGGTTGTGGCGACTTCCGCAAAATTTCCGTCCCCGCTGTGGCGCTCGATACTGTAGCCGGTCTCGTCGGTCGCGTTGTCCTTCCAGGCCAGGTCGATTGATGAAACGGTCGCCGTCGTCGCCGTCAAACCCGTCGGCGCGGCGGGAGCGCCCACGCCTTTGATGATGGTGAAGTAGTCGAGCGTATTGCCGAGCTCGTCGATATAAGTCACGTCCGCACGTCCGCCGTCAATGTCCAGTACGACGGAGCCGAGTTCCAGAACGGAATAATACATCGCCGGATGATCCAGCGGCGCGCTGCTCGTTTGCCCGCCGCTGCCCGCAACGATATAAACCGCACCCTGACGCGCGCCAGGGCCAAGCGTCGCCTTGGTGTAAGCGCCCGTGCCGTCTTCGCGTCCGTCGCCGTCGTCGAGCTTGTGTTCAGGCAAAAGACTCACGGAATCGCCGTAGTGGCCGTCGAGCAAGTACGAGCGTTCGTAGGAATGGCTGTGCCCGGTAAAAACAAGATCAACGCCGCCGTTTTCCAGAATCGGCAAAGCGTTTTCACGCATCTGGATCAGTCTGTTTTCCGAATCTGAATCGTGCGACCCTTTCGAATATGGCGGATGATGCCAGAAGGCAACGACCCAGTCCAGCGTGTTGGCGGCGAGATCGTTTTCAAGCCAGGTCAGCATCGCGTCATTGACGCCGCGGGGAATGTCTTCCGAGTTCAGGCAAACAAAGTGAATATTGGCGTAGTTGAAAGAATAATACGCTTCCGTTCCGCTGGCAAAACCGCCGGATTCCGCATTGCGCGGCAATGAAAAAATATCATAAAAAGGCCCTGATTCCGTCGGCGACTCCGCACTCAAGCCGTCGTGATTACCGAAGGCGGGCCATAACACGGATTTGCGCAGCATTTCAGGAAAAATATCGAACACCGCTGATTGATATTCGCTGTCATTGCCGACATTGTAAGCGTTATCGCCGAGCATAACCCAAAGATTCGTATGCGTCGCGCCAGTGTAATTTTCATAAGCGTCGCGCACATCCATGACGTCCTGATCCGCCGTACCCGAATCGCCGATGATCCAAATTCGCGACGCCTGCCGCGTGCCGTCGGCGGGATTGGTTTCGAAAAAATAGCTGCTGTCCGAAGCCAGCGTCGCCGTCGTCGTGCCAATGGAATAATAATAAACCGTGTTTGGCGAGAGCCCCGTGAGCTCGATTTCGTGCTCAGTCGTGCTGGTCAAATCGTCGACCGTCAAGTTCAGATTGAGTTCATCCGTTCCATACTGCACCCGACTGTTTACGGCCGTGTCCGTGCGCCAACGCACGATGACGCTTGTCGGCGTTCCGGTTTGCAAGTATGGTCCGCGCGTCACGGTTTGTGCGTGGACGTTTTCCAGATTTGGAGCGGTTAACGAAAAAGCGGCGGCAAAAGCGGCAAAGACTCGGAGTTTGTTCAGCATGACCTTCCTCGGCGTCGGTTCTTGTCGGTTTCCGTGTTGACGTACAGATATTCCGGCTGCGGGTACAACGTACAGATTGATCGCGCGCATTCAGCGGCGACGGTTCTTATAAAGCAGGGAAATTGATTTTGAAAACAGGTTCCGTTCTTGGAAGGATTAAATGCGAGACGCTTCCTTGCGCATCATTTAAATATACCCCCGGCGAGATGTTGTGCGAATGTAAAATCCGAATGACTTTCTGATCGAGTCAGTTCAGAGCGTTGGAGTGTTGGAGTGTTGGAGTGTTGGAGTGTTGGAGTGTTGGAGTGTTGGAGTGTTGGAGTGTTGGAG